>CAZPMD010000103.1:0-11702 GCA_964587395.1 uncultured Hyphomicrobiales bacterium
GGTGGCAGCCGAAGTCCCTGCCCTGCCCTCGGAGCTGCGCCCGCCGCAGGAGCAGGCGCCGATGGCCAGCCAGCCGGAGAGCGCCAGGGCGGTGGCGGCGGAGCCGCTCGCAGGCCCTGGCGAGCCGGCCGGTTCGGCGCCCGCCGCCCGCGACTGACGGCGCCGCGCCTCAGTCTGCGCTCACGCCCCGCCGTCCGAGAGGAAGGGACGCGCCGCGTCGAGCGCCTGCCCGCAGTCCGGCGCGATGTCGATGAGGATCACCTGCGAATCCGTCTGGCCGAGCCAGACCGTGACGAGGGTCGTGACGGCCCAGGCTGGGTCGGACATGACCCGGTCGACGGCGGCCGGAACGGCCTGCCGCGAGCAGGCGGCCACCTTCTCGACGATCGCCTGCGGTGCCCGTGCGCGGGCGAGTTCGGCGGTGATGGCCTGTTCGACGGGTTGGAGCAGGAAGAACGAGACGAGCGACATCAGGATGCCGGTCATGGCGGCGAGTTCCTCGAAACGGGGGCGCGGACGGCGCGGGTCAGTCGGTGCAGTGGGTCTGGACGAGCGCCTGGCGGTGGAAGGCGGCTAGCCGCTGCCGCACGAGCCTCTCGGTCGTCTGAACCCCCGCCCGGCCGAGGTCGCGCAGCAGCGCCGCGACGATGTCGGCATCGCCCGGAACCTCGAAATCGGCCCGGTGCATGCCGGCGGCGTAGCGCGCGAGGTCGGGACCCTCGAGGCCGAGGAGCCCGCCGGCCCACAGGCCGGTGAGGACGTTGCGGCGGGCGATGACGTAGTCGCGGGTATCGGCGTCGAGACACCAATCGGGCCGGGCCGCAAGGCGAAGGTCAGGGTGGCCGGCGGCCTCGGCAGGGCGGCTCGGCCGCGCCGCCATGGCGACCCAGGGCGTGACCGCGGCGGGGACCGTGGACCCCGGGCCGTCGGTGGCCGGTTGGGCGTGGCGACGCATGGGAGCCTCCTCGATGCCGGCGAACGATGTCGATGGGTGGTCCGACATCGCGAGAACGCCGGCTGAGCGCTCGCCAGAGGGGCCCGGACCAGGGGACGCCGCGGATGTGGGGCTTCGCATTGCCGGGGCAAGAGAGCGCGACAAGCTGGCGCAGAGGCGACCGCCATCTCGGCTCCGGATGGCCGGGCCGATGTTGCGGACAGGCCGGTCACCGACCGGCAAGCAGCAAGCGCTGGAGTTCGTGCGCGTCGTCGACGATCATCGTCGGTTGCGCCGCCACCAGGGCGGGCCGCGTCGCAAGGCCCCAGGTCACGGCGATGCTGGCGATGCCGGCCTCGCGGGCCGCCTCGATATCCCGCGCCTCGTCGCCGACGGAGACCACACTCCCGGGTTCCACACCGAACTGCCTCATCAGCTTTCGGAATTTTGCCGCCTTGCCGAACAGCGAAGCACCACCCGAGACAGCCGCTACACACGCCGCCGCATCAGGACCGAGAATCCGAAGGATCGTGTCCTTCCCGTTCGAACTCGCGATCACCATCGTCAGATCGGCGTCCGCGAGGCGCCGGAGGGCATCCGGCACCCAAGGGAACAAGGGGATGCGATCCGCATTCTCCCTGACAAGGCCGCGCATATGGGCCGCGATCATGGGGAGCTTCCACATCGGCACGCCGAGGGCGTGGATGACCTCGTGGCTCGGCCGTCCACGCAGTTCCTGGCGCTCCGCCGCGTCGATCTCGCGGAACCCGTAGCGGCGCGCCACCCCGTTCATGATCCCGAAGAACCAGTCGGTGCTGTCGGCGAGCGTACCGTCGAAATCGAAGATGACGAGGCGATAGGCGGACATCCACCCCGGCTAGCAGCCTCACTCCCGGCGGTCAAACGTCATGCCGCCGCCGGCTTAGCTTGTTCCAGGGGCCCATGCGCCAGAGCATGATGAGCCAGATGGCTATGGTCGCGACACCGAGAATGCCGGCGATGGGCCGGGCGAAGAAGGCGAGGAACGAGCCGTCGGACTTGATCATCGAGGTGATGAAGTTCTGCTCGAACATTTCCCCCAGCACGAGACCGAGGATGATCGGCGCAACGGGGAAGCCGTTCTCCTCCAGCATGAAGGCAAAGACGCCCAGCACCAGCATGATGATGATGCCGTAGATCGAATTGGTCATGGCATAGGAGCCGACCACGCAGAAGATCAGGATCATCGGGAGAAGGATGTTCTTCGGCACCTTCAGCACCTGTTTCGCCGACTTGATGATGGCCCAGCCGAGGGGGAGCATCAGGAGGTTCGCAAGGACGAAGATCATGAACACCGCATAGATGAGCTGCGGGTTCTGCAGGAACACGGTGGGACCGGGGTTCATGCCCTTCATGTAGAGCACACCGATCACGATGGCGGTGATCGAGTCACCGGGAATGCCGAAGACAAGAGCCGGGATCCATGCCGCCGCGAGCGCCGAATTGTTGGCGGCGCCGGCGTCGACAATGCCCTCGACGTGACCGGTGCCGAATTTCTCAGGTTCCTTAGAGAAGCGCTTGGACACCGCATAGGAGATCCAGGCGGCGATGTCGGCGCCCGCCCCCGGCAGCGCGCCGATGACCACGCCGATGCCCGATCCGCGCAGGAAGTTGACCCAGTACTTTCGCAACACCCCGCCAACGCCCTTGAAGACGTTGCCGACCTGCTGGGTGATCATCTCGGTCGGTGCCTGCATGCTGGTGACACCGCGCAGCAGTTCCGAAATGGCGAACATGCCGATCATCGCCGGGATGAAGCTGACACCCTGCATGAGCTCGACCGAGCCGAAGGTGAAGCGGGGGAAGCCTGCCGCCGGGTCGATGCCGATGGTGCCGAGGCCAAGGCCGAGGAAGAGCGAGGCGAAGCCTTTCAGGGGATCGTTGGTGGCAAGGAAGACCGCGCAGGTCAGGCCGAGGGCGGCGAGCCAGAAGTATTCGAAGCTGGAGAAGGCCAGTGCGAACTCGGCGAGCGCCGGCGCGGCCAGAACCAGGATGGCGACGCCGATGAGGCCGCCGAGCACCGAGGTGACGAGGTTGGTGCCGAGGTTGAGATCGAGGAACCCCTTCTTGCCCATCAGGTAGCTCTCGTCCGTATAGGCGGCCGAAGCGGGGGTTCCGGGCATGCGCAGCATGGCGGCGGGAATGTCGCCGGCAAAGATCGCCATGGCGGTGGCCGTGACGATGGCTCCCAGCGCCGGCACCGGGTCCATGAAGAACGTGACCGGAATCAGCAGGGCGGTGGCCATGGTGGCTGTGAGGCCGGGCATGGCGCCGACGAACATGCCGAAGATCGCTGCGCCCATGATGATGGCGAGGACGTCGAAACGGAAGACGAGCGCGAAGGCCTGCAGGAGGATGTCGAGGGTCATCGGGGCGTCCTCACAGGAACCAGTCCATCAGGCCGCGCGGCAGCGGCACGCGCATCAGGCTGGCGAAGAACCAGTTGATGCCGAAGGCCGCGACCAGCGACGTGGCGACGGCGACCGGCACGCGGACCCTGAACCAGAGGAGGAGGACGAGAAGGACGACGAGGGTCAGGGGCACGAAGCCGACCGCATCGAGGACCAGGATGTAGGCCAGCGCGGCACCCAGGACGAGCAGCGCGGAGATGACGTTGGCCGGGTCACGTGCCCATTCGGGGATGTCGGCGAGCGACTCGCCCGCGCGCCATGCCCCATAGCCCCGAACCATGAGAAGAAGGCCGCACACGATCAGCAGCACAGCCAGGAGGCGCGGGAACACCGCCGGTCCATAGTTCTGGCCGGGAAACTCCGGAAACTTCAGCGTCAGGACGATGACGAGAAGGGCGGCGGCGATCATGATCGCCCCGCTGACAAGATCGTTGAAGCGCACGGGAAGGCCCTCGCCGCGGGGAAGGGACGGAGCGGCCCCGACGAGGAGGCCGCTCCGTGCGATGCATCAGGCCGAGCGGGCGAGACCGGCCGCCTTCATGGCGACGCCCATGGCGGTATTGCCTTCATCCATGAACTTGGCGAAGCCGGCGCCGTCCGCCCACTTCACGCCGAAGCCGCGGGCCGACATGAAGTCGCGGAATTCCTTGGATTCGTTGATCTTCTTGAGGACCGACGTGTACCGCTCGGCGATCGGGGCCGGCAGGTTCTTCGGGGCCGCAATGCCACGCCAGGCACCGACCGTGTAGTCAACGCCGATCGCCTCCTTCAGCGTCGGGACGTTGGCGAACTGCGGATTGCGCGCGGAGGCCATGATGGCCAGCGACTTGGCGCGGCCCGCATCCAGCATGGCCTTCGCCTCGGGCACCGAGCAGGTGACGATGTCGATGCCGCCGGCGGCGAGGTCCTGCATGGCGGGTGCCGCGCCGTTCGAGGGCACCCACGGCACGGCGCTGGCCGGCAGGCCCATGGCGCCGAGCCAGCCGACGAGGGCGAGATGCCAGATGCCGCCCTGGCCGGTGCCGGAGGCCTTGAGCTTGCCCGGATTGGCCTTGATCGCATCGGCGAGCGCCTTCAGGTCCGCATAGGGGCTGGAGGCCGAGACCTGCACGCCGGGCGGATCCTCGTTCATCAGCGCCAGGGGCGTGTAGCTGTCGGGCTTCAGCTGGGTCAGGCCCTGCCAGTGCATCATCGAGATCTCGACGGTGATCATGCCGATCGTGTAGCCGTCCGGCGCGCCGGTCGCGATGGCCGAGTGGCCGACGACACCCGAGCCGCCGGTGCGGTTGACGACGTTCACCGGCTGGCCGAACTCCTTCTCCATCAGCGCGCCGACGATGCGCGCGGTGGCGTCCGTGCCGCCGCCGGCGCCCCAGGGAACGACCAGCGTGATCGGGCGGGCCGGGAAGGCCTGGGCGATGGCCGGCGCGGAGAGCTGCGAGGCCAGGCCGACGCCCGCGGCGGTGACCATGAGATGGCGGCGTGTGAATTCAGTCATGATGATCCTCCCTTGATCCATGAGGCCGGTTGATCCGGTCCTTGTCTGTGATCACAGAAGGCTGCACTGGAATGGCAGTCAGTTCAACCGTTTCGATTGCCCGAATTTCGCGCGGCAAGGGAGGGTTGCGGCAGGAGTCAAGAGGATCGCGTCGTTGTGCGGGGGGCGTGTTGCAGGAGATAGCGTAACGCGTTACGTTTCCTTTCCGAGGATTTTGGAGGCACGCGTGGCCGAACCCGCACAGCGAATGAAGGCGATGCGCGAGCGTCGGCGCGCGCAGGGCCTTCGCGATCTGCGCCTGACGATACCGGATGCGCGTCTCGCGGCGGTCCGTCGGCGGGTGGCAGAGCAGGTGGCCCAGCTCGATGTCGCTACCGAGGACGACGCGATGCGCTGGATCGAGACTGTCAGCGACTTCGGCACGGCCGAGGACTGACGGGTCCGGAGAAACGGCAAACGATGCGGCGCGGTGACGTGGTTCTGGTGGCGGCGAGCGGTGACTACGGCAAGCCCCGCCCGGCGGTCATCGTCCAGTCCGATGCCTTCCCGCCGGGGCACGGATCGGTCGTAATCTGCCAGATGACGTCCGAGATCGCCGACGCCCCCGACTTCCGCATCACGATTGCCCCCACCCCGGGGAACGGACTGCGCGTCGCGTCCCAGGTGATGGCTGACAAGCCGGTGACGGTCCGGCGCACGCGGATCGGCGATGTCATCGGCCAGCTCGACGCGGATGACATGGCCCGCGTGGGAACGGCGCTGGCCTTCGTCATCGGCCTTGCGGACTGACGCGCCTACTCCGCCGCCTGCACGTAGCCGAGCTTGGCGTTGAGCTTGTCCATCAAGTCGATGGCGGCATCCGCGATCGGCGTTCCCGGCGGGAAGATCGACGAGGCACCCGCGGCATAGAGGGCATCGAAGTCCTGCGGCGGGATGACGCCGCCGACGACGATCATGATGTCTTCGCGGCCCTGCTTCGCCAGTTCCGCCTTCAGCTCCGGCACCAGCGTCAGGTGGCCGGCGGCGAGCGAGGAGACACCGACGCAGTGCACGTCGTTCTCGATGGCCTGCTTGGCGGCCTCGGCGGGGGTTGCGAAGAGCGGCCCGATGTCGACGTCGAAGCCGAGGTCGGCGAAGGCCGAGGCGATGACCTTCTGGCCGCGATCGTGGCCGTCCTGGCCGACCTTGGCGACGAGGATGCGCGGGCGGCGGCCCTCGTTCTCGGCGAAGGTCTCGACCATGCTCTGGACCTTCGAGACGTTCTCGTTCATGGCGCCGACCTCGCGCTTGTAGACGCCGGAAATGGCCTTGATCTCGGCCTTGTGGCGGCCGAACACCTTCTCCATGGCATCCGACATCTCGCCGACGGTGGCTTTCGCCCGCGCCGCGTTGATGGCGAGTGCGAGGAGGTTGCCGTTGCCGGCCGCGCCGGCCGTCAGCGCGTCGAGGGCGGCCTGCACCTCTGCCGGATTGCGCTCCTCGCGCAGGCGCCGGAGCTTCTCGATCTGCGAGGCGCGCACCGCGGAGTTGTCGACCTTGAGGACGTCGATGGGCTTCTCGTCGTCCGGGCGGAACTTGTTGACGCCGATCACCGACTGGACGCCGGAATCGATGCGCGCCTGGGTCTTGGCGGCGGCTTCCTCGATGCGCAGCTTGGGGATGCCGGCGTCGATGGCCTTGGCCATGCCGCCGAGCGCCTCGACTTCCTGGATGTGTTCCCAGGCCTTGGCGGCGAGGTCGGCGGTGAGCCGTTCGACATAGAGCGAGCCGCCCCAGGGGTCGATGATGCGGGTCGTGCCGCTCTCCTGCTGGAGGAAGAGTTGGGTGTTGCGGGCGATGCGGGCGGAGAAGTCGGTCGGCAGCGCCAGCGCCTCGTCGAGGGCGTTGGTGTGCAGCGACTGGGTGTGCCCCTGCGTCGCCGCCATGGCCTCGATCTGGGTGCGCACGACGTTGTTGAACACGTCCTGCGCCGTCAGCGACCAGCCGGAGGTCTGGCTGTGGGTGCGCAGCGGCAGGCTCTTGTCGCTCTTCGGGTCGAACTGCTTGACGAGCTTGGCCCAGAGGAGGCGCGCCGCCCGCAGCTTCGCCACTTCCATGAAGAAGTTCATGCCGATGGCCCAGAAGAAGGACAGGCGCGGCGCGAACTGGTCCACCGTCATGCCGGCGGCGATGCCGGCGCGGATGTATTCGACGCCGTCGGCGAGCGTGTAGGCGAGCTCGAGGTCCTGCGTCGCCCCGGCCTCCTGCATGTGATAGCCGGAGATCGAGATGGAATTGTACTTCGGCATCTCCTTCGCCGTATGGGCGAAGATGTCCGAGATGATCCGCATCGAGGGCTTGGGCGGATAGATGTAGGTGTTGCGGACCATGAACTCCTTGAGGATGTCGTTCTGGATGGTCCCGGAGAGCTTGGCCTGCGGCACGCCCTGCTCTTCCGCCGCGGCGATGTAGAGCGCGAGGATCGGCAGCACCGCGCCGTTCATGGTCATGGACACGCTCATCTGGTCCAGCGGAATGCCGGAGAACAGGGTTCGCATGTCGTAGATGGAATCGATGGCGACGCCCGCCATGCCGACATCGCCGGAAACGCGGGGATGATCCGAGTCATAGCCGCGATGGGTGGCGAGGTCGAAGGCTACCGACAGGCCCTTCTGGCCCGCCGCGAGATTGCGCCGGTAGAAGGCGTTGGAATCCTCGGCCGTGGAGAAGCCGGCATATTGCCGGATCGTCCAGGGCTGGTTCACGTACATCGTCGGATAGGGGCCGCGCAGGAAGGGCTTGATACCCGGCCAGGTGTCGAGGAAGTCGATGCCGGCGAGATCGGCCCCGGTGTGCACCGGGCGCACGGCGATCTCCTCCGGCGTCAGCCAGACGGCGCCGCCCGACGCAGCGGGCGCCGCATCGGCAAAGTCGACGGTGGTGAAGTCGGGGATGCGGGTCATGGCTGTCTCCTCACGCATCCAGCGCCGCACGCGCGGCCTTCAGGAAGGCCAGCACGTCGCCGCCAGCATAGACGAAACCCTCGACGCCCGCAGCCTTGAGGCTGTCCTCGAGATCGCCGGGACGGCCAGCGAGCCAGAGCTGCCGCACGCCGGCAGCCTTCAGCGCCGCCGCGACGTCGACCGCTTCAGCGGCATAGAGGTCGTCAGACGAGCACAGGCAGGCGATCGCCGCCCCGCTCGCCGTAAAGGCGTCACGGATCGCGGCGATGTCGGCAAGTCCCTCGGGGATCGGGGCGTCGAAGCCCCCGGCCTCGAACAGGTTGCGCGCGAAGGTCGCGCGCGCCGTGAAGGCGGCCACGGGGCCGATCGTCGCGAGGAACACTCTCGGCCGTGCGCCGGCCTGCGCGGCGATGGCGTCGAGATCGGCGCGCAGCGCCTCGAAGGGCTCGGCGAGGCGGATCGGTGCCAGCGGATCGACGAAGATGGTATCGCTCTTCATCCGCGACAGGGACGAGCGGACGGCGCCGGCTGCGAAAGCCTTCACCTGCGCCTCGAAGCGCTCGCCCTTGGCCGCGGCGGGAAGGTCGACCGGCGCCGCGCCCCGCTGCGTCTCGCGCTTCGGCGGATGAAGCACCTCGGGAGCGGCCTCGTGGACGTTCGGGAATTCGGAGGCGCCGGTCAGCGGCTCGCGGCGTTTCGCGATGGCCGCGGCGCGCTCGGCGCGCACCTTCGCAACAGCGGCCTGCACCGTACCGGCCGAGAGAGCCGCGACGATGCCGCCCGCCTTCTCCCATTCCTGGAACAGCGCCCAGGCGCGGCGGCAGAGCTCGTCCGTCAGCGCCTCCATGCCGCCGGAGCCGGCGGCCGGATCGGCGACACGGTGGAGGTTCGATTCCTCGATGAGGATCAACTGGGTGTTGCGGGCGACGCGGCGAGCGAAGGCGTCAGGCAGGCCGATGGCCGCCGTCCACGGCTCGACGACGACGTGGTCGGCACCGCCGACACCGGCCGCGAAAACAGCCGTGGTCGTGCGCAGCCAGTTCACGGCGGGATCGACCTTCGTCACCATGCGCCAGGCGGTCTCGGCGTGCAGGTCGAGATGGGCCGGCTCAAGGCCGCAGGCCACCTCGAGCCGCGCCCACAACTTGCGGATGGCGCGGATCTTGGCGGTGGAGAGGAACTGATCGGCATCGACGGCCAGCACCACCGAGAGGCTGCGCGCGGCCTCGGCGAGCGGCAGGCCGGCAGCCTCCAGCATGCGCCAATACTGCACCGCCGTGCCGAGGACATAGGCGAGTTCCTGCGCCTCGGAGCCGCCGGCATCGTGGATGACGCGGCCGTCGGCCGTGAGCTGCGTGCCACCGATACCGCTGCGGTGAAGCGCCAACACCGCGTCGCACGCCTTGGCGGAGGCGCCGTCCCAGCTCTCCAGCGTACCGCGGCGCGCGAAGGCTCCGATCGGATCGATGCCGAAGGCGATAGAGAGGCCCTTCGGGTCGAGACCGTCGCTCGCCACCTTCGCCGCGAGCATGGCGGCGACATGACCGGCCGAGGTGCCGGCATCGATGCGGAGGGGAATGAGGTCGAGCATGACGCCCGCCAGCAGGGCATCGAGATCGGCGAGGCCGTCGACGACGGTGGAGTCGCCGCGGCGGTCGCCAATGGCGCCGCGCGTCACCACGACGAGGCCCGAAGCCCCGCCCGACAGGTCCTCGAGGGCCTGTTCGTTGGCGGCCTTCGGATCGGGATGGTCGGCGCGCTGGCTCACCGTCCAGGGCTGGCCGGGAGCGCGGCCCGCCAGCGCCGAGGCCCCGGCCTTGCGCGGATAGAGCGGCTGGATGGCGATGCCGTCCGAGGTGCGGTTCACCAGCGTCTTGTCGAAGGGCTTGCCCTTGAGCACGGCGTCGACCGCGGCGCGCCACTGCGCCTCCGTGGCGGGCGGAAACTCGGAAGCCAGCGCGGGCAGCGCGGAAGTGGGTGTCATGGCTGTCGTCATGCAGCTTCGATGCCACGAAGCGGCGACGACAGGAAGGCGTCCTTTGGGCGGACGCGCATGCCGGCGCGAGTCAGGTGCTTTACCCTCCCTTAACCATGTTCGCCGCAACACTGTCGGCAAATCGGGGCCCGGACGGTGCTGGCATGAAGGTGGTGATCCTGGCAGGCGGAGGCGGCACGCGGATGTCGTCCGACGGCGACCTCGCGCCGAAGCCGCTGCTCGACATCGGCGGCCGGCCCATCCTCTGGCACATCATGCGGTCCTTTTGCCTGCAGGGCTTCGACGACTTCATCGTCGCAGCCGGCCAGCAGGGCGAGAAGATCAAGCGCTTCTTCCTCGACGAGATGGATACGGCCGGCGACATCGAGATCGACGCGGGCCGCCGTCACGTCGCCCGCTCGGGCGAGGAGGGCGACCACTGGCGGGTGCGCGTCGTGGACACCGGCATCCACACCGAGACCGGCGGACGTGTCGCGCGGCTCCGCCAGTTGCTGGCCGACGAGCCCTTCATCGTCACATATGGCGACAGCCTGTCGGATGTCGATGTCCATGCGGTGATCACCCAGCACCGGCGCCGAGGCCATCTCGTCACCGTCACGGCGGTTCGCCCGCCCTCGCGCTTCGGCGGCCTGCGCTTCGACGGCGACAAGGTCGCCGGCTTCATCGAGAAGCCGCAGATCGGCGAAGGCTGGATCAATGGCGGCTTCGCGGTCTTCGAACCGGCCGCCCTCGACCATCCCGCCCTCGCCGGCGACGGCGCCACGCTCGCCGGCCTCTATGAGGCGCTGGTCGGCGAACGCCGGCTCGGCGCCTACCGCCACGAGGGCTTCTGGCTCGCCGCCGACACGCTGCGCGCCCTCAAGCTGCTCGGCGATCTCTGGGAGGCGGGCAGAGCGCCGTGGATGTCGCCCTCTCCGGCCTCCTCCTCCATGCGGATCGCGTCATGAAAGTCGTCGATTGTCCCCGTTCCCGCCTCTACGACGTCGTCGCGGCAGCCTTCCAGGCCGGGAATTGCAGGCCGGCCATGATCGAGCTCGGCGTCCACAAGGGTGACAACGCGGCGCGCCTGATGGAGTTGCTGAAACCACGTCATACCGTTCTGGTCGATGCGTGGAGCGCCGACTCGCTGAAGACCTACTCCCATTTCGACAGGCTCCCGCCCTGGATCCTGCCGCTCACTGCCTTCGAACGCTATTTCGGCGGCAGCCTGTCGGACCAGGCCACTTTCGACCGAACCTATGAGGTGGCACGCCAACGCTTCGAGGGCCGCTCGGATGTCGAGATCATCCGCGACGACACCGTCTCGGCCTTCGCGAGCATCCGCGACCGGCACGGCGACGGCGCCTTCGACTTCATCTATGTCGACGCCAACCACCAGTACGAATATGTGCTGCGCGACCTGCTGTACTATCAGCACCTGCTGGCCCCGAACGGGGTCATGATGCTGAACGATTGCTGCCACAGCCAGAAGGGCATGAACCAGAACCTCGGCGTGCTGGAAGCGGTCGGCAACTTCATGAAGCGGGCTGACTTCATGCCGGTGGCCCTCACCAGCACGGACATGAGCGACCTGATCGTGGCGCGCCGTGGCTCGCAGGTCGCCGAGGCGCTGGACGCCGCCCTCGACGGCTCCGACATCGCCTTCGTCGAGGTCATGCCGCAGATGCTGCCCTCGGCCCATATCCGCGTCAGCCCGCAGGGGCGCACGCGCGTCAGCTTCGCCTAGGGGCGCACCGGCAGGCGCGTGACGCCGGTCGCATCGATGCGCGCGGCGAGGTCGGCAATCCGCTCGCCATCCACCCGCCATTCCGGCGCGATCTCGGCCAGCGGCACCAGTACGAAAGCCCGGTCCTTCATGCGCGGGTGCGGCAGGGGGAGGTCC
>CAZPMD010000103.1:11712-16082 GCA_964587395.1 uncultured Hyphomicrobiales bacterium
CGCGTCGAGCGCGACATCATCATAGGCGAGAATGTCGATGTCGATCGGGCGCGGCCCCCAGCGCGTGCCGGCGGAGCGATCCCGGCCGAGACCCGCCTCCACGGCGAGGGCCCGCTTCAGCAGCGCATGCGGCGAAAGTTCCGTTGCGACCCTCAGGCAGAGATTGACGAAGGGCGGCTGGTCGATGACGCCCCAGGGCGGCGTCTCGTAGTCGGCGGAGCGGGCGACGAGGCGCACCGCCTCACCATCGCAAAGCGACTCGACCGCCCGGTCGAGCGTCCCACGGACATCCCCGACATTGCCGCCGAGGCCGATCAGCGCCTCGGCCATCAGGCTCGCCGCCGCCGCGTCATCACCACGCCGACATCGTCGAAGATGGCGGCGATCGGGGCATGCGGCTTGTGGATGGTGACCGTCACGGCCTCGATCATGCCGAAGGCCGCGAGAAGGGCGTCGGCCACCGCGCCGGCGGCGGCTTCCAGCAGGTTGAAATTGTGCGCCTTGAAGGTGCTGACCGTCACCTGGGCCACGTCGGCATAGGACACCGTTTCGGCGAGATGATCGCTCGCGGCTGCCTTCGAGAGGTCCAGTGCCAGGTCGAGGTCGATGACGAAGCGCTGTCCGACCTCGCTCTCGTGCGACAGCAGGCCGTGATGGGCGTGGATCAGCAGGCCCTTGAGGAAGATGCGGTCGCTCATGTGGCCTTCCTGATGGCGCTCACCACCTTCAGCGCCTGCAGCGTTTCCCTGACGTCGTGGGTGCGGATGATGGCCGCCCCCGCCTCCATGGCGAGGACATGGGCGGCAATGGAGCCGCCGAGGCGCCCGGTGACGGGCGAGGGCGAGACCGTGTCGATGAAGCGCTTGCGCGAAGCCCCGACCAGCAAGGGCAGGCCGAGCATTGCCAGCCGGTCGAGCTTCGCCAGCGTCTCGATGCTCTGCTCCGGGGTCTTGCCGAAGCCGATGCCGGGATCGACGACGATCCGGTCGCGCGGGATGCCGGAGCTTTCTGCGATGGCGACGGAGCGCCGAAGGAACGCCACCACGTCGGCCATGATGTCGAGCGCTGGATCGGCGCTCTCGCGGTTGTGCATCACGACGACCGGCACACCGCGCTCCGCGACCAGAGGCGCCATGGCCGGGTCGCGCTGCAGACCCCAGACGTCGTTGACGACGGCGGCGCCACGGTCGAGCGCCCAGCGGGCGACCTCGGCCTTGATGCTATCGATGGATACGGGCAGGCCGAGCCTCACCACCTCCGGCAGCACGGGGGCGAGGCGGGCGATCTCCTCGTCCCGGCCGACGGGCTGCGGGCCGCCATAGGGACGGGTCGATTCGGCGCCGATGTCGATGATGTCAGCCCCCTCCTCCGCCATGCGCTCGGCATGACGGATGGCGACGAGCGGGTCGAAGAACCGCCCGCCGTCCGAGAAGGAATCCGGCGTGATGTTGAGAATGCCCATCACCGCGGGCCGGCCGGCCTTGAGGATGCGGCCGAGTGGCCCGCTGGTCGGGACTGGGGGGGTGGGCAGTCTGGGCGCCATGGCTTGCCTTGGACGCCAGGCGGCCCCGCCTGTCAACAGCGGGGCGCCGATGCAGGATGCGGCGTCAGACGAACTGCGACAGGCCCGGCGTGCCGGCGACGATCTGGCCCATGACGTCCTCGCCGGCGTGTTCGCGGCCGAAGGCCATGAGTTCCTTGCCGACGGTCGAGATCTGACCCATGTCGAGGCCGGCACCCATCAGGTTGGCGCCAAGGCCCATGATGCCGCCGCCCATCAGGCCGCCGACCATGCCCATCAGGCCACCGCCGCCTCCCTCGCCGCTCTGGGCGATGAGACCTTCCGCGCCGGGCAGGGCGGCGAGCATCTGCTGCACCTGCTCCTGCGGGCCTTCCTTCTGGAGGAAGCCGAGGATCATGCCGACGGCCTTGCTGGCGAGCCCTTCGTCGATGCCGGCGGCGGCCGCGACGCGGTTGATGAGCTCCTGAATCATGATGGTCTCCCGGCTTCGACGGCGCAGGCTGACATGCCCCCGTCGGTTGCGGCGCACTATGGCCAAGCGGCGAGCGGCGGGCAAGCGACGTTCCGTCACGCGCCATGGTGTGCTTAGCTTGCCAACAGGACCATGACAGGAGACGGCCCCATGACCATCGCAACACCCGTTCCCGCCGCGACCTCCCCGGCCTTCGACCGCTCCAGCGTCGAGGCCGTCATCCAGCTCTATTTCGACGGGCTGCACGAGGGCGACGTCGCCAAGCTCGGCGCCGCCTTCCATCCGACCGCCGACCTGCGCTGGCAGGACAAGGGCGAGTTGCAGGTGCTGGGCTATCAGGACTGGCTCGATCGTGTCGCCAAGCGCCCCTCGGCCAGGTCGCAGGGCCATCCGCGCCACGACTTCGTGGTGACGGTGGACCGCTCCGACGAGTCGACGGCCTTCGTGAAGGTGAACTGTGCGCTGCCGCCACGCTTCTTCACCGACTATCTCGTGCTGCTGAAGCTCACGGATGGCTGGCGGATCGTGTCGAAAGCCTACCGGTACGATGTGAAGGAGTGAGGCGCCGCCCCTCGGCACCCCGACAACGAAACGGCCGGGTCAAACCCGGCCGTGCGTCCACCGCCAGGGGTTTCAGGCCGTCAGCACATGTTCGGACGCGACGCGCAGGCGACGCGGGCGCGGGTCAGGTTCTCGCGCAGCTTCTCGAGGCCCACGGCGCCGACGACGACCTCGTCGCCAACCACATAGGTCGGCGTGCCGTTGATGCGCAGCAGTTCGGCGAGGCGCATGTTCTCGGCGAGCGTGTCGCGCACCTGCGGCGACTGCATGTCGCGCTGCAGGCGCGTCATGTCGGCACCGACCTCGCGCGCCACTTCCATGGCGCGGGCACCATTGGCCTGGCCGCGGCCACCGAGCAGCTTCTGGTGGAACTCGAGATATTTCGGCGCGGTGAACTGCATCTTCAGGGCGACCGCCACCTGCGCCGCCTCGACCGAGCCCTGGCCGAGGACGGGAAAATCCTTGAGCACGACCCGCAGGCGCGTGTCCGAGCGCAGCAGTTCAAGGGTCTCGGGCAGCGCCCTTTTGCAGAAGCCGCAGTTGTAGTCGAAGAACTCGACCAGGGTGATGTCGCCCTGCGGATTGCCGAGCACGACCTGGTTCGGCGCGCGGTAGAGCGCTTCGCGATTGGCGGAGAAGGCGGCGGCGCGGGCGCGATCCTCGGCCTGCGCCTGGCGCTTCTCCAGCTCGACCAGCGCCTCCTGCAGGATCTCCGGGTTCTTCAGCAGATAGTCGCGGATGATGCCCTCGATGCGGGCGCGCTCCTCTGGCGAGGGCGGCGCCGCGGTCTGGGCGGCGAGCGGCGCGGACACCGCAAGAAGGGCCGCGAAGGCCGGCGCGATCAGGCGCTTGAACATGAAATTCGTCCTCAGTTGCGCCTGGGGCGCTGATTGTAGATGTCCTCGGCGATCAGCCAGCCGGGGGAACCGGTGGGCAGCGATCCCTGGGCGCGGCGGGCGAGACCCCGCGCCGTCTGGAGGTCGCCGGAATAGTACGCCGCCTGGGCGGAGGCGAGATCAGCCTGGCCGCGGTCGTTCTTGCGGCCATAGGCGATGGCGAGCTGGCGGTAGCCATCGCCGGCCTCCGGTTCGCGCTGCAAGGCGAGGCGAAGCTCGCGGATCGCCTCGTCGAGCACGGCATTGTTGCCGGAGGCGACGAGGGCATGGCCGAGCATGATGCGGATGAGCCCAGCATTGGGTGCCAGCGACACGGCCCGGCGCAGCGGACCCATGGCGGCGGCCGGCTGGCCGGTCTCCAGCAGGATCTGCCCCTTGATCTCGTGGAAATAGGGGTTGTTCGGCTGGGTACGGATGAGATCGTCCGCCATGGCGGCGGCGCGGTTGCGGTCACCGAAGCGGAACATCTGGATGGTGCGCGCATAGCGGGCCGGCAGCGAGGTATCCGAGGGCGGATAGCGACGCATGATGGCATCGGCGCGATCCAGGAAACCCGCCAGCTTCGCCCGCGCCAACTGGTGGCGGGCGTCGAGCGCCGGCGGATCGGTCTTGCCGTAGTGCGGGCTCGCGCGCGCCAGGGGATCGATGATGGCGATGCGGTCCGCCGGCATGGGATGGCTGACCGCATAGGGGTCGACATGGCGGGCAACGAACATCGTCTCGTTGTGGAGCCGGCGGAAGGTCTCGACCATACCCTTGGCCGACTGGCCCGTGGCGTTGAGGTAATTGATGGCGGCACGGTCGGCGGCTGCCTCCTCGCCGCGCTGGTAGGACAGCAGCGAGCGCATACCGATCTGCGCGCCGGCGGTCAGCATGCCCGGCGCGGCCTCGCCGGTGCCGGAGCACCCGCCCGTGGCAG
>CAZPMD010000104.1:0-6101 GCA_964587395.1 uncultured Hyphomicrobiales bacterium
GTGCCGTGACGCACGAGGTCGGTCCATCCTGTCGCACTCATGGTGAAGACGCGCACGCCGAGGCCCGAGATGATGCGCCGGTGCTCGGCATTGCGCACGTCGAGGGCGCCCAGCCTCTGGCGGTCCCAGGCGACCGTGGAAGAGGCGGCCAGCGCCCGGTCGTCCGACTGGACGAAGAGCGAGATGCGTGCGGGGCGCTGGATGCGCGCCATCTGCTGGCGGAACACCTCGACGTCGAGGTCGGGCGCCGCGAGGATCACCTCGCCGAGCCGGCCGCCGAGTTCGCCATTGCCGGCGATGGAAGCCTGGCGCAGCGCCTCCATGGTCAGGAAGGCGCCCATGGAATGGGCGAGGATGTGGATGCGGCCAACGCCAGGTGTACGGCCGAGATCGGTCAGCAGCCGGTCGAGCGCGTCGCGCGAGGCGGTCGCGACCTCCCGGTCGCCGCCATAGGCGAGGACTCGGCGGTAGCTCGGCCAGGTGAACAGCACATGCGTGCCGCGGAAGCCGCTGTCGGCCGCCACCTGGACGACGCGGAAGGCCGCCTCGTCATAGTCGGTGTTGAAGCCATGGACATAGACCAGCACGTCGCGCTGGTCGTAGGGCTTGGCGGCGACCGCCTCGGCCACCTGCTGGCGGAAGGCGTCGGGTGCCAGCGCCGTACGGTCGGCGAGAACGGCATGCCGGCGCGGGTCCTCCGCTGTGATCTGCGGCCGCGGGATCGAGCCGGCGGTCCGTCCCGGCGGCATGGAGATGACCTGGCGATAAAAGCGCGCGCGCTCCGCCGAGGGGGCTCCGAGCCGGTCGCCGCGAAAGGCGGGCCGGGTGGAGGCGACGAAGACCGGCGTCGTGGTGGGCGCAGCCGCCGGGGCCGTCAGTCCGCCCAGCGAACCCGTGAAGCTCGTCAGCCCGGTCGTGCCGAAGCAGCCGCCGAGCGCCAGCGCCGCCAGAGCGATGGCGGCAAGGCGGGGAACGGCAGGCTTTGCGACGACGGGGGAGGTCGACGGCTCGGGCATGGCTCGGACAGCAAGGGACGGGGATCGGCCGCCAGGAATGGCCGTCCGGGGTTACCGAAGGATGAATCCGCGCGCCGCAAGCGGCCCGCCTGTCCTGTCGGGTAACGATGCCGCATGGCCGCAATGGGGCAGGAGGGCGGCGCAACGCGGTATCGAATCGCTCGCCTCGCGGGCGTGGCTTTGATACCACGCCGCCATGCGCGCCCTTCCCGATCCCGCCCAGCTGGCCGAGGCCATCCGTTCCGGTGACCGGGCGGTGCTCGCGCGGGCGATCACGCTGGTGGAGTCGACGAAGCCCGACCATCAGGCGCTCGCCCGTCAGTTGGTCCAGATCCTCCTGCCCGAGACCGGCCGCGCCATCCGAATCGGCATCACCGGCGTGCCGGGGGCCGGCAAGTCGACCACCATCGACACCTTCGGCTCCAACCTGACGGCGGCCGGCCATCGCGTCGCCGTTCTGGCGGTGGACCCTTCGTCCTCGCGCACCGGAGGCTCGATCCTCGGCGACAAGACCCGCATGGCGCGCCTCGTCAATGACGACCATGCCTATGTCCGGCCCTCGCCCTCGTCCGGCACGCTGGGAGGCGTCGCCGCCAAGACGCGCGAGACCATGCTGCTCTGCGAGGCCGCCGGCTTCGACGTGATCCTCGTCGAGACGGTCGGGGTCGGCCAGTCGGAGACGGCGGTCGCCGACATGACCGACCTCTTCCTGGTCCTCATGCTGCCCGGCGCGGGCGACGAGCTCCAGGGCATCAAGAAGGGCATCCTCGAACTCGCCGACATCATCGCGGTCAACAAGGCCGACGGCGATGGCGCGCTGCGGGCGAAGGCTGCCGCTGCCGAATACCGCGCGGCGCTTCACATCATGGCGCCGAAGTCCCTCGTCTGGTCGCCGCCGGTGCTGATGATCTCCGGGCTCGCCAACCAGGGGCTCGACGCGCTCTGGGAGCAGATCCTGGCCTTCCGGACGAAGACGGAAGCCTCCGGCGACTTCGCCTCCAAGCGCCGTGCCCAGGGCGTCAAATGGATGTGGACCATGCTGCACGAGCGCGTCGCCGAGCGGCTGAAGCGCGATCCGCAGTTGAAGGCCCGCCTGCCGGCGCTGGAGGCCGACGTCGCGGCCGGCCGCCTCGCGCCCATGGTGGCGGTGGAGGAGATCGCCGCAGTGCTGGGGATATGAATATCAGCTGAGGTTTGAATCTCGCCGCTCTGAATCGTCAGCCCGTGGAAAAGAAGGGAGACGTCTGTGCTGTTCCAATTTTTGTGCGATCAGAGAATATCGACCAGCTGGTGTAACCCCAGAAAAATTGTGTAAAAGCAGATACATACTGGAAATCTACAAGATCTATGGCTCCAGCTCTTGTTCTATATTCTACATCGCGTCCAACCAATATAACTGGCTTTCCAGCGAACGTTGAGATTGTCCCCGGAGCGAATGTGGCACCAAAGTTCCAAACGGGAGGTTGGTCAACTGGCTCCATTATCCAGTCATTGCCGAAATTTACGCATTCCCAGTCAACGCCCTGGTGGACCGCGCCTACCGAATAGGTTGGTACGCCTGATTTCGAAAGTACGAGATATTGAGCCGACCCGTCATGAGGGTTGGGGTTCAATGCAATGGATACGATATCATCATCTCTGTCACGCATATGGATCAGACTGCCTGGGGGCGCGTCGACCACGCGCATTGGCCTTGGTAAGTTCACGATCATCTTCCTCGCCCTCCGAAATTTAACTCTCCACAAGATTGCACGACCGTGTCATGTGTCAATGCGGTTGTGATGATGGGCGCCTATTAGGGGCTGTTGTGCGCGCTTCAGGACTTTGCCAAGTGCATGACCAGCCCCCGTTGCGGGCACTTCCCCTTGCGGCTTTCCCCGCGCACCATCGCCTCCACTATCGGCAGGGGAACGGCGACAATGGCGAAGGCACCGATCTGGCAATGGGGGGCGGTCGAGACCGCCAGGGCGATCAAGTCCGGCAAGGTCTCGTCGGAGGAAGTCGTCAAGGCGAACATCGACCGCATGAAGGCGGTCAACCCGGCCCTCAATGCCGTCGTCGTCGACATGTCGAAGGATGCGCTGAAGGCCGCCAGGGCCGCCGACAAGGCGCTGGCCAAGGGCGAGCCCGTCGGCCCGCTGCACGGCGTTCCCGTCACCATCAAGATCAATCTCGACGTGAAGGGCCAGGCCAATTCCAACGGCGTGCCGGCCTTCAAGGACAACATCGCGCCCGAGGACTCCTGCGTCACCGCCAATATGCGCAAGGCCGGCGCGGTCATCGTCGGCCTCACCAACACGCCCGAATTCTCCATGCGAGCCTTCACCGACAACCCGCTGCACGGCCTCACCCTCAATCCCTGGGACGAGACCATCACCTGCGGCGGCTCGTCGGGCGGCGCCGGTTCGGCGGTGGCGGCCGGTATCGGCGCCATCGCCCACGGCAACGACATCGGCGGTTCGCTGCGCTGGCCTGCCTTCTGCAATGGCGTCGCCACCATCAAGCCGACGCAGGGGCGCATCCCTGCCTTCAACCCGACGCAGATGAAGGGTGACGAGCGCCCTCTCATGGCGCAGTTCATGTCCTCCCAGGGACCTATCGCCCGCTCGGTGGCCGACGTCCGCCTCGGCCTCGAGGTGATGGCCCAGCGCGATCCGCGCGATCCCTGGTGGGTGCCGGCGCCGCTCAAGGGGCCGAAGCTCAAGGGGCCGATCAAGGTCGCCTTCGCCAGGATTCCGTCGGATATGAAGACCGACACCAAGGTCATCTCGCTCGTGCGCAAGGCCGCCGACCACCTTGCCGATTCCGGCTATGACGTGAACGAGGTCGAACTGCCGGACCTCAATGGCACCTGGCAGATATGGTCGGACCTGATCTCGACGGAAATGGCGGTTCTGCAGGAACAGGCCATGCGCCAGCACGGCAGCGAGGCCTTCAACAATGCCATCGAGGCGATGAAGGGGAAGGCCACCATCCTCGACCGCGAGGGCTACATGAAGGCCATCGCCCGCCGCACCCGCGTGCTGCGCAACTGGATGCTGTTCCTCGAGGACTACCCCGTCATCCTCTCGCCGCTGTCGGTACAGCAGACGCCGGGGCCGCGCGCCGACACCGAGAGCGTCAAGCGTCTGCAGGACATCTTCTGGAACGACCTGCGTTTCATGTCCTCGATCAATGTCCTTGGCCTGCCGGCCGCCGTCGTGCCGGTCGGGCTTGTCGACGGCAAGCCGATCGGCGTGCAGATCATCACCTCGCGCTATCGCGAGGACGTCTGCCTCGATGCCGCCGCAGCGATCGAGAAGAAGGCCGGAACCTTCGTCCAGCAGCTCTGGGCGCGCGGTTGAAGCCGGGGGGGGATGGGGGAGGGGCCGCCCGCGGCTTCCGCCGGAGCGCTCAGTGCTTCGGACCGGGGATCGGCGGGCGGGTGTCCTTGCCGGTATAGTCGACCCAGGCCAGCACGGAGCCGAAGCCCACGAACACCACCAGAACCAGAGCCAGATACATCGTTTCGGTCATGTGTCCCCTCCCGGACGTTGGACGCGGGCATTCAGCCGAGGGGCGGGGACTATCGCGTTGATTCACGTCAAGACCTGGAGGCCGGGCCTTTCTCACGCATGCCGCTTGGCGATGACGCCGCGTCATTGCTAGAACGAGCGGACCCCTACCTGTCAGCCCCAGGATCAGATCATGGCCGACGACGCCCTCCTCATCGGCAAGAGCACCAAGCAGGAAAAGCTGGCGCTGAAGTTCGGCAATCGCCATGGGCTCATCACCGGCGCGACCGGCACCGGCAAGACCGTGTCGCTGCAGGTTCTCGCCGAGGGGTTCTCGAACGCCGGCGTTCCGGTCTTCGCCGCCGACATCAAGGGTGACCTCTCCGGCGTTGCCGCCATGGGCGAGGAGAAACCCTTCATCCTCGAGCGCGCCAAGACGGTGGGCCTCGACTGGCACGCCGATTCCTTCCCCGTCGTCTTCTGGGACCTCTTCGGCGAGCAGGGCCACCCGATCCGCGCCACCGTCGCCGAGATGGGGCCGCTTCTGCTCTCCCGCCTGATGGACCTCAACGAGATCCAGGAAGGCGTCATCAATATTCTCTTCCACTATGCCGACCAGAACGGCCTCGCCCTGCTCGACCTCAAGGACCTGCGCGCCATGCTGCAGGAACTCGGCTCGAACAAGGAGCTGCAGAACGAGCTGCGGGCAGCCTACGGCAACGTTTCAGCCGCGACGGTGGGAACCATCCAGCGCCAGTTGCTGACACTGGAGAACCAGGGCGGCGCCAAGTTCTTCGGCGAGCCGGCGCTGGCGCTCAAGGACCTGATGCGCACCGACAAGGATGGTCGGGGCACGATCAACCTGCTGGCGGCCGACAAGCTGATGCAGAGCCCGCAGCTCTATGCGACCTTTCTGCTCTGGCTGCTGTCGGAGCTGTTCGAGGAACTCCCGGAGGTCGGCGACCTCGACCGTCCCAAGCTCGTCTTCTTCTTCGACGAGGCCCATCTCCTGTTCAAGGACGCCCCGAAGGCCCTGGTCGAGAAGATCGAGCAGGTCGTCCGCCTGATCCGCTCCAAGGGCGTCGGGGTCTATTTCGTCACGCAGAACCCGCTCGACGTTCCGGAGACGGTGCTCGCCCAGCTTGGCAACCGCGTCCAGCACGCGCTGCGCGCCTTCACCCCGCGCGACCAGCGGGCGGTGAAGGCCGCCGCCACCACCTTCCGGCAGAATCCAAAGCTGAACACCGAGGAGGTGATCACCCAGCTCGGCAAGGGCGAGGCGCTGGTCTCGACGCTCGAGGGCAATGGCGTGCCGTCCATCGTCGAGCGCACGCTGATCTCCCCGCCCGTCGCACGGATCGGCCCGGTGTCCGAACAGGAGCGCCGCCAGATCCTCGCGAAGAGCCCGTTCCGCGGCAAGTATGACGAGACCATCGATTCGGAATCGGCTTACGAGATCCTGCAGAAGCGCGCCCAGAAAAAGCTGGAGGAGGCCGAACAGGCCCAGCAGGCGGAAACCGGCGGGCTCGGCGGCCTGCTCGGCTCGATCCTCGGCGGCGGCTCCGCGCCGTCCGGCAAGGGCCGTGGCCGG
>CAZPMD010000104.1:6111-15954 GCA_964587395.1 uncultured Hyphomicrobiales bacterium
ATGTCGACCACCGAGGTGATCATCAAGAGCGCCTCCAGCTCTCTGGCGCGGACCGTCGGCACGCAGATCGGGCGGGCCATCATGCGGGGCGTTCTGGGCGGCCTCGGGCGTCGCTGAGGCCGAATTCCGCCAGATCGCGTCAATTGAAGCTAAATTCCTAGAGGCTCTCTAAGGGGGTAACACTATTCCGCTCATCCCGGTGCATGTCGGGAATGAGCAGATGGCTGGGGTCAAGCAGATACGCGCGGCGCGGGTGGTCGTGTTGCGGTTGGACGGCGTGGATGCCGCAACGGCGGCCGAACGCTTGCAGCGCCTCGGTATGGTTCACGCGGTCGGGCTGTCGAGCGCCACCGAACTCAGTGTCCACATCGAGGGCGGCAAGGTGGATGTGGTGGTGATCGCCGCCTCGCCGCTGCCGTCCACTGGTGTCGATGCGTCGCCGGCGGGTCTGCTGCCGCCACCGGCCGCGGCGATCCGGGCCGGCATCCCCTGTCTCCTGCTCGTCGACAGCATGTCCCGCACCCTCAGGCGCTCGGCGATGGCCTGTGGCTATGCCGCGGTCATGGGCGTCGACAGTGCGCCGAGGCTCATCTATCGCCGCGTCGGTGCGCTGATGCAGCGGGTGCGCCGGCTCGGCCGCGCTCGTGCCGCCCCTGATCAGATCGATGCGCCGGACGCCGCCGCCC
The DNA here is from genome assembly GCA_964587395.1 of uncultured Hyphomicrobiales bacterium. Lineage (GTDB taxonomy): Bacteria > Pseudomonadota > Alphaproteobacteria > Rhizobiales > Phreatobacteraceae > Phreatobacter. The sequence goes on from CAZPMD010000104.1 coordinate 6,798, forward strand.
TGAAAAGCTGATGCGCGCCCCCGGTCGTTGCAATCCGGGGCCGGCTTGCTAGCGTCCCGGCCATTGTTCCCGCATGCGGCAACCGGATATAGAACGCCATGACCACGCGACCCGTCGAGCAGGTTCTCGCCGCCGTCGATTCCGGGCTCGACCAGAGCCTTGATCGCCTCTTCTCTCTCCTGCGGATTCCCTCGATCTCCACCGACAGCGCCTTCGCGAAGGATTGCGCCGCGGCTGCCGACTGGCTGGTGGCGGACCTGAAGAGCCTCGGCTTCGAGGCTTCGGCGCGGGCGACGGGAGGCCATCCGGCGGTGCTGGCGAAGAGTGCCGGCGGCGCCGGGCCGCACGCCCTCTTCTACGGCCACTATGACGTGCAGCCCGTCGATCCGATTGACATGTGGGAGACGCCGCCCTTCGAGCCGCGCATCGCCACGGCGCCGGACGGCTCGAAGCGGATCGTCGCGCGCGGCGCCTCCGACGACAAGGGCCAGGTCATGACCTTCGTCGAGGCCTGCAGGGCCTGGAAGGCGGTCACCGGCTCGCTCCCCGTCGGCGTCACCATGCTGATCGAGGGCGAGGAGGAGTGCGGCTCGAAGCATCTCTTCGACTTCGTCCGCTCCAACAAGGCCGATCTCGTCGCCGATGTGGCGCTCGTCTGCGATACCGGCATGTGGGACAGAGACACGCCGGCCATCACCACCTCGTTGCGCGGCATTGTCTCCGAGGAGTTCAAGGTCGTCGCAGCCAACCGCGACCTCCATTCCGGCGTCTATGGCGGGGCGGCGGCCAATCCGATCCACATGCTCTCGAAGGTCATCGCCTCGATTCACGGAGCCGACGGCCGCATCGCCATCCCCGGTTTCTACGACGGCGTCGAGGATCTGCCCGCCGACATTCTCGCGGACTGGAAGGGCCTCGGCCTGACGGCGGAGGATTTTCTCGGAGCCATCGGCCTGAAGCACCCGATCGGCGAGCAGGACCGCCTGCTCGTCGAGATGATTGCATCGCGGCCGACCTGCGACGTCAACGGCATCTGGGGCGGCTATACGGGCGAGGGCTCGAAGACCGTCATTCCCTCCGAGGCCTGGGCCAAGGTAACCTTCCGCCTCGTCGGCAAGCAGGATCCGGTCAAGGTCCGCGACGCCTTCCGCGCCCACGTCCGTGCCTTGCTGCCCGAGGACTGCACGGCCGAGTTCTTCGGCTCGCGCGGCAGTCCGGCCCTGGCGTTGCCGTGGGACATGCCGGTGCTCGCCAAGGCGCGCGAAGCGCTGACGGCGGAATGGAACCGCAAGGCCGTGACCATCGGCTCCGGCGGCTCCATCCCCATCGTCGGCGCCTTCAAACACGATCTCGGTCTCGATTCGCTCCTCGTCGGCTTCGGCCTCGAGGATGATCGCGTCCATTCGCCCAACGAGAAATACGACCTCAGGAGCTTCCACAAGGGCATCCGCTCCTGGGTGCGCATCCTCGACGCGCTCGCGGACTGACGCGCTCATTCCGGGCGGGGAGGGGTCTCGTCCTCCCGGCCATCTGCGCTCCAGGTCCAGATGCCGCGCGAGTGGTCGGGACCGCGCACCGCGTCGGCGAGCCCATAGCTGCGCGCCAGCGCTGCCAGTGCCAGTTTCAGCACAATCTTGGCGGTCCGGGCGGGCCAGCCCCGGTCGCGCTCGGCCTCTTCCAGCCCTTTCAGGAAGCCGCAGACGTCGAGGAGCAGGGAACTGAATTCCGGTCCTACCGCAGCCATCGCGTGTTCGAGCCGCTGCCTCGCGGCGATGACGACGTCGGCATAGTCCCGGGCCTCGCCCGCCCGGCCACCAGAAACGGGCGCGGCCCATGCGACGCCGAGATGCGGCGACAGGCCGGCCAGGGTGAAGTCGCGGCGGAAGCGCTCGCCCGCCTCGATCTCGCCCGGCGACAGGAAGGGCCGGCCGGCGGCATCCCTGCGGCTGGCGAGCCAGCGCAGCGGGCTCTCGGCGAGATCGATCTCCACCGGTCCATCCGGCGTGTCGACGGTCTGGCGGAGCTGGTGCGCCCGGCGGAACCGGTTGTCGTCCGGCAAGGGGGCTTCGGTCGTCGTGCGGGGGCTCATCGGCCGGCCCCCTTCGCCAGGATCGCCCCGCGCAGCGGCATGAGGATCGCCTCGAGCTCGGAAAGGCTGCGGTCGAAGCCGGGGTCGTCGCGCCAGTCCTCGATCCGGCGAAGCGCATGGCGCACCGTCGCCCTGTCGCGCCCGAACGCCGACGAAAGCCGGGACAGGTCGTGGCCGAGCGCGACATGGGCGAGATAGATGGCCAGTTGCCGGGCCGCCGCGACTTGGGCTTCGCCGCGCGTGCCGCAGAAAAGTGCAGCCGGCTCGACGCCGGACACCCAGGCAGCGAGCGCGGTCGCGACGTCGATGCCGGCGTCCCGTGCGGGGCGGACAGGAGCGGCGCAGGTCTGGCAAGAACTCATCACCATGGCAACCTCCGATGAAAGGACAATAATCCTCATTCGGATCGTAACCAATGGTGATAAGCTTTTATTCCTCTGAGTGGCAGCCGACTGCTGACAGATCGGAATTCGTCTGTGCGATCAGGACGTTACCGGCGCGGGGCAACCCAGGGGGCGCGAAGTGCACCAATAAGTTGTCCCCACCCCTACTCGGTGCGCGATCGTCGCTGCCGGACGCCGGGGGAGCTGGGCATGAAACGAAGCGAGGATCGGCGCAGTCGCATCCGAAGCTGGCGGAGCGAGACCTTGGCGGTCACAGAAACCCTGGGGCAGCGGCTGCGGGCCGGAGAGGCCCTGTTCGGGAGCCGGGCGGACCGTGCCGCCGAGCGCCGTCGGCTGCAAAGCCTGCTTCGCGCCGAGCGGGCGCGGCGTTCAGGAGACCCTGCGGGCTATGATCTCGGCCGCCACGCGGCGCTGATCGGAGCCGTCGCCCGCCTCGGGCCACCCTGCGTCGATGAAAAGACGCCGCCCGGCGGACCGGACGGCGCTTCGCGAAAACCGTTGGCGTCGATCAGCGGCCCTTGCGGCGGCGCTGCTGGCCAAGACCCATCTGCTTGGCGAGCTGCGAGCGGGCAGCCGCATAGTTCGGCGCGACCATCGGATAGTCGGCCGGCAGGCCCCACTTCTCGCGATAGTCTTCCGGCGACAGATTGTACTGGGTGCGAAGGTGGCGCTTCAGCGACTTGAACTTCTTCCCGTCTTCCAGGCAGATGATGTAGTCAGGCGTGATCGACTTCTTGATCGGGATCACCGGCTTCGGCGGCTCGGAGGGCACCTCGACCTTGCCGGAGGTGACGTTGAGAAGGGCGTTGTGGACGCTGCTGATAAGGCCCGGGAGGTCGCCTGCGGAGACAGAATTGTTGCTCACATATGCCGAAACGATATCGGCGGCGAGCTCGATATAGTTGTTGGCAGTCGACGAGTCGGCCATGGTGATGGAATCCTTCGACATGCGACGTCTAGTCATTCGTCGCGAATGGGAGCGTTGTGCTCGATTGCTGAAATGACAGGGCTCTCGGTCGTTCACGCGGGGACAAAGCGACTCAAGAGAGTGTCAATGGAAGGCAGATACTGCGGTTCAGCTTGTCTTGCAAGGCCGTCCGTTCTGTTCTCAAGTAAAAAAAGGAAAGTAGTGGACGTAACCGTTGATTTCCCGCAGGCAATTTTCCCCATTGCATGTCGGAACGCGAGAGCTGCGATCAGCACTGCAACCGGACGTTCTTGGTTGGTTGGCGGGCATCTGCGCCTTGTCCCGCGTGGCGATACGCAGGCCCGGCGGATGTCGCCTCCACCCTGTCCCCATGATCCATGCCAATACTGAAGGGAACCGGTATGCTGGTTCCGGTCCCGTCCCGACCAGCACCTTGCCCTACGGAAGCCTCATGCCCCTCGATCCGCACGCCGCCCCGGCACCTGCCGCTGCTCGGCACCCGACCGAACGATCTGTCCATGGCGTCGTGCTGCACGACGACTACGCCTGGATCAGAGCGGAAAACTGGCAGGAGGCCCTGCGCGATCCGGCTGCTCTTCCCGCCGAGATCAAGACGCATCTCACGGCCGAGAACGCCTATGCCGAGGCGGTTCTGACGCCGGTAAAGCCGCTGATCGCGACCATGGTCGGCGAGATGCGCGGGCGCATCAAGGAGGACGACTCCTCCGTCCCCGCCCCGGACGGCGCCTGGGACTACTACGACCGCTACCGCGAGGGTGGCCAGCATCCGATCGTCTGCCGTCGTCCGCGCGGGCAGGACGCGGGCGAGCAGATCATGCTCGACGGCGACGCGCTGGCGGAGGGCAAGGCCTTCTTCGACCTCGGCGCCGCCTCCCACAGCCCGGACCATCAGCGGCTTGCCTGGAGCTTCGACGACAAGGGGTCCGAGTATTTCACGCTGAAGGTGCGTGATCTGAAGAGCGGCGCGGACATGGTCGACACCATCGGCGAGGCGGGTGGCGAGGCGGTGTGGACCAGCGACAGCTCCACGCTCTACTACATCCGGCTCGACGAGAACCACCGTCCCCTGCGCATCTTCCGCCATGGGATCGCTACGGATACGGCGGGCGACGCGCTGGTCTTCGAGGAAAAGGACACGTCCGTCTTCGTCGGCATGGGCGAGGCCACAGCCGGCGGGCTGGCGGTCATCTCCTGCGCGCAGAGCGATTCCACCGAGACCTGGGTCCTCGACCTCGAGGATCCGCTGGCCGTCCCCCGGCTAGTCCTGCCGCGCTCGGGCGAGGTGAAGTCCTATCCCGACTATCATCCCGATTTTCGTGGCCGGAAGACCCTGTTCATCCGCACCAATGACGAGGCCGAGGACTACCGCATCGTCTCCGCGCCGCTGACGACGCCCGGCAAGGAGAACTGGACCGAGGTCGTGCCGCACCGGCCCGGCATCCTTGTCCTCTCCGCCAGCGTGTTCCGCGACTGGCTGGTGCGTCTCGAGCGCGAGAACGCCCTGCCACGTATCGTCATCCGCAACCTGACCAGCGGCGAGGAGCACGCCATCGCCTTCGACGAGGAGGCCTATTCGCTCGGCATCCTCTCCGGTTACGAGTTCGACACCGACACGCTGCGCTTCGTCTATTCCTCGATGACGACGCCGAACGAAACCTGGGACTACGATATGAGGACGCGCACGCGCGTGCTCCGCAAGCGCCAGGAGGTGCCGTCCGGCCATGACGCCGCGGATTATGTGACGCGGCGGCTGCTCGCGCCTGCCGCCGATGGCGAAACCGTGCCTCTCTCCCTGGTCTACCGGAAGGGCACGCCGCTGGACGGCACCGCGCCCGTCCTGCTCTACGGCTACGGCTCCTATGGCGCCTCCATGCCGGCCTCGTTCTCCACGGCGCGGCTGTCGCTGGTCGATCGCGGCTTCATCTACGCCATCGCCCATGTCCGCGGCGGCATGGAGAAGGGCTACCGCTGGTACCGGAACGGCAAGCGCGAGCACAAGGCGAACACCTTCACCGACTTCATCGCCTGCGCGGGGCATCTGATCGCGGCGGGTCTCACCGCGAAGGGGCGCATCGTCGCCCAGGGCGGTTCGGCCGGCGGCATGCTGATGGGAGCGGTCGCCAACATGCGGCCCGACCTCTTCGCCGGCATCCTCGCCGAGGTGCCCTTCGTCGACGTGGTCAACACCATGCTCGACGACACCCTGCCGCTGACGCCGCCGGAGTGGCTCGAATGGGGCAATCCCATCGCCGACCCGGAGGCCTTTCGCCGCATGCTCGCCTATTCGCCCTATGACAACGTCGCGGCGCAGGACTATCCGCCGATCCTGGCGCTGGCCGGCGTCTCGGATCCGCGCGTCACCTACTGGGAACCGGCGAAATGGGTGGCACGGCTCCGCGCCGCGAAGACTGACGGCAATCCCGTCCTGCTCGTCACCAACATGGATGCCGGCCACGGTGGCGCGGCCGGCCGCTTCGACCGGCTGGCCGAGGTCGCGCGGTCCTATGCCTTCGCGGTGGCGGTGACGGGCGCACCGGAAACGCCGGTTCAGTAGTCCCTGCGACCGCCGAGCCTGAGCGACAGCGCGACGTGGGCAAGGCCGACGAGGCCGAGCCCGACCGCGGCGAGGCCGATTCCGGGGGTGCCGCCGAGGCTCTTGGCGATGCCGGCGAGCGTCGAGCCGAAAGCGGCCCCGACATACATGCAGGCGGCGTTCAGCGACAGCAGGACCTGCATGCGGGACGGGTCGAGCCCCACCAGCCGCGACTGCTGCGAGACGCCGATGGTCCAGCCCTGCAGGGCCCAGAGGAACAGGATCACACCGCCGAGCCAGGGGCCCCAGTCGAGGAAGGTCAGCGCCGCCATCATGGGAAGCGGCCCCGTGGCGGCGATCAGCAGGGTCCGGTTGGCACCGATCCTGTCGACGAGATAGCCGCCGAGGGCGTTGCCGGCGACCGAACCGATGCCATAGACGACCAGCAGCGTCGCGACGGTTCCCGGGACGCCGCCGGTCTTCTCCTCGATGATGGGGGCAAGGAAGGTGTAGGGGATCCACGCGGCCCCCATCACCGTCACGGTGACGAGGACGGCGACGGCGAGGCGGGGATCGGTCATTGCCCGCGCCAGGTCCCCCAGGGTCGCCGGGGCGACGGCGATCTTCACCGGCACGCGCAGCCACAGCGTCGCCGCCATCATCAGCGCGACCGCGGCGATGCCGATGAACAGCCAGGGCCAGCCGATGGTGAAGCCGATGGAACTGGCAGCGGGAATGCCGATGACCTGCGAGATGGTCAGGCCGGCATAGACGGAGGCCAGCGCCCGGCCGCGCTGCTCCGGCGGCACGGCCATCATGGCGACGCCGGCGGCAGCCGGCGAATAGAGCCCGGCGCCGCAGGCCAGCACGATGCGTCCGGCGTAGAGGACGACCGCATCGCTGGCCGCAGCCGTCAGCAGCGCTCCCGCGGCGATGAGGCCCATGCCGATGATGAGAACCGTGCGCCGGTCGAGCCGTCCGGTGAGCGAGGCCCCGAGCGGCGAGCCGATCGCATAGGCGAGCGCATAGGCGCTGACGATCCAGCCGGCTCCGACGGGGGTCAGCGCGAGGTCACGCGACATCGGCGTGATGACGCCGAGCACGCCGAAGGCACCGAAGCCGACGATGAGCATGCCGACCGAGAGGAGGATGAGAAGGGCCATCGGGCCTCGGGGCTGGGGAGGGCAGGGCGGCGGGACGCGCACCCTATACGAAGTCGCTCCGCTCACGATGATGTGGATGGTCATAGCCGCTGCCGCGCTGGAACATGGCACGGGCAGGGGAGGCGATATGACCGTTCAACAATGCGGGACTGTGTCCCGGCGTATGGCACTGGGGCTCGCGGCCGCCGTCACCGTGCCGCGGCCGGCGCGGGCGCAAAGGCCGATCCCGGTGGATGTCGTGCTGGCACTTGCTGCCGATGGTTCCGGCTCCATCGACAACGACGAACTTCGCCTCCAGCGCGAGGGCTATGGCGCGGCGCTCGCCTCGCCGGAGGTGCTGTCCGTCATCGCCCGGGGCATCAACGGGGCCATCGCCGTCATCTACACGGAGTGGGGCGGACCGACCTCCCAGCACGTCATCGTCGACTGGACGGTGATCCGCGATGAGGCGAGCGCCCGCGCTTTCGCCGCCGAACTGATCGCAAGGCCGCGGGCGGCGCGCGGCTACAACTCCATCTCGGCCGCCATCGACTTCTGCGTCAACCTCATGGAGACCGGCCCCTATCGCGGCCTGAAGCGCGTCATCGACGTCTCCGGCGACGGGCCCAACATCGGTGGGCGGGAGGTGGAGGCGGCCCGCGACGACGCCGTCGCCAAGGGCATCACCGTCAACGCCCTGGCGATCCTCAGGCCCGGCGGACAGGTGCCCGCGCGCATCGGCCAGCCACTGCCTGACTACTACCGCGAGGCGGTGATCGGCGGCCCCGGCGCCTTCGTCGAGGTGGCGGACGAGAACCGCTCCTTCGCGGATGCGGTCCGGCGCAAGATCGTGACCGAGATCGCGTGAGGGTGAGCGCCTGCACCTCCTGGCCGATCGCCGAGAGCCGCACGCCATGAAAAACCCCGGCACGAGGCCGGGGTTCTCCGAGAATCAGCAGGCTTCGGGCCTCAGGCGGTCGCCTTCTGGAACATCTCGTCGACGTAGTCCCAGTTGACCATGTGCTCGACGAAGGCCTTCAGGTAGTCGGGGCGACGGTTGCGGTAGTCGATGTAGTAGGAATGCTCCCACACGTCGCAGCCGAGGATCGGGGCGGCGCCATGCACCAGCGGGCTCTCGCCGTTCGGGGTCTTCATCACCACGATCTTGCCGTTCTGCACGGCGAGCCAGGTCCAGCCCGAGCCGAACTGGGTGATGCCGCCCTGGATGAAGTCCTCCTTGGCCTTTTCGACCGAGCCGAAGCCGTCGACCAGCGCCTTTTCGAGGCCACCCGGGATCTTGCCGCCCCCATTCGGCTTCATCCACTTCCAGAAGTGGATGTGGTTGTAGTGCTGGCCGGCATTGTTGAAGATGCCCGCATGCTTGCCGTAGGAGCCCTTGACGACGTCCTCGAGGCTCTTGCCCTCGAACTCGGTACCCTTGATCAGGTTGTTGCCATTGGTGACATAGGCCTGATGGTGCTTGTCGTGGTGATACTCGAGCGTCTCCTTCGACATGTAGGGCTGCAGCGCATCGTAGGCGTAGGGAAGATCGTCGAGTGTGAAGGCCATGACACCGTCTCCTGATGGGGGCCGGCCGCGCCCTGCGCGAGGGGCGGACGGTCTGATACGAACCAACAACCTTCACATAGGCCGACCGTTCCTTCGCGGCAATTGCCCCGGTGCCATCGCGTGGTGTAGTTGCGAGAATCTGACGGCTCGCCTTGGATAGGTCGTTTTTTGACGGCTCAACGATAGCCGGGGAGCGGACGGTATGTCCGCACGGGTGAAAGGACGATCCATGGCCCTCATTCTGAAGGTGGTGGCCGCCGTGCTGACGGTGATCGGGGCGGCGACGCTCTACTGGGGCACGAGCCCCTCGCTGCTCAGCCTCGGCAACACGGTCATGATCGTCGGCGCCATTGTCGGCACCGGCGGCATCGTCCTTTTCGGTCTTGCGGCCGTCCTGGGACAGTTGCAGGTCCTCGGCGCGAAGCTCGACGGCCTGCAGGGCCTTGAGGCCGGATCGGTCGCGGCACCGGC
>CAZPMD010000105.1:0-15673 GCA_964587395.1 uncultured Hyphomicrobiales bacterium
TCCGCGAGGGCGGCCGCACCGTCGGCGCCGGCGTCGTCACCAAAGTCGTAAAGTAGTGCTATAGAGGATCACCGCCGGCACCAAGCGGCGGTGATGGTCTGCAGGAGTGTAGCTCAGTTGGTAGAGCATCGGTCTCCAAAACCGAGGGTCGGGGGTTCGAGCCCCTCCGCTCCTGCCATTTTTTGAAGAACGGCGATCATGACGACAAAGAATCCGATCGAATTCGTCCGGGAAGTCCGGGCCGAAGTGGCCCGGGTCACCTGGCCGACGCGTCGCGAGACCATGATCACCACCAGCATGGTGTTCATCTTCGTCGTCATTTCGTCGCTGTTCTTTCTCGTGGCCGACAAGATCATTGGCTTCGTCGTGAAGCTTCTCCTCGGGGTTTCCTGACATGGCTCATCGCTGGTACGTCGTTCACGCCTACTCGGGCTTCGAGAACAAGGTCGCCCAGTCGATTCGCGAACAGGCTGGAAAGAAGGGCCTGGACGACGAGATCACCGAGGTCATCGTGCCGACCGAGGAGGTCGTCGAGATCCGCCGCGGCAGCAAGGTGAACACCGAGCGCAAGTTCTTCCCGGGCTATGTGCTCGTGAAAATGGACCTCACGGACGATTCCTGGCACCTGGTCAAGAACACGGCCAAGGTCACGGGCTTCCTGGGCGGCGGCGGTCGCGGCAAGCCGGTGCCGATCTCCGACGCGGAAGCCAATCGCATCCTGAAGCAGGTCCAGGAGGGCGTGGAGCGTCCCAAGCCCGCCGTCAGCTTCGAGATCGGCGAGCAGGTCAAGGTGGCCGACGGCCCCTTTGCCTCTTTCAACGGCACCGTCGAGGATGTGGACGAGGAACGGGCCCGCGTGAAGGTCGCCGTCTCGATCTTCGGCCGGTCGACTCCGGTCGAACTCGACTACGCACAGGTGGAAAAGATCTGATTCGTTCCCATATCGGGGGACAAAATCAGGGTTGTGGCGGGCGATCTTATTTGGTAGATCGCGCGCCCTTGAGCGGGCTGGCCGTGTGCCAGCCTTTTCTCATGAGGTGGGTCGAGGCCGAAAATCCTTCCGGATCAAGGGCTTGACCATATTTTGGTGCGGGAGGCCTGCCATGGCCGGACCGCGCCGCCCACAGGAAAGGGGCATGCATGGCTAAAAAGATCCAAGCCTACGTCAAGCTGCAAGTGCCGGCTGGCAAGGCCAATCCGTCTCCGCCGATCGGGCCTGCGCTCGGTCAGCAGGGCGTCAACATCATGGAATTCTGCAAGCAGTTCAACGCCAAGACGCAGAAGATGGAACCGGGCATGCCGATCCCGGTGGTCATCACCGTGTTCCAGGACCGCAGCTTCACGTTCGTCACCAAGACGCCGCCGGTGACCTACTTCCTGAAGAAGGCCGCCGGTATCGAGTCGGGCGCCAAGACGGTCGGCACGCAGATCGTCGGCAAGGTTACGACGAAGCAGGTCCGAGAGATCGCCGAGCAGAAGATGCCGGATCTCAACTGCGACAGCGTCGACTCGGCGATGGCCCAGGTGGTGGGCTCGGCCCGCTCGATGGGCCTCCAGGTGGTGGAGTAGGACCATGGCCCAGGGCAAGCGTTACAAGGCGGTTTCCGCCACGGTCGACCGCGAGAAGATGTACCCGCTCGATGAGGCGGTGAAGATCGTCAAGGCCAATGCCAAGGCGAAGTTCGACGAGACCATCGAGGTCGCGATGAACCTCGGTATCGATCCGCGCCACGCCGACCAGGCGGTGCGTGGCATGATCGAGCTGCCGAACGGCACCGGCAAGTCGGTGCGCGTGGCGGTGTTCGCCCGTGGCCCGAAGGCTGACGAGGCCAAGGCCGCCGGTGCCGATCTGGTCGGCGCCGAGGATCTGGCCGAGAAGATCACCGGCGGCGAGATGGCGTTCGAGCGCTGCATCGCCACGCCGGACATGATGGGCATCGTGGGCCGTCTCGGTAAGGTGCTGGGCCCGCGCGGCCTGATGCCGAATCCGAAGCTCGGCACGGTGACGCAGGACGTGACCGCCGCGGTGAAGGCCGCCAAGGCCGGCTCGATCGAGTTCCGTGCCGAGAAGGCTGGCATCATTCATGCTGGCGTCGGCAAGGCCTCGTTCAGCGAGGAGGCGCTCGCCGCCAACGTCAAGGCGCTGGTCGCGGCCATCAACCGGGCCAAGCCGAGCGGTGCCAAGGGCACCTTCATCAAGAAGGTGTCGCTGAGTTCCACGATGGGCCCGGGCATCAAGCTCGACCCGGCTACCGCGCTCACCTGAGTAGCGGCCGCCAGAGTTTTGAGAGTTTCCGCCGCGGGCCCAGGCCGGCGGCGGACGGAGCGAAGGGACCGCATGGTCTCCCGCTCCACCTGTCCGAGACCACCGGTACCTTGCCTTTCGGGGCGGGGTGTAAAGGGGAAACCCGCCAGTGCAGACGGGGGCAAGGGAATCGACGCTGCATCTTTTGATGTGCGAACGCGCCCGAACTTCCGGGGCAGGCGAACCGGACCGCAAGGTCTCCGTTCGCGCTAACCCGCTAACGGAGGCTGCGCAGTCTGTAACGCAGCCGGTCCGATCCGGATCCTCCGGAGCGGACCTTTGTTGGAGAAAGCCGTGAATCGTTCGGAAAAGGCCGAAGCGATCGTCGAGCTGAACCAGATCTTCAAGGACGCCAACCTGATGGTGATCACTCGCCAGTCGGGTCTGACGGTCCAGGAAGTGACGGACCTGCGTCGCAAGATCAGGGCAGCCGGCGCGAGCTACAAGGTCACGAAGAATCGGCTCACGCTGCGTGCCCTCGAGGGCACGTCCTTCACGGCGCTCGGCCCCATGTTCACGGGACCGACTGCCATCGCCTATTCCAAGGATCCGGTCGCAGCGGCGAAAGTCGTCGCGGCCTATGCCAAGGGCAACGAAAAGCTGACCATCGTCGGCGGTTCTTTGGGTGGAGAAACTCTGGACGTCGCTGGCGTCCAGGCTCTCGCCACCCTGCCGTCCCTCGATGCTCTGCGCGGCAAGATCATCGGCCTCCTGCAGGCTCCGGCGACCAAGGTCGCTGGCGTTCTGGTGGCGCCCGCCGGTCAGCTCGCTCGTGTGTTCGGCGCGTATGGAGCCACGGAAGACGGCGCGAAGGCGGCGTAAGTCATCATCATCGACATCACGAAATCGAAGTTCGGGTTATAGGAGACTAAAATGGCTAATCTCGAGAAGCTGGTCGAAGAACTGTCGGCCCTGACGGTCCTCGAGGCCGCTCAGCTCAGCAAGCTGCTGGAAGAGAAGTGGGGCGTCAGCGCCGCTGCTCCGGTCGCCGTTGCCGCCGCCGGCGGTGGCGCTGCCGCCGCCCCGGTCGAAGTGAAGGACGAGTTCAACGTCATTCTCACCGCCGCCGGCGACAAGAAGATCAACGTCATCAAGGCGGTCCGCGAGATCACCGGCCTCGGCCTCAAGGAAGCCAAGGACCTGGTCGAAGCCGCGCCGAAGCCGATCAAGGAAGGCGTGCCGAAGGCCGATGCCGAGAAGCTCAAGGCGAAGCTCGAGGCCGAAGGCGCCAAGGTCGAGCTCAAGTAGAACGTCTACCGGCCGGGCCGGCTTCCTTCGGGAGGTCGGCCCGTTCGGGCCTCTTTTCCGAACGGACTTCCCTGCGGGGTCCGTTCCGACAAGTGGCCCACTGCGACGGATGGGGCGAACGGCTGGCGGGCCGGGAGCTCCGAGAAAGCAGCGGGTGTTTATCACCGCCCTTGAACCTTCGAGGACGCAGGATGGCCACGGCCTTCAATACGCGCAAACGGATTCGTCGTTTCTTCGGCCACATCGAATCGGTGGCGCCGATGCCGAACCTCATCGAGGTCCAGAAGAGCTCCTACGAGAACTTCCTGCAGCGCGTCACGCCGGCGGCCAAGCGCACCCAGTCCGGGCTCCAGGAAGTCTTCCGCGGAGTCTTCCCGATCAAGGACTTCGCCGAGCGCGCCAGCCTCGAGTTCGTGAAGTACGAGTTCGAGGAGCCCAAGTACGATGTCGAGGAATGCCAGCAGCGCGGCATCACCTTCGCCGCCCCGCTGAAGGTCACGCTGCAGCTCGTGGTGTGGGACATCGACGAGGAAGCCGGCTCGCGCTCGATCCGCGATATCAAGGAGCAGGACGTCTACATGGGCGACATGCCGCTCATGACCGACAACGGCACCTTCATCGTGAACGGCACCGAGCGCGTCATCGTCTCGCAGATGCACCGTTCGCCGGGCGTCTTCTTCGACCACGACAAGGGCAAGACCCACAGCTCCGGCAAGTACCTGTTCGCCGCCCGCATCATCCCGTACCGCGGCTCGTGGCTCGATTTCGAGTTCGACGCCAAGGACCTGATCCATGTCCGCATCGACCGTCGCCGCAAGATCCCGGTGACGACGCTGCTGCTGGCGCTCGACAACGACGCCACGTGGAAGAAGCGCATGGCCGCCATTGCCAAGGGCCAGACGCTCGACCCGGCGGAGGCCCAGGGCATGTCGCCGGAGGAAATCCTCGCGGCGTTCTACGGCCAGGTCGTCTACACGCGCGAGAAGGACGGCTGGAACACGCCGTTCGAGGCCGATTCGATGCGCGGCGTGAAGCTGACGCACGATCTGGTGAACGGCAAGACCGGCAAGTCGGTCGCCGATGCCGGCACCAAGATGACGCCGCGCCTGCTCAACAAGCTCAAGGAAGCGGGCCTGAAGGAAATCCGTGTCTCGGCGGAAGAGCTGATCGGCCGCTACGCCGCGCTCGACGTCATCAACGAGAAGACCGGTGAGATCTACGTCGAGGCCGGCCAGGAGATCACCGAGGCCGTGCTCGAGCTGTTCGACGAGAACGGCATCGACCTGCTGCCGACGCTCGCGATCGACCACGTCAATGTCGGCCCGTACATTCGCAACACCCTGGCCGCCGACAAGAACTCGAACCGCGAAGAAGCGCTGCTCGACGTCTACCGCGTCATGCGCCCGGGTGAGCCGCCGACCCTCGAGCAGGCGGAGAGCCTGTTCCAGGGCCTGCTGTTCGACATCGACCGCTACGACCTGTCGCCGGTCGGCCGCGTGAAGATGAACATGCGCCTCGATTTCGAGGGGGTGCCGGACACCCAGCGCACGCTGCGCCGCGAGGACATCCTGGCGGTGGTGCGCGTCCTGCACGGCCTCAAGGACGGCCGCGGCGAGATCGACGACATCGACCATCTCGGCAACCGCCGCGTCCGCTCGGTGGGCGAGCTGATGGAGAACCAGTACCGGGTCGGCCTGCTGCGCATGGAGCGGGCGATCCGCGAGCGCATGAGCTCGATCGACATCGACACCGTGATGCCGCACGACCTGATCAACGCCAAGCCGGCGGCGGCGGCAGTGCGCGAGTTCTTCGGCTCCTCGCAGCTCTCGCAGTTCATGGACCAGACCAACCCGCTGTCGGAAGTGACCCACAAGCGTCGTCTCTCGGCGCTCGGGCCGGGCGGTCTGACCCGCGAGCGTGCCGGCTTCGAGGTGCGCGACGTGCATCCGACGCATTACGGCCGCATCTGCCCGATCGAGACGCCGGAAGGACCGAACATCGGCCTGATCAACTCGCTGGCGACCTATGCGCGTGTGAACCAGTACGGCTTCATCGAAAGCCCGTACCGGAAGGTCGTGGCCGGTCGCGTGACCGACGAGGTGGTGTATCTCTCGGCGATGGAGGAAGGCCGGTACACGGTCGCCCAGGCCAACGCCGAGATCGACGCCAAGGGCAAGTTCGTGTCCGAACTGGTGCAGTGCCGCAAGGGTGGTGAGTACATCCTCGGCCGGCCCGATACGATCGACTTCGTCGACGTTTCGCCCAAGCAGATCGTGTCGGTCGCTGCGGCGCTCATCCCGTTCCTCGAGAACGACGACGCCAACCGCGCGCTGATGGGCTCGAACATGCAGCGCCAGGCGGTGCCGCTCATCCAGGCCGAATCGCCGCTGGTCGGCACCGGCATGGAAGAGGTGGTCGCCCGCGACTCGGGCGTCGCCATCTCGGCGCGCCGCACCGGCATCGTCGACCAGGTCGACGCCATGCGCATCGTCGTGCGTGCCACCGACGATGTCGGCCCGAACCGTCCGGCGGTCGACATCTACAATCTGCTGAAGTTCCAGCGCTCCAACCAGAGCACCTGCATCACCCAGAAGCCGCTCGTCCGCGTCGGCGACACGGTGAAGAAGGGTGACATCGTGGCCGACGGGCCGTCGACGCAGAACGGCGAGCTGGCGCTCGGCCGCAACGTGCTCGTCGCGTTCATGCCGTGGAATGGCTACAACTTCGAGGACTCGATCCTCCTCTCCGAGCGCATCGTGCGCGATGACGTCTTCACCTCGATCCACATCGAGGAGTTCGAGGTCATGGCCCGCGACACCAAGCTCGGCCAGGAGGAGATCAGCCGCGACATCCCCAACGTCGGCGAGGAAGCTCTCAAGAACCTCGACGAGGCCGGCATCGTCTATATCGGCGCCGAGGTGAAGGCGGGCGACATCCTGGTCGGCAAGGTGACGCCGAAGGGCGAGAGCCCGATGACGCCGGAAGAGAAGCTGCTGCGCGCCATCTTCGGCGAGAAGGCGGCCGACGTGCGCGACACCTCGCTGAAGGTGCCGCCGGGCGTCGAGGGCACGGTCGTCGAGGTCCGCGTGTTCAACCGCCGCGGCGTCGACAAGGACGAGCGCGCACTGGCGATCGAGCGCGACGAGATCGAGCGTCTCGCCAAGGACCGCGACGACGAAAAGGCGATCCTCGAGCGCAGCTTCTATGGCCAGCTCCAGGAAATGCTGCTGAACCAGGTCGTGGCCGGCGGGCTCAAGGGCCTGAAGCCGGGGACGAAGATCATCGACACGGTGCTGGGCGAGTACACGCCCGGCCAGTGGCGCCAGATCGCCGTCAAGGCGGACAAGAAGCAGGCCGAGATCGAGGCGCTGAACAAGCAGTTCGACGAATCGATGAAGCGCCTGCAGGACCGGTTCGACAGCAAGGTCGACAAGCTGCAGCGCGGCGACGAACTGCCGCCGGGCGTGATGAAGATGGTCAAGGTCTTCGTCGCGACCAAGCGCAAGCTGCAGCCCGGCGACAAGATGGCCGGCCGTCACGGCAACAAGGGCGTCATCTCGCGCATCATGCCGCTGGAGGACATGCCGTACCTCGAGGAGGGCGGCCCGGTCGACATCGTGCTGAACCCGCTCGGCGTGCCGTCGCGCATGAACGTCGGTCAGATCCTCGAGACCCATCTCGGCTGGGCCGCGTCGGGCCTCGGCAAGAAGATCGGCAAGATGCTCGAGGACGCGCGCGAGGTCTCGGTGGCGCAGATCAAGAAGCAGCTGCGCGAGATCTACGGCGAGAAGGCCTTCAAGGCCGACATCGCCGACCTCGGCGACGACCAGACGATCGAACTCGCCCGCAACCTGAGCAAGGGCGTGCCCTTCGCGTCGCCGGTGTTCGACGGCGCGCACGAGCCCGACATCGTCGAGATGCTGGAGATGGCCGGTCTCGACAAGTCGGGCCAGGTCACCCTGATCGACGGCCGCACCGGCGAGCCGTTCGACCGCAAGGTGACGGTCGGCTACATCTACATGCTGAAGCTGCACCATCTCGTGGACGACAAGATCCACGCGCGGTCGATCGGGCCGTACAGCCTGGTCACCCAGCAGCCGCTGGGTGGCAAGGCGCAGTTCGGCGGACAGCGCTTCGGCGAGATGGAGGTGTGGGCGCTGGAAGCCTATGGCGCCGCTTACACGCTGCAGGAAATCCTCACCGTCAAGTCGGACGACGTGGCCGGCCGCACCAAGGTCTACGAGGCCATCGTGCGCGGCGACGACACGTTCGAGGCGGGTATTCCCGAATCCTTCAACGTGCTGGTCAAGGAGCTTCGCTCCCTCGGCCTCAACGTCGAACTCAACCAGTCGATCACCTGAGGGTGATCGGC
This sequence comes from uncultured Hyphomicrobiales bacterium, assembly GCA_964587395.1. Classification (GTDB taxonomy): domain Bacteria; phylum Pseudomonadota; class Alphaproteobacteria; order Rhizobiales; family Phreatobacteraceae; genus Phreatobacter. The sequence goes on from CAZPMD010000105.1 coordinate 7,926, forward strand.
CTCCCGACTTCGCGAATTACGTCCACAGAACAGTAGGACAACAATGACCGACCTTATCAACGTACTGGGCCAGCCGCAGGGCACCCCGACCTTCGACGAGATCCGCATCTCGATCGCCAGCCCCGAGCGCATCCGCACCTGGAGCCACGGCGAGATCAAGAAGCCGGAAACCATCAACTACCGCACGTTCAAGCCGGAGCGTGACGGCCTGTTCTGCGCCCGCATCTTCGGGCCGATCAAGGACTACGAGTGCCTGTGCGGCAAGTACAAGCGCATGAAGTTCCGCGGCATCACCTGCGAGAAGTGCGGCGTCGAGGTGACCCTCACCAAGGTGCGGCGCGAGCGCATGGGCCACATCGAGCTGGCCTCGCCGGTGGCGCACATCTGGTTCCTGAAGTCGCTGCCGAGCCGTATCGGGCTGCTGCTCGACATGACGCTGCGCGATCTCGAGCGCATCCTCTATTTCGAGAACTACGTCGTCAGCAATCCCGGCCTGACGCCGCTCAAGTATCGTGAGCTGCTGAACGAGGAGCAGTACCTCAACGCGCTCGACGAGTACGGCGAGGGGTCCTTCGAGGCCGAGATCGGCGCCGAGGCGATCCGCGGCATGCTGCAGGCGATCGACCTCAACGAGGAGCGCCCGCGCCTGCGCGAGGAGCTGCGCGAGACGACGTCCGAGGCCAAGCGCAAGAAGCTGGTGAAGCGGCTCAAGCTCTGCGAGAACTTCATCGAGTCGGGCGCCCGCCCGGAATGGATGATCCTCGAGCTGGTGCCGGTGATTCCGCCCGAACTGCGTCCCCTGGTACCGCTCGACGGCGGCCGCTTCGCGACGTCGGACCTAAACGACCTCTACCGCCGCGTCATCAACCGCAACAACCGCCTCAAGCGGCTGATGGAACTGCGTGCACCCGACATCATCGTGCGCAACGAGAAGCGCATGCTGCAGGAGTCGGTCGACGCTCTGTTCGACAACGGCCGTCGCGGCCGCGTCATCACCGGTGCCAACAAGCGTCCGCTGAAGTCGCTGAGCGACATGCTGAAGGGCAAGCAAGGGCGCTTCCGCCAGAACCTGCTCGGCAAGCGCGTCGACTACTCGGGCCGTTCGGTCATCGTGGTCGGTCCGGAGCTCAAGCTGCACCAGTGCGGCCTGCCGAAGAAGATGGCGCTCGAGCTGTTCAAGCCGTTCATCTACTCGCGCCTGCAGAACTATGGCATGGCCAACACGATCAAGGCCGCCAAGCGGATGGTCGAGAAGGAACGGCCGGAAGTCTGGGACATCCTCGAGGAGGTGATCCGCGAGCATCCGGTGCTGCTGAACCGCGCGCCGACGCTGCACCGCCTGGGCATCCAGGCGTTCGAGCCGGTGCTCATCGAGGGCAAGGCGATCCAGCTCCACCCGCTGGTCTGCACCGCCTTCAACGCCGACTTCGACGGTGACCAGATGGCGGTTCACGTGCCGCTGTCGCTGGAAGCCCAGCTCGAGGCACGCGTGCTGATGATGTCGACCAACAACATCCTGTCGCCGGCGTCGGGCAAGCCGATCATCGTGCCGTCGCAGGACATCGTGCTCGGCATCTACTACATCACCCTGGAGCGCGAGGGCGAGCCGGGCGAAGGCTCGCTGTTCTCCGAGATCGGCGAGCTGGAGCACGCCCTGCACAGCCGCACGCTCTCCATGCATGCCCGCATCAAGATGCGTCTGGAGGCCTACGACGACAAGGGCGTGTTCGCCAACCGCGTCGTCGAGACCACGCCGGGCCGCGTCCTGCTGGCGCAGATCCTGCCCAAGCACGAGAACCTGCCGTTCTCGCTGATCAACCGCCTGCTGACCAAGAAGGACCTGCAGAACGTCATCGACTCCGTCTACCGCCACTGCGGCCAGAAGGAGACCGTGATCTTCGCCGACCGTCTGATGGGTCTCGGCTTCTATCACGCCTGCCGCGCCGGCATCTCGTTCGGCAAGGACGACCTCGTCATCCCGTCGGCCAAGGTCAAGCTGGTCGCGCAGACCAACAAGGAAGTGAAGGAGTACGAGCAGCAGTACCAGGACGGCCTGATCACCTCGGGCGAAAAGTACAACAAGGTCGTCGACGCCTGGTCGCGCTGCTCGGATCGCGTGGCCGAGGAAATGATGAAGGGCATCTCGACGCCGCAGCCCGGCAAGCCGGTGAACGCGGTGTGGATGATGGCCCATTCCGGCGCGCGCGGCTCTGCCACGCAGATGAAGCAGCTCGCCGGCATGCGCGGCCTCATGACCAAGCCTTCCGGCGAGATCATCGAGACGCCGATCCTGTCGAACTTCAAGGAAGGCCTCTCGGTGCTGGAGTACTTCAACTCCACCCACGGCGCCCGCAAGGGACTGGCCGACACGGCGCTCAAGACGGCGAATTCGGGCTACCTGACCCGCCGTCTGGTCGACGTGGCGCAGGACTGCATCATCATCGAGGAGGATTGCGGCACGGAACGCGGCCTCACGATGCGGGCGGTCGTCGACGGCGGCGACGTGATCGAGCCGCTGTCCGAGCGGGTCCTCGGTCGCACGGCGCTGGACGATATCGTCGATCCGCTGACCGGCGAGGTGATCAGCAAGGCCGGCGATCTCATCGACGAGGTCAAGGTCGAACTGATCGACAAGGCCGGCATCGAGGAACTCCGCATCCGTTCGGTGCTGACCTGCGACACCAAGATCGGCGTCTGTGGCAAGTGCTACGGCCGTGACCTTGCGCGCGGTACGCCGGTGAACATCGGCGAGGCGGTGGGCGTCATAGCCGCCCAGTCGATCGGCGAGCCGGGCACGCAGCTCACGATGCGTACCTTCCACATCGGTGGCGCCGCGCAGCGCGGCGCCGAGCAGTCGAACATCGAGGCGAGCCACGACGGCACCGTCCAGGTGCGCAACCGCAACGTCGTCATCAACAGCTCGGGCGTGCCGGTCGTGATGGGCCGCAACACCGAGATCGTGCTGATCGACGGCGCCCAGCGCGAGCGTGCCAAGCATCGCGTGCCGTACGGCGCGCGCCTGCTCGTCGACAGCGACACGACCGTCTCGAAGGGCCAGAAGCTCGCCGAGTGGGATCCGTACACCCTGCCGATCATCACCGAAAAGGCGGGCAAGGCGGTCTATGTCGATCTCGTCGAAGGTGTCTCGATGCGCGAGGTGATCGACGACTCGACGGGCATCTCCAACAGGGTGGTGGTCGACTGGAAGGGCCAGCCGCGCGGCGGTGACCTGCGTCCGCGCATTGCCATCCACGATGCCGCCGGCAACCCGATCATGCTGGCCAACGGCCAGGAGGCCCGGTACCTGCTGTCGCTCGACTCGGTTCTCTCGGTCGAGAACGGCCAGGACGTCAATGCCGGCGACATCCTCGCGCGTATCCCGCGCGAGGGCGGGAAGAACCGCGACATCACCGGCGGTCTGCCGCGCGTGGCGGAGCTGTTCGAGGCGCGCAAGCCCAAGGATTTCGCGATCATCTGCGACATCTCGGGCCGCATCGAGTTCGGCAAGGACTACAAGAGCAAGCGCCGCGTCCTCATCGTGCCGGAAGGCGAGGGGGCGGAGCCGGTCGAGTACCTGATCCCGAAGGGCAAGCGCATCGCCGTCCAGGAGGGCGACTTCGTGGAGCGCGGCGACCTGCTGATCGACGGCAACCCGGTGCCGCACGACATCCTGCGGGTGCTGGGTATCGAGAAGCTGGCCGAGTACCTCGTGAACGAGATTCAGGAGGTCTATCGGCTGCAGGGCGTGAAGATCAACGACAAGCACATCGAGACGATCGCGCGTCAGATGCTGCAGAAGGTCGAGATCACCGACGCCGGCGACACGACCTTCCTGATCGGCGAACAGGTCGACAAGGCGGAGTTCGAGGTGGAGAACGCCAAGATCCTCTCGGAGAAGCTGAGGCCGGCCAAGGCCGACCCGGTTCTGCTGGGCATCACCAAGGCGTCGTTGCAGACCAAGTCGTTCATCTCGGCGGCCTCCTTCCAGGAGACCACCCGCGTGCTCACCGAGGCGGCCGTCAGCGGCCGCGTCGACAGCCTGCAGGGGCTGAAGGAGAACGTCATCGTCGGCCGCCTGATCCCGGCCGGTACGGGCGGGGTCGTGAACCGCCTGAAGGCCATCGCGGCGCAGCGCGATCGGGCGATCCTGGCTGCCGGCATCGACGGCGAGGACCAGCCGGTCCCGACGCTGGAAGAGGAGCACGCGGCCGACTGATCCGGCCGCCGAGCGACCAAAACGAAAAGGCCGTCCCCGAAAGGGGGCGGCCTTCTTCAATTGTGCCGGAAGTGCGTCGGTGCCACCAGATATGGTTGTTAGATTCTTGCGCTCTACGCCGAATGCGAGTCAGGAACGAGTCGGATTCCGGCGAGTCGGAAATAACCAACGATATCAATGCGAAAAGCATCGCAGCGCGCTTGACGCCTAGGAACAGCGGCCATATAAGCGCGCCACCTCGTCGGAGGGGCTGGTGGTTGGCGGAAGCCAAGACGCAGCCTGACGCCGAGGACCGCTACAAGTCAGGCCACCAGGCCACAAAGTTTTCATTTCGCGCGGGGCAGTGCGTTAGCCGCTATGCCCGCGCATGTGCTTTGTGTCTATGCGTCGATGTTGGGCGGACCCGAGACGGCGTTAAGGAAACCGGAAATCAATGCCGACTATTAACCAGTTGATCCGCAAGCAGCGCCAAGGCCTGAAGGCCCACAACAAGGTGCCGGCGCTCGATGCTTGCCCGCAGAAGCGGGGCGTTTGCACCCGCGTCTACACGACGACGCCGAAGAAGCCGAACTCGGCGCTGCGCAAGGTCGCCAAGGTGCGCCTCACCAACGCCTACGAGGTGGTGAGCTACATCCCGGGCGAGGGTCACAATCTGCAGGAGCACTCGGTGGTCATGATCCGTGGCGGTCGCGTCAAGGACTTGCCGGGCGTTCGCTATCACATCATTCGCGGCACCCTCGATACGCAGGGTGTCAAGGACCGCAAGCAGCGCCGTTCGAAGTACGGCGCGAAGCGTCCGAAGTAGGGCGAGGGAGGAAAACATGTCCCGTCGTCGCGCAGCTGAAAAGCGTGAAGTTCTGCCGGACGCCAAGTTCGGTGATGTCGTTCTCAGCAAGTTCATGAACACGCTGATGGAGCGTGGCAAGAAGTCGGTCGCCGAGCACATCGTCTATGGTGCGCTGGACGAGGTCGAGGCCAAGCTCAAGCAGGATCCGGTCCCGGCCTTCCATGAGGCGCTGGAGAACGTGAAGCCGGCTGTCGAAGTCCGCTCGCGCCGCGTCGGTGGCGCCACCTACCAGGTCCCCGTCGAGGTTCGCCCGGAGCGCCGCCAGGCGCTGGCGATTCGCTGGATCATTCAGGCCGCCCGTGACCGGTCGGGCCACAGCATGACCGAGAAGCTCTCCGCCGAGCTGCTCGACGCCTTCAATCGCCGCGGCAACGCGGTGAAGAAGCGCGAGGACACCCACAAGATGGCCGACGCTAACAAGGCGTTCGCTCACTACCGCTGGTAAGCGACCTCCAGGCCCCCTCCCAGAAAGCCCAGTTCCATGGCTCGCACTACCCCCATCGCGCACTATCGCAACATCGGCATCATGGCGCACATCGATGCCGGCAAGACGACGACGACCGAGCGCATCCTCTACTACACCGGCAAGTCGCATAAGATCGGCGAAGTCCACGACGGCGCCGCGACGATGGACTGGATGGAGCAGGAGCAGGAGCGCGGCATCACGATCACGTCGGCGGCCACGACGTGCTTCTGGCGTGTCGAGTCGGGTCCCTACAAGGACGTCAGCTATCGCGTGAACATCATCGACACGCCCGGCCACGTCGACTTCACGATCGAGGTCGAGCGTTCGCTGCGCGTGCTCGACGGCGCGGTCTGCGTGTTCGACTCGGTGGCCGGCGTGGAGCCGCAGTCCGAGACGGTGTGGCGCCAGGCCGACAAGTACGGCGTGCCGCGCATCTGCTTCGTCAACAAGATGGACCGCACCGGCGCGAACTTCTATCGCACCGTCGACATGATCGTGGACCGTCTCGGCGCCAAGCCGCTGGTGACGCAACTCCCGATCGGCTCCGAGGGCGACTACAGGGGCCTGGTCGATCTGGTTTCCAACAAGGCCATCATCTGGCTGGAAGAGACGCTGGGCGCCAAGTTCGAAGTGGTCGAGATTCCGGCCGACATGAAGGAGAAGGCTGCGGAATACCGCGCCAAGCTGCTCGACATGGCCGTCGAGCAGGACGACTCCGCCATGGAGAAGTTCCTCGATGGCGAGGAGCCGGACTACGAAACGCTGATCAAGTGCATTCGCAAGGGCACGATCAACTACTCGTTCGTGCCGATCCTGTGCGGCTCGGCGTTCAAGAACAAGGGCGTGCAGCCCATGCTCGACGCCGTCGTGAACTACCTGCCTGCGCCGAACGACGTCGAGGACGTCAAGGGCGTGAAGATGGGTACCGACGAGCCGATCACGCTGCCGTCGAGCGATGACGCGCCGCTGTCGGCGCTGGCGTTCAAGATCATGACCGATCCGTTCGTCGGGTCGCTCACCTTTGCCCGCGTCTACTCGGGCGTGCTCGAGTCGGCCACCGGCGTGTTGAACAGCACGAAGGACCGCAAGGAGCGAATCGGCCGCATGCTGCTCATGCATGCCAACAACCGCGAAGACGTGAAGGAAGCCCGCGCCGGCGACATCATCGCCCTGGCCGGCCTCAAGAGCGTCACGACCGGCGACACGCTGTGCTCGCCGGAGCATCCCGTGATCCTCGAGCGCATGGACTTCCCGGAGCCCGTCATCGAGCTCGCGATCGAGCCGAAGTCCAAGGCCGACCAGGAGAAGCTCGGCCAGGCGCTGGGTCGTCTGGTCCAGGAGGACCCGACGTTCCGCGTCTCGACCGACGCCGAGACCGGCCAGACCGTCATCAAGGGCATGGGCGAGCTCCATCTCGAGATCAAGGTCGACATCCTGCGCCGCACCTACAAGGTCGAGGCCAATGTCGGCGCCCCGCAGGTCGCCTATCGCGAGACGCTGGGTCGCAAGGCCGAGATCGACTACACCCACAAGAAGCAGTCCGGCGGCTCGGGCCAGTTCGCCCGCGTCAAGCTGACATTCGAGCCGGGCGAGCCCGGGTCGGGCTACTCGTTCGAGAACAAGATCGTCGGCGGTTCGATCCCCAAGGAATTCATCCCGGGTGTCGAGAAGGGCCTCGAGGCCTCCCGCGAGACCGGCGTGCTCGCCGGCTTCCCGGTGATCGACTTCAAGGTCACGCTGACCGACGGCAACTACCATGACGTCGACTCGAGCGTGCTGGCCTTCGAAATCGCCGCGCGCGCGGCGTTCAAGGAAGGCCTCGCCAAGGCCCAGTGCAAGCTGCTGGAGCCGATCATGAAGGTCGAGGTGGTGACGCCGGACGACTACATGGGCGACTGCATCGGCGACCTGAACAGCCGCCGTGGTCAGATCCAGGGTATGAACGCCCGGGGTAACGCGCAGGTCATCGACGCGATGGTCCCGCTGGCCAACATGTTCGGCTACGTGAACACCCTCCGGTCGATGACCCAGGGACGCGCAGCCTACTCGATGACGTTCGATCATTACGCAGCCGTGCCGCAGGCGGTGGCCGACGAAGTCGTCGCCAAGCTCGCGGGCTGATCAACACCAAAGCTGAATAAGGACTAAGACTATGTCGAAGGCAAAGTTTGAGCGGAACAAGCCGCACTGCAACATCGGGACGATCGGTCACGTCGACC
>CAZPMD010000106.1:0-15065 GCA_964587395.1 uncultured Hyphomicrobiales bacterium
TCCGATGACTGAGAGCGGCCCGCTCGGGATCATCGCGGGGGCGGGGAGTTTTCCGCTGGCGCTCGCGCGGGCCGCGACCGCCCAGGGCCGGCCCGTTTTCGGTTTGCTGCTCAAGGGCATCGCCGGCCGCGAACTCGAGGCCTACCCCCATGCCTGGGTGGGGATCGGTCGCTTCGGCGCCATGGTCAGCCATGCGCGCAAGGCCGGGTGCCGCGATCTCGTGCTGATCGGATCGCTGGTGAGGCCCTATCTGTGGACCACCATCCCCGATCTCGGCGCACTCAAGGCCCTTCCCGAACTGGTCCGGCTCTACCGGGGCGGTGATGATCACCTGTTGCGCGGGATCGCCGCGATCTTCGAACGGCAGGGGTTTCGGCTGCTGGCGGCCCAGGACGTCGCGCCGGAGCTGCTGATGCCGTCAGGGGCGCTCGGCGGCCGGGTCCCGGGCGACGACGACTGGGCCGACATCGCGATGGCCTGTCGCGCGATCGCGGCGCTTGGCCCCTATGACGTCGGACAGGGCATGGTGATCGGCCAGCGGCGGATCGTCGCCGTGGAGGGGGCCGAGGGTACCGACGGCATGCTGGAGCGTTGTGCCGCCATGCTCGAGGGCGGGCGCCTGCGGTGGCCCCGCGGCAACGGCATTTTGGTCAAGGCGCCGAAACCCGGGCAGGACCGGCGCGTCGACCTGCCGGCCATCGGACCCGCGACGGTGGAGAAGGCTGCCGCGGCCGGCCTGCGGGGCATCGCGGTGGTGGCGGGATCGACGCTGGTCGTCGACATGCAGGAGGTCATCCGCACCGCCGATCGCCTCGGGCTCTTCGTGGTCGGCGTCGAAGGGCAGGCGGCATGACCGCACCGGCCCTCGATGTCTTCCTGATCGCGGGGGAGAACTCGGGTGATCAGCTCGGCGCGCACCTCATGGATGCCCTGGTCCGCATGTACCCCGGCGAGGTCCGCTTCCGCGGGGTCGGCGGTCCCCGGATGGAGGCGCGTAACCTCGTTTCCCGCTTCCCGATGACCGAGATCTCGCTCATCGGCATCACCTCGATCATCCTCCATATTCCAAACGTCCGGCGCCGGATGCGCGAGACGGTTCAGGCCATCGTCGCCGACCCGCCCGGCGTGCTGGTGCTGATCGACAGCCAGGGTTTCAACCGGCGAGTGGCGCAGCAGGTGCGCAGGCTGCGGCCGGACATTCCGATCGTCTTCTATGTCTCGCCCACCGTATGGGCCTGGCGCTCTGGCCGGGCGGCGAAGATGCGCCCCTATGTCGATCATCTCCTCGCGCTGCTGCCCTTCGAGCCCGCGGTGCACCGGCGGCTCGGCGGGCCGCCCTGCACCTTTGTCGGCCACCCCATTTCCGAACGCCTCGCCGACCTGCGCCCGAACGGCGAGGAGAAGCGCCGGCGCGACGAGGCGCCGCCCCTCATCCTGGTCCTTCCCGGGAGCAGGCGGCACGAAATCCTGAGGCTCTCGCCGGTCTTCGCCGAGGTGATTCATCGTGTCGCGTTGCAGACGGGCCCCATCGACTGGGTCCTACCGGCAGTGCCGCAGTATCGCGATCTCATCGCGGAGACGATCGCCGGCTGGCCCGTCCGTCCGCGGATCGTCGATGGCGAGGACGCGAAGTTCGCCGCCTTCCGCTCCGCCCGCGCGGCGCTCGCCTGTTCAGGGACGGTGACCCTGGAACTGGCAGTCGCCGGCGTTCCGCAGGTGGTGGCCTACAGGACAGGGTGGCTGGAAGCGCAGATCGCGCGCCGGCTCATCAAGGCCGAGACTGCGGTTCTCGCCAATCTGGTGATCGGCGAGACGGTGGTGCCGGAGTTCCTGCAGGAATACGCCACGGTCGATGCGGTGACCGCCGCGCTCGCCTCGGTCATCGTCGAAGGGCCTCAACGCATGCGGCAGCTGGAGGCGTTTTCCCGTCTCGACGCCATCATGGATTTTGCCGGCGAAAGCCCCAGCGACAAGGCGGCGCGCATCGTTCTGGAGCACGCCGCAGGTCCGGCGCACACCGGCTGACGCGGCGCTGGCCGCCAGAATGCGAACGGGGCGCCGAAGCGCCCCGCATGATTCCGGTCGAGGGGGTCGGCGTCACTTGCGACGCGAGATCGGCGTGTAGTCGCGGCGCGTCTCGCCGGTGTAGAGCTGACGCGGGCGGCCGATCTTCTGATGCGGGTCCTCGATCATCTCCTTCCACTGCGCGATCCAGCCGACCGTGCGCGCCAGGGCGAAGAGAACGGTGAACATGTCGGTCGGGAAGCCCATCGCCTTCAGCGTGATACCCGAATAGAAATCGATGTTCGGGTAGAGCTTCTTCTCGACGAAATAGTCGTCGGAGAGCGCGATGCGCTCCAGTTCGACCGCGACGTCGAGCAGCGGATCGTCCTTGATTCCGAGCTCGCCGAGCACCTCGTGGCAGGTCTTCTGCATGATCTTGGCGCGCGGATCGTAGTTCTTGTAGACCCGGTGGCCGAAGCCCATGAGACGGAACGGATCGTTCTTGTCCTTCGCCTTGGCGATGAACTTCGGAATGTTCTCCACATGCCCGATCTCGCCGAGCATCTTCAGCGCTGCTTCGTTGGCGCCGCCATGGGCCGGGCCCCAGAGACAGGCAATGCCGGCCGCGATGCAGGCAAAGGGGTTCGCGCCCGACGAGCCGGCGAGACGAACGGTGGAGGTCGAGGCGTTCTGCTCGTGGTCGGCGTGGAGGATGAAGATGCGGTCCATGGCGCGGGCGAGGACCGGATTGGGCTTGTAGTCCTCGGCCGGCACCGCAAAGCACATGCGCAGGAAATTCGACGAGTAGTCGAGGTCGTTCTGCGGGTACACGAAGGGCTGGCCGATGGAATACTTGTAGGCCATCGCCGACAGGGTCGGCACCTTGGCGATCAGCCGGATCGACGAGACCATGCGCTGGTGCGGGTCGGCGATGTCGATGGAGTCATGGTAGAAGGCTGACAGGGCGCCGACGGCGGCGACCATCACCGCCATGGGATGCGCGTCGCGGCGGAAACCCTGGAAGAAGCGCGACATCTGGTCATGGACCATGGTGTGGCGCGTGACGCGGTAATCGAAATCGGCCTTCTGGGCGGCGGTCGGCAACTCGCCGTAGAGCAGCAGGTAGCAGGTCTCAAGGAAGTCGCCGTGTTCGGCGAGCTGCTCGATCGGGAAACCACGGTAGAGCAGGATGCCCTCGTCACCGTCGATGTAGGTGATCTGGCTCTCGCAGCTCGCGGTGGAGGTGAAACCGGGATCGTAGGTGAACATGCCGGTCTGGGCGTAGAGCTTGGCGATGTCGACGGTCGACGGGCCCACGGTTCCATCCGACACCGGCAACTGGACCGTCTTGTCGCCATAGGTCAATGTCGCGGTCTTTGCACTTGCAGACATCGGCAACCCCTTGAAATTCCAGATCGATTATTCGTGCCCGCTGCAGGTGGCATTCACCCGTCGCGCCCCAAGTTTCGGATAGACGCTTTTTCGCAACGCGGCAAGCCGAAGCAGGCGGCAGGTCCGCCTTCTGCGGCGTTCGTATGAGACGAAACGACCTGCCGGAGCAGTCCGTCAAGCGTGGGCCTGATCCGCGATCCGGGCGAGGCTCTCGTCCCGTCCGAGCACTTCCAGCACGTCGAATATGCCGGGCGAGGTGGTTCGGCCGGTCAGGGCGGCCCGCAGCGGCTGGGCGATGGCGCCGAGCTTCACCGCCCTTGCCTCGGCTTCGGCACGTACGGCCGCCTCGGCACCCGCCGCCGACCATTCGGGGAGAGCCGACAGCCGCGCGTGCAGGGACGACAGATGTTCACGGGCCTCGCCGGTGAGGAGCGCAGCGGCCTTGTCGTCCGGCCGCAGAGGACGCTTCGCCAGGATGAAGCCGGCGCCGTCGATGATCTCCAGCACCGTCTTGGCGCGCTCCTTGATGCCGGGCATGGCCTTCAGCACCTGGGCCCTCACCTGCGGGGTGAGGGCGTCGGCGATGGCGGTACCATTGTCGATGTGGGGCAGCACGTCGTCGATGGCCTTGAGGAGCCGGGTATCATCCGCGTGGCGGATGTAGTGGCCATTGACCGCCTCGAGCTTGGCGAAGTCGAAGCGGGCCGGAGAGCGTCCGACATTGGAGAGATCGAAGGCCTCGACCATCTCCTCCGTGGAGAAGAGCTCCCTGTCGCCCTGGCTCCAGCCGAGACGCACGAGGTAGTTCCGCAGGGCCTCCGGCAGATAGCCGAGGGCGCGGTACTGCTCGACGCCGAGAGCGCCGTGTCGCTTGGAGAGCTTGGCGCCGTCAGGGCCGTGAATCAGCGGGATATGGGCCATGGCCGGCACGGGCCAGCCGAGCGCCTGGTAGATCTGCGTCTGGCGCGCCGCATTGGTGAGATGATCGACGCCGCGGATGATGTGGGTCACCCCCATGTCGTGGTCGTCGACAACGACCGCGTGCATGTAGGTGGGCGTGCCATCCGAGCGCAGGAGCACCAGATCGTCGAGGTCCTTGTTAGGGATGACGACGCGGCCCTGGACGAGGTCGTCCACCACCGTCTCGCCATCCTGCTGGGCCTTGAGGCGGATCACCGGCTTGATCCCGGCAGGCGCCTCGGACGGATCGCGGTCCCGCCAGCGGCCGTCGTAGCGCGGCGGGCGGCCCTCCTTCATCGCCAGAGCCCGCATCTCGTCCAGTTCCTCGGGCGTCGCGTAGCAATGATAGGCCTTGCCCTGCGCCAGAAGCCCGCGCGCAACCTCGGCGTGGCGACCGGCGTGGCTGATCACACCGTCGGCGGTGGCGTAGATCGGCGTGCCGGTCGGCGCGGGCGAACTGATAGATCGTCTGGTCGTCCCAACCGAGGCCGAGCCACGAGAGGCCGTCGAGAATGGCGTCGATCGCCTCGGTGGTGGAGCGCTGGCGGTCGGTGTCCTCGATGCGCAGCAGCATCTTGCCGCCGGTCTTGCGGGCATAGAGCCAGTTGAAGAGCGCGGTGCGGGCGCCGCCGATATGCAGGAACCCCGTCGGGGAGGGCGCGAAGCGGGTGACGACGGTCATGATTCTTCCGAAGACGACAGGGGAAGCCGGGCCGCGATAGTCTCGGCCCCGGAAAGCGCGTGGCTGTAGCATGTTGCGCGCGGCTTGGGGAGCGGCCCCGTGAGGGCAGGGGGATGAGGGCGCGGGTCAAGGCCATTGCGGTGGCCACGGCCGCGCGGGCGCGGCCGGTCGCGACCGGATCCCTCTGGCATGCCGCCGAATTCTGGCGCGAGCGGCTCGTTGCCTGGTTCACGCTGGAACTGGATCGCGGGCGGGCCTTCCTGTTCCTGCCGGTCGCCTTCGGCGCGGGTGTGCTCATCTACTTCGCCGCTCCGGACGAGCCGTCTCCCTGGGCTGCGCCTTGCCTCCTGGCAGCGCTGACGGTGATCGCCTGGCGGGCCCGGCAGCGGCCGGTGGCCCGACTTGTCACCACAGGGTGTGTGGCGCTGGTGGCCGGATTTGCCGCGGGATCGCTGAAGACCTGGATGATGACCCAGCCTGTTCTCGGCGCGGACAGCAGCATCGTGCAGGTGCAGGCCTGGGTGGAGGCAGTGGAGCGGCGCGAGAGCGGCGAGCGGCTGACCCTGCGCGTCCGCTCGATCTCGCCTTTCGCGGGGGATGCGCCGTACCGCATCCGCGTCACCAGCCGCGCCGCGACAGGCGCCGTCGTCGGGCGTCCGGTGAGTCTTTCTGCGCGCCTGAGGCCACCGGCCGATCCCGTCGCGCCCGGCCTCTATGACTTCGGTCGCGACGCCTTCTTCGCCGGTGTCGGCGCCAGCGGCTTCGTGATCGGCAAGGTGGGGGAGGGGCAGGCCGGAGAAGCCCCGCTCGGTGTCCGCCTGCGCGCGGGCCTCGACCGCGTGCGCTCCATGATCAGCGAGCGCATCCGCGCCGCCATCCCGGGGCCGTCCGGGGCGATCGCCGACGCGCTGGTCACAGGCAAGCGCGACGGCATCCCGGAGGGCCTGAACGAGGCCATGCGCGCCGCGGGCCTCTACCATATCCTGTCGATCTCCGGCTTCCACATGGCGCTGGTGGCCGCGCTGGTATTCGCGCTCGTCCGTGGTGGCCTGGCGCTCGTGCCCTCCCTCGCATTGAAGCGCCATGTGAAGGCCTGGGCCGCCCTGGCGGCGCTGGCGGTATCCACCGGCTATCTTGTGATCTCCGGCGCCGAGGTCGCGACGCAGCGGTCGTGGATCATGATCGCCGTCGTCCTCATCGGCGTGGCGCTGGACCGGGGTGCGCTCACGCTGCGCAGCCTTGCCATCGCCGCGCTGGTCGTGCTGGCCATCGCGCCGGAAAGTCTTCTGGGGCCGAGCTTCCAGATGTCCTTTGCGGCAACGCTCGCGCTCGTCTCCGGATACGTGACCCTGCGCCCATGGGCAGAAATGCAGGCCTCGGATCCGGCCGGCCTCGGCCGCACCCTGCTGCTGGTGACGAACGGTGTGATCGGGCTCGCTGCGAGTTCCTTCGTCGCTTCGCTGGCAACCACGCCCTATGCAGCCTTCCACTTCAACACCGTCCATCTCTACGGTGTCGCGGGCAACCTCCTCGGCGCGCCGATCGTCGAATTCATCGTCATGCCGCTTCAGATACTGGCATTGCTCCTTTGGCCATTCGGCTGGGACAAGCCCGTCTGGGCGTTGGCCGGCCTCGGCATCGATCTCTTCGTGCGCGTCGCCGAATGGGTGGCGTCCTGGCCCGGAGGACGCATCATCGTTCCGTCGGCGCGGCCTGCGGGCCTGCTCGTCCTGTCTGCCGGGATGATCCTCGTCGCGGTGCTGTCCACCCCGCTCCGGTGGGCGGGAGTGCCGGTCATGCTCCTTGGACTGGCCATGGCGCCCGGGGGCACCCCTGCCGCGATCATCATCGATGGAGAGGGAACGACAGTCGCGGCGCGTGCCGAGGACGGGACGCTGCGCGTCGTCTCGCCGCGGGGCAACCGATTTGCGGTCCAGCGCTGGCTGCATGCGGAAGGTGACGGACGCAATGCCGCCGACGAGTCGCTCACCGCAGGCGTCCGCTGTGACGCGCTGGGCTGCACCATGGTCCTGCCGGGCGGTGGCCGGATCGCCGTTCCGCGCCACTCCGACGCGGTCGGCGACGATTGCCGAGAGGCCCGTATTGTCGTCACGCGATATCCGTTGCCGCCGACATGCGCCGCCATGGTCGTGGACCTCAATGCCCTGGCCTGGACCGGCGCCGTGAGGCTCCATCGCGACAGCGAGCACTGGCGGGTCGAGGCGGCGCGGCCGGAAGGCGCCACGCGGCCCTGGTTCAGGTCCAGGCCCGCCGGACCCAGGCCTCCTCTCGTCCGGATGCCGTACACGGCACAGCCGGCGTCCGCACCATCGGCACAGGACGGTGAGGCTGAAGCCACAACGTCACCCGAGCCGTTTATCGAGCCGGCTCAGTAGCGCCGGATCAATCCTATCAGCTTGCCCTGAATGCGCACCCGATCGGGCCCGAGGACGCGGGTCTCGTAGGCCGGGTTGGCGGCTTCCAGGGCAATGGAGGTGCCGCGCCGGCGCAGGCGTTTCAGTGTCGCTTCCTCATCGTCGATGAGCGCCACGACGATGTCGCCGGTCTCGGCGCTATCACCCTTGCGGATCAGCGCCAGATCGCCCTCGAGAATTCCCGCCTCGATCATGGAATCGCCCCGGACTTCAAGGGCATAGTGCTCGCCGCGCGAGAGCATCTCGGGAGGTACCGAAACGGTGGACATGCGCGACTCGATGGCTTCTCGGGGCACGCCGGCCGCGATCCGGCCCATCAGCGGCACGGAGACCGGCATCACGGTCTCATCATCGGCGGATGAGGGGCGCGCCCGGCCCAGGGAGCCCTCGATGACACTCGGCGAGAACTTGCCGCGTGCGGGGCCCGCCGACTGCTCTGGCTGCCGGATCACCTCGAGGGCCCGGGCCCTGTTCGGTAGCCGGCGAATGAATCCGCGTTCCTCAAGGGCCGTGATCAGGCGGTGGATGCCGGATTTGGAGCGCAGGTCGAGCGCTTCCTTCATCTCGTCAAAGGACGGCGGCACGCCACTTTCCTGCAGGCGCTCCTGGATGAAGCGAAGGAGTTCGTGTTGCTTGCGCGTCAGCATCGGTATCCGCCCTTGATTGCGACCGGCCCGACTCGGCCGAACAGATCATGAACAATCACTATCTGTTCTTTATGTGTTCCGCAACCATTGAGATTTCGTGAAGGGCCGATCAGCGGTCGAGCCGCAGGATCCGGCAAGCGCTGCCCGCCTTCGCCGCAGGGGCGTGGGGTTCGCGCAGGATCAGCGCGTCGGATTCGGCGAGGACGCGGATCATGGATGAATCCTGGACCTCGAAAGGCGTGGCGACGAGCCGGCCTGCGTCATTGACCAGGCGGGCGCGCAGGTGATCGGCGCGCAGGTCGTTCGGGCCGACATGTGCGCCCAGAATGGCGTCTTCGCCGGCGCGGGGCCCGTCGGGCCGTCCGCCCAGCCGGTGGAGCAGCGGCACGAGGAACAGCATCGCACAGACAAAGGAGGCGACGGGGTTGCCGGGCAGGCCGAGCAGCCGCATGGGTCCGAGATCAGCCATGAGCAGGGGCTTTCCCGGGCGCATGGCGATCTTCCAGAAGCCGAGTTCAGCCCCCTCGGCGGCGATCACCTCCCGCATCAGGTCGTATTCACCGACCGAAGCTCCCCCAGAGGTGACGAGAACGTCATGGCCTCGCAGGCGCGCCTCGCGCACGTGGGCGAGAGTTGCGTCGAGCCGGTCCGGCGCGATGCCGAGCTGGGTGGGCACACCGCCAGCCCTGCGGATGATCGCCGCGATGGCGAGAGCGTTGGACGAGACGATCTGTCCGGGGGCCGGCGCCGTGCCCGGCTCGACCAGTTCGTCGCCGGTCGACAAGATGGCGACGCGGGGACGTCGGTGGACCGGCACGGTCGCGTGGTTCATCGCGGCGGCCAGCGCCAGCCTGCGCGGTTCCATGGTTGTTCCGGCAAGCAGGCCGGTCTCGCCGACGGCGAAGTCGAGGCCCCTGCGGCGGATGAATCGCCCGGCCTTGCCGGTGACGGGAATCGTGACGGCATCGCCGTCGCGCTCGGTGTCCTCCTGCATCACGACCATGTCGGCGCCGTCCGGCACCGGAGCACCGGTGAAGATCCGCACCGCAGTTCCGGCCGCAAGGGTTCCAGCGAAAGGATGGCCGGCCGCGGCTTCGCCGATCACCGTCAGGCGTCCGGGAAGGTCGCCGGCGCGCACCGCATATCCGTCCATCGACGAGACATCGTTCGGCGGCTGGCTGCGCGCCGCGATCAGGTCCCGCGTCAGCACGCGGCCGTCGCAGTCGGCTACCGGGATCCATTCCTCGGGCAGGGGAGCCGCGTCCTTGAGGACCCGCGCCAGCGCCTCCGCGACAGGAAGCAGCTTCGCCATGGTTCAGGTGGCCCGGTAGGTGCCGGAGGCACCGCCGCTCTTCTCGATCAGGCGGATTCCCTCGATCCGCATGGCGCGGTCGACGGCTTTGACCATGTCATAGACGGTGAGGCAGGCGACCGAGACGGCCGTCAACGCCTCCATCTCGACCCCGGTCTGGCCGGAGACCTTGACCGTGGCGGTGACGCGGACGCCCGGCAGGGTCTCGTCCGGAACGACGTCGACCGCCACCTTGGTGAGCAGCAGGGGGTGACAGAGGGGGATGAGCTCGTGCGTTCGCTTCGCCGCCATGATGCCGGCGAGGCGGGCGGTGCCGAGCACGTCGCCCTTCTTGGCATCGCCGGCGCGCACCAGCGCCAGCGTTTCGGTCTTCATCACGACGCAACCGGCCGCCATCGCCGTCCGGTCGGTGGCGGGCTTGGCGGAGACATCGACCATGTTCGCCTGGCCGCTCGCGTCGAGGTGGGTGAGGTTCGATCCCTGTGCCATGACAGCGGCTTAGCCTCTCGGCGGCCTGGCCGCAACGCATCTGTGCGTTGGGCCGTCGCTCATCCGCCTGCAGCGGCGCCGGAGGCCATCTCGCCGGCCGCCTGCCGGATCGCCCCGGCGATCGTCTCGGGGGATTCCGCGCCGGCAATGCCGTAGCGGCCGGCAACAATGAAGAACGGGACACCGGTGACGCCGATGCGCTGGGCCGAGGCGATCTCCCGCTGGGTGCGCTCGATGTCGGCGTCCGAGGCAAGAAGCTCCTTCAGAAGATCGGGGTCGAGACCGCATGCCGCACCGATGTCGATCAGGACCTGGACATCGGCGAGGTTGCGGCCTTCCACGAAGAAGGCGGAGAAGAGCGCCTCCACCACCCGGTCCTGGGTCTCGCCCGAGCGCGCCCAGAGGATGAGCCGGTGGGCGTTGAGCGTGTTGGGGGCCACCGCAATGCCCTCGAAGTCGAAGCTGATGCCTTCCTCCGCCCCGATACCGGAGAGACGCTGATGGATCTGACGGATGCGCTCGGGATCACCGAACTTCGCCAGCATGTAGTCCCGGCGCGGCTTGCCCTCCGGCGGCAGCTCGGGGGCGAGCTGGTAGGGGCGCCAGCGAACCTCGGTGGGAATGTCGGCGACGAGCGCCAGGGCCTTCTCGAGCCGGCGCTTGCCGACAAAGCACCAGGGGCAGACGACGTCCGACACGACGTCGAGGGTGAGGGTGTTGTCGGCCATGGCAGTCTCCGCAAACGGGAGACCAATCCTAATAGCCTGCCGCCGCGCGCGCCACGCTCAGGAGTTGTGCCAACGCCGAATGCGACTCGCTCAGGGGGTCGAGAAGCGGCGGCTCCTCCCTCGGGCGGGTATCCTCGAAGGGCAACTGCCCGGCCTGCCGCGTGCCTCCGGGGATGCCGAGGGGCGTCAGGCCGCTGTCGACGAGGCGGTCGGCGAGGCCGACGATCGCACGGCCATCACCGACCACTCCGGCTACCCGCTCGCCCAGCAACGGATCGGGACGGACAACGGGAGCGATCTCGCCGCCTGCCTCGGCATAGGTTGCCCGCAGGCCGGCCTCGGGAAAGCGGCGGCCGCCGATGGAGACGATGCCGGCTTCCCGCGATCCAATGGTCAGGGTCTTGCGCTGCTTGTCGGTGGCGGCGGGAAAACCCGTCTGGCGGAAGCCCTCGGCGTCAACGGACCAGAAGGGCGGCAATCCGTTCTCGGCGCCGGGCGGGAAAGCGGCATGCGGAACCATGGCGCCGCGCAGCTCCAGCGTGCCGTCGGCGCCGATGCGGCTCTCCACGAGGATCGGCGACTGCCCGCCGCCGGAGGTGTGGATGTCGGGCCCCAGCATGAGCATGCCGGGCGTGCCCTTGAGGGTCCGCACGATGGCAGCCTCGCCGAAGCCGTGGAACACGTCCACGGCAAGCCTGTCTGCCTCGGCCTCGGTGAGATCGAAATCGCCCGCTGGACGGCGCGCCAGGAGCGCGAGGTGGCGCAGTGCGGGCCTCTGGGCCAATGGGCAGCCGAGGACAGCTCCCGCCGCTGCAACCGGCAGGACCGCATGGGTGACGCCATCGGCCGCCAGGCGATCCAGGATGATCCGCAGGGCCAGCGGCGGGTGGGCGATCAGCGTGCCTCCCGACATGAGCCAGGGCACGATCTGCAGAGCCATGCCGGCAAATGTATCCGGCGCCAGGGCGGCGGCGAAGACGGAATGCTCGTCCGGGACACCCGCCATGAAGGCGGCCAGCCCGCCGGCGACGACTTCGTTGTGGCTGCGCGCGACCCCGAAATGGCCTTCGGCGGCGGCATCGGCAGTGATGATGGCAACGTGGTCGGCAGGGTTGTCCGGGCGCTCCAGCTCCACCCTCTGGGCGCCGTCCGTGGCTGCGAGGACGTCGTCGAGCGGGATGACGCCGTCCAGCGCCGGGCCTCCGAGCGACAGGACAAAACGGACCGAGAAGGTTTCGGCCGCGGCGAAGCGCATCATGTCGGCGCAGTCGAGTGGACCGATCCGGCCAGCCGTGAGAATGGCGCGGGCGCCGAGGCGCTGGAGGTGAGCCGCCGTTTCGCGTCGTCCCCAGCCGAGCGGAATCGGGGCAGTGATGCAGCCGGCCCGCGACAGTGCCAGCAGGGCGATGACCGCTTCGGACGACATGGCGAACTGAGTGGCGACCACCGCATCGGTCGGCATGCCCATCTGGCGGAGGTGGCCGGCCAGTGCGTCCACGAGTTGGTCGAGTTCAGCCCAGGTGAGCTGGCGCGGCTCGCCGCCGATCAGGTGGGGGCGGTTCGGGGCATCAGCCAGGGCTCGCGCGGCGGGCCGGATTTCGGCCGCCCGGCGCAACAGCCCGTCGAGGGTCGCGCGCCCCGCGACGCCCGTCGATGAAGCCTTCCTGCCCTTACCGAGAATCACCGCTGGATCGCCCCCCGGCGTCACGCCGCCACCACGTCTCCGTCAGATAGCCGAAAACGGATGATTCGGCAGGCACGCCGATGTGGTTCCAGCGGGCCATCCACTGTGCGGGCTGGTGGAAGAGAGGAACCCAGTAGAAGCCGGAGGCCAGTGTCCGGTCGAGCGCGCGGGCCGCTGTCACCAGGCCCTCACGCGTTCGGGCCTCGACGATCGCTTCGACAAGACGGTCAACGGCCGGATCGGCGATGCCCGGCAGGTTCCGGCTGCCGGGCGACCGGCCTGCAGCAAGACCCCAGTAGAAGGCCTGTTCGTTGCCGGGGGAGAGGGATGTGTTCCACCAGCGATGATCGACCATGTCGAAGTCGTAGTCGCGCAGGCGGCGGTCGTACTGGACCGCATCGACATTGCGCACCTCGGCGCGGATGCCGGCCCGGCTGAGGAAGCGCTGATAGGTGAGGGCGAGTCGCTCCTGATCGCGGGTCGCGACGAGGATTTCGAAGCTGAAGGGCTGTCCGTCGGCGCGCTGGCGCATGACGCCGGCGTCGAGGCGCCAGCCGGCCTCGTCGAGGAGTCGGATCGCCTGCCGCAGCCGAACGCGGTCGCCGCCGGACCCGTCGGAGGCGGGCACGCGATAGGTGCCGTCGAGGATGTCGGACCTGACCTTCGCCCCCGCCTCGACCAGCAAGGCCCGCTCGCGCTCGTCCGCGGCGCGCGCATGCGCTGAGAGGTCCGAGCCCTCGAAGATCGACAGAGTCCGCTCGAATCCGCCGGCGTAGAGGGTTCGGTTGGTCCACTCGAAGTCGAACAGCAGCCCCAATGCCTCGCGCACCCTGACGTCCTGGAAGATCGGACGGCGGGTGTTCATCGCAAACCCGCGAATGCCCATCGGCGTGCCGGGGCGTACCGTGGCGCGGGTGATGCGTCCCTCACGGATGGCGGGGAAATCGTAGCCCGAGGCCCAGCGCCCGGCATCGGTTTCCACCCGACTGTCGACCAGACCCTTCTTGAAGGCCTCGAACAGCGTGTTGCCGTCGCGATAGAAGTCGAAGCGGATCTCGTCGAAGTTGAACAGGCCGCGGTTGATTGGGAGGTCGCGGGCCCACCAGTCCGGGTTGCGCCGCAGCGTCAGGCTCTCGCCGGCCTTCACTTCGGCGATCGTATAGGGACCGGAACCCACGGGAGGGGCGAGGGTGGTTTCCTCAAACGTCTCGGGATCGACGGCGTGGCGCGGCAGGATCGGCATCAGTCCCAGGATCAGCGGCAGTTCCCGGTCGTTGGCGCCGGTCAGGTCGAAGCGGATCGTCAGGGGATCGATGAGGTCCGCACGGAGGACCTTGCGGTAGTAGGCGCGATGATTGGGCCGACCACGCTCCTTCAGGAGCTGCCAGGAAAAGAGGACATCCGCGGCCGTCACGGGACGACCGTCGGAGAAGCGCGCCCGCTGGTCGACGTGGAAGATGATCCAGGAGCGGTCGTCGGACACTTCAACCGCGCGCGCGATCTGCGGATAGAGCGTGAACGGCTCGTCGTAGGACCGGGCGAGCAGTGTCTCGTACAGATACTGGCGCGCGCCGTGGACGGCGAGGCCGCGGACGACGAAGGGGTTGAGCGTGTCGAAGGTCCCCTGGGCACCCAGAACGATGCGACCCCCTTTCGGGGCGTCGGGATTGACGTAGCGCCGATGGGCGAGGTCGGGATCGCTGGCCGGTGCGCCATGCATGGCCAAAGCGGTCAGCAAGGGTCCGCGTGGCCAGCCCGCCGCCGATGCGCCGGTGGCGGCCAGCAGGAATGTTGCGAGGCAGGCGAGGGCGATGCGGTGCAGCATGGGGTCAGAATAGGCCTTCAATGATAACCGAGCATCAAGTCCGGCAATTCCGGCTTTTCAACGGAGCGGCGAGTCGCTATCAACCGCCACCGGGGATCACGCCACCATGTCGCCACGTTCGACGGCGAAAGAGCGCATCCGATCCGACTCATCAAGGTCCGGCCCGCCGCGTCCGCTGCGTGCGAAACGGACACGACCGAAAGGACCTTTTATGTCGCTTTCCGCCAAAGCTGCGGCCCGCATGGGTGCAGGCCTCGCCCTGATGCTGGTGCCCGCGGTTGCCTTCGCACAGGCGCCGGCCCAGCGCCCCGCGCAGCCTGCTCCGGCCCAGCCGGCCGCCCCCGCTGCCCAGGACAATCTCGCGGCCGTCCAGACCCCGTGGGTAAAGCTCTGCGACAACGTCCCCGTCGACGAGCGCACCCCCCCGACGACGAAGAAGCTCTGCATGGTGGTGCAGGAGACGCGCGCCGAGAACGGCCAGATGCTCGCCTCCGTCCAGATCCGCGATCTCGAGGGCGAGAAGCCGCGCCTGATCATCGCTGTGCCGGTGGGCATGTCGCTGCAGCCCGGCATCCGCGTGGTGCTCGAAGGGCAGGGCCAGCCCCAGCCGCAGGCCATGCGTTACGAGGTCTGCCTGCCGAACGCCTGTTTCGCGCAGATGGAACTCCAGCCCGATTTCCTGACGCGCATGAAGCGTTCGACGAACCTGAACATCCAGGTCGTCAACATGAACAACCGCGCCATCTCGCTTGGCATGTCCCTGCAGGGATTCGCCGCCTCGTATGACGGCGCGCCGGTCGATCCGAAGGCCTATGAGGATCAGCAGCGCCGCCTGCAGGAAGAGCTTCAGCGTCGTGGCGAGGAGGCCCAGCGCCGCCTCGCCGAGCAGCAGCGCCAGCAGCAGGGC
>CAZPMD010000107.1:0-14925 GCA_964587395.1 uncultured Hyphomicrobiales bacterium
CCCGGAGGCAGGTCGCGATTGTTGTCGCGCGGCTGGAACGGGTCGCGCTCATGGCCGGTCTTCGTCCCCAGCACGCTGCGCAGGCGAAAGAAGATGAAAACCGCAAGGGCCAGGAAGATGATCGTGTAGATGTCGAACACGTTGTTCATGATCGCTGTCTGGAGGAGCCGCCCGGTCGCGAGAAACGCACTGACGCGAACGGTTCGTCAGTGTAGCCGCATTGAGCGCTTCAAATAAGGCATTTTTTTCGGGCCGCCAGTCCGCCGTGCGGTCGTGCCGCATTTGCCGCCCCCGGCGGCGAGCGGGACCGGCGCCCGGGTGCGGCAGGAACCGCACCCGGGCACCGGCCGTGGAGATCAGAACTGCTTGGCGAGGCGCGGATCGAGGGCGTCGCGCAGGCCGTCGCCGAGCAGGTTCACCGCGAGCACGGTGATCGACAGGAAGATCGCCGGGATCAGCACGATGTAGAATTTCACCTGCCAGAGGGCGCGGCCCTCGGCCATGATGTTGCCCCAGGACGGGATGATAGGCGGCGTACCGGCGCCGATGAAGGACAGGATCGCCTCGGTCAGCATGGCGGAGGCGCAGATATAGGTCGCCTGGACGATGATGGGGGCCAGTGTGTTCGGCAGGATGTGCTTGACGATGATCATCGGCGTGCGCGTGCCGGCGGCGACCGCCGCATCGACATAGGGCTGCTCGCGCAGGGAGAGGACCACGCCGCGCACGAGGCGTGAGACGCGGGGGATCTCGGCGATGGTGATGGCGAGGATGACGTTGCCGACCGAGCCGCGGGTCAGCGCCATCAGGGCCACGGCGAGGAGGATGGAGGGGATCGACATGATGCCGTCCATGACGCGCATGATGACGGCATCGGCGGCGCGGATGAAGCCGGCGATGAGGCCGATGGCGAGGCCGAAGACCGAGGCGAGGATGGCGACCGAGAAGCCGACGACGAGCGAGACGCGGGCGCCGTAGAGCACACGCGAATAGATGTCGCGTCCCAGCATGTCGGTGCCGAACCAGAACTGCGCCGATGGCTCGCGCGTGCGCATCCGGGTCGAGATGGCGGTCGGGTCGGTCGTGCCGAGGAAGGGCGCGAGGATGGCCATCAGGATGATGGCCGCGACGAGCGTGCCGCCGATGGCGATGGTGGGATAGCGACGCGCGAGGCGGATGAGGCCGACGCGGGTCTTCGCCCCGGCCGCGACGCCGGACGCATCGTCGCCGGGCACCGTCACGGCGGGGGTATCGGGGCTATGCGCGGTCAATAGCGGATCCTCGGATCAACGAGCGTGTAGACGAGGTCAACGGCGAGGTTGACCAGGACGTAGACGAAGGAAAACAGCAGCACGAGGCCCTGGATGACGGGGTAGTCGCGCCTGAGGATGGCATCGACCGTCAGGCGGCCGAGGCCGGGAATGGCGAAGACGCTCTCGGTCACCACGGCGCCGCCGATGAGCAGCGCCACGCCGATGCCGATGACGGTGATGATCGGAACGGCGGCGTTCTTCAGCGCGTGGAGGAAGAGAACCCCGCGCTGGCCGATGCCCTTGGCACGGGCGGTGCGGATGTAGTCCTGCTGCAGGACCTCCATCATGGTGGCGCGGGTGATGCGGGCGATCAGCGCCACATAGACCATGCCCAGCGCGATGGCCGGCAGGATCAGGTTCTGGAACCAGGGCCAGAGCCCCTGCGAGATCGGCGTGTAGCCCTGCACCGGCAGCCAGTCGAGCTCGAGGGCGAAGATGTAGGCGAGGATGTAGCCGACGACGAATACCGGAACCGAGAAGCCGAACACCGCGAAGGCCATGATGCCGCGGTCGATGATCGTTCCGGCCTTCCAGGCCGAGAGAACTCCCATCGGCACCGCGACGCTGACGGCGAGGATCAGCGTCACCACCATGAGCGAGAGCGTCGGCTCGATGCGCTGGGCGATGAGCTGGGTGACCGGCAGGCCGGTGAAGATGGAGGTGCCGAGATCGAAGCGGGCGATCTGCCAGACCCACTCGCCGAAGCGGATCAGGAAGGGCCGGTCGAGACCGAGGCTCTGGCGGATCTTCTCGACGTCGTCGGGCGTCGCCTGGTCGCCGGCGATGACGGCCGCCGGATCGCCTGGGGCGATGTAGAGCAGCGAAAAGACGAAAAGCGCCACCACGGCCATGACGGGGATCGTCGCGACGATGCGGCGGACAATGTAGACGAACATCGACAGGATCTTCTCATGAGAGGAACCGGGAGCGGGAGGAACCCGCCCCCGGCGAAGAATCGTATCAGGACTTCGACACGCCCCAGAAGAACGGCAGCGGCGCGGGAGCAATGCCGGTGACGTTGCTCCGCCAGGCCTGGTAGTTCTGGAAGAAGCCGGTCGGCGCGAACACGACGTGGTCGAGCGCGGCCTTGTTGAGCCTGGCGATGGCGGCCTTCTCGGCATCCAGCGTCGGCGCGTCGAACCAGGCCGTGACCTGATCCTCGACCTCCTTGGACTCCGGCCAGCCAAACCAGGCGCCCGCGCCATTGGCGCGCACGGCGGTGTAGGAAGACGGATTCACGCAGTCGGCGCCGGCATGCCAGGAGTGGAACATGTTCCAGCCGCCCTGGCCGGGGGGCGTCTTCTGGGCGCGGCGGGCACCCACCGTACCCCAGTCCGTGGCGATGAAGTCGACGTTCATGCCGAGCTTCTTCAGGAGGTCGTGGGTGACGTCGCCCTGCGCCTTCACAAAGGCGAGATCCTGCGCGACCACGCAGACCACCGGCTCGCCATTGTAGCCGGATTCGGCGAGGAGCTTCTTGGCGGCGTCGAGGTTGCGCGGTCCCTTGAGAATCTCGCCGCCCTCCTCGGTGTAGAGCGGCGTGCCGGGCGTGAAGAAGCCGGGCAGGCGCTTCCACAGGTTGTCGTCGGAGCCGACGATGGCGCGCATGTAGTCCTCCTGGTCCATGGCCATGAGGACGGCGCGGCGCGCCTTCACATTGTTGAACGGCGCATGCAGGTGGTTCATGCGGAACGTGCCGATGTTGCCGAGCGGATCGGCGATATCGAGCTTGATGTTGCGGTTGCGGCGCAGCACCGGGACGAGGTCGGAGATGGGCGTCTCCCACCAGTCGATCTCGCCCGACTGCAGGGCCGCCGACGCGGTGCCCGGATCGGGCATGATGATCCACTCGATGCGGTCGAGCATCATGCGCTTGCCGCCGGCGAGCCAGGAGGCGGGTTCGTCGCGCGGCACGTAGTCGGCGAAGCGCTCGAACACCGCCTTGGCACCCGGCACCCACTCATTGCGCAGGAACCTCATCGGGCCCGAGCCAATGTATTCGGTGATCTGCTGGAACGGATCGGTCTTGGCGATGCGCTCCGGCATGATGAAGGAGCAGGGCGAGTTGTTCTTGCCGAGCGCCAGCAGCATCTTCGGGTAGGGCCGCGACAGGACCCAGCGGAAGGTGCGGTCGTCCACCGCGACCAGTTCCTTCTGGATCGCCCTGAGCATCAGGCCCATGGGATCGCGGACGGCCCAGCGGGTGAGCGAGGCGACGCAGTCCTTGGCGAGGACAGGAGTGCCGTCATGGAATTTCAGGCCCGGACGCAGCTTGAAGGTCCAGGTGAGGCCGTCCGAGGAGACCTCCTCCGATTCAACCATCTGGCGACGCGGCGTGAGGGTGTTGTCGACGCCGTAGAGCGTGTCCCAGACGAGCGCGGCCGCGTTGCGCACGACATACTGCGTGCCCCAGATCGGGTCGAAGTTGGCAAGATTGGCCTGCGGCACGAAGCGCAGCGTCCTCGCCGCCGCCCCCTGAGACAGCGCCGGAGCGACCAGGCCGCCCGAGGCGGCGACAAGGCCAGCGCCGGCGCCTGCTTTGATGAAAGTTCTGCGGTCCATCGTGGTGATACTCCCCTGGAAATCCGATCCCGCCTTCAACCCTGGTCGGAGCGGCGGATGCGCGCCTGACCAGTGGTCCGGATGTCTGTTCCGGGTCTCGGACGGCGCAGCCTAACCCGTCGCAAGCGTCATGCCATAAGGTCTTTTCCTAGGCGTCGGACCGGCCGGTCCGGTCGAGCGGCTGAGAGCTGCCGCATTTTCCTGCACAAAATGGCGCCACGTCTGCATTCTCGGCATGCTCGGCCCCCGATGCAGAGGCGGAATGCATTTTCCGTGATGCGACCCGGCTGCGGCAATTTCGTCCGTTGCAAGGGCGCCTTGACAGAATCTCGGACCGCAGGCCGGGACGGGTCGGCTATTGTGGGCGCTAATCGCCCGTTCGTCCGAATAACGCACTTGACAGGCCGCCCTGCGGGCGCAAGGAGTCTCGGCGAGGAAACACCAAGGTGGAGAAGAACTGGCCATGGCCGAGTTCATGTCCCTGCGCGATGCCATCGCCACCCATCTGAAGAACGGCGACAGCGTGGCCATGGAGGGCTTCACGCACCTCATTCCCTATGCCGCCGGACACGAGGTCATCCGCCAGGGCCAGAAGGACCTGACCCTCATCCGCATGACGCCGGACATCATCTATGACCAGATCGTCGGCATGGGACAGGCCAGGAAGCTGGTCTTCTCCTGGGCCGGCAACCCCGGCGTCGGCTCGCTGCACCGGGTGCGCGAGGAAATCGAAGCCGGCCGCCTCGCCATCGAGGAGCATTCCCACGCCGCCATGGCGAACGCCTTCGAGGCGGGCGCGGCCAACCTGCCCTTCGCCGTCTTCCGCGGCTACAAGGGCGTCGACCTGCCGAAGGTCAATCCGAACATCCGTTCCGTCACCTGCCCCTACACCGGCGAGGTGCTGGCGACCGTCCCGGCGGTGCGCCCCGACGTCGCCATCATCCACGCGCTGAAGGCGGACCGCGAGGGCAACGTGATGCTGGAAGGCATTGTCGGCGTGCAGAAGGAGGCGGTCCTGGCGTCGAAGCGCTCGGTGGTCACGGTGGAGGAGATCGTCGACGATTTCGGTCCGCGCAACGCCAATGCGGTGATCCTGCCGTCGTGGACCGTCACCGCCATCGCCAAGGTGCCGGGCGGGGCCCATCCCTCCTATGCGCAGGGCTACTACAAGCGCGACAACGCCTTCTACATCGCCTGGGACAAGATCTCCCGCGACAAGACGGTGTTCCTGAAGTGGATGGAGGAGAACGTGCTCGCCGGCGGGCCGGAGTCCTTCGCGGCGCAGGCGCGCCGCTTCGCCGTCGCGGCCGCGTGAAGGAGACAGGACCGATGAGCGCCTATACGCCCAACGAGATCATGACCATCGCCGCGGCCCGGCTTCTCACCAACGAGGACGTCTGCTTCGTCGGCATCGGCGCGCCCTCGGCGGCCTGCAACCTCGCCCGCCTCACCCATGCGCCGAAGATCACGCTGATCTACGAGAGCGGCACGCTGTCGACGCGGCCCACCGTCCTGCCGCTGTCCATCGGCGACGGCGAGCTCTGCGACACGGCGCTGACGACGGTGTCGGTGCCGGAGATGTTCCGCTACTGGCTGCAGGGCGGACGCATCACCATCGGCTTCCTCGGCGGCGCCCAGATCGACCGCTTCGCCAACCTCAACACCACCGTCGTCGGCCCCTACGACGCGCCCAAGGTGCGCCTGCCGGGCGGCGGCGGCGCGCCGGAGATCGCCATCAACTGCGGACAGATCTTCATCATCATGGCCATGGGGCAGCGCGCCTTCATGGACAAGCTGCCCTTCATCACCTCGCTCGGCCACGGCACGGGAAAGGGCTCGCGCGAGGCGCTGGGTGTAAAGACCCGCGGGCCGACGCAGCTCATCACCGACCTCTGCATCTTCGAGCCGGACGCGGAGACGAGCGAGCTGACGGTCACCTCGATCCATCCGGGCGTCACCCGCGAGCAGATCCAGGAGAACTGCGGCTGGCCGGTGAAATTCGCTCCGCAGGTGAAGGAAACCCGCGCTCCCGACGAGACCGAGCTCTCCGTGCTGCGCGATCTGCATGCCCGCACCAAGGCCGCCCACGCGGCCTGAATCCGGACGGTATTGGAACAGGAGACCTGCAGTTCGGAACAGCGTCCTTCGAGGCTCGGGCCGAAGCCCTCGCATCTCAGGATGAGGGAAGTCGTATCCTGCATCTCGGCAAAGAGCCCGGCAGTCGGGCTGCAACTGTCGCCGATGCAGGTCTCAAGCTCCCTCATCCTGAGGTGCGAGGCGATAGCCGAGCCTCGAAGGACGCAGTTCAGTCGTGCAGATCGCCGGAACAAGGAACTGAAACCATGGCCGATGCCTTCATCTGCGACGCGGTGCGCACGCCCATCGGCCGCTACGGCGGGTCGCTCGCCAGGGTGCGCACGGACGACCTCGCCGCGGTGCCGCTGAAGGCGCTCCTCGCCCGCCATCCCGGGATCGCCTCCGCCATCGACGAGATCGTTTTCGGCTGCGCCAACCAGGCCGGCGAGGACAACCGCAACGTCGCCCGCATGGCGGCGCTGCTCGCCGGCCTGCCGGACCAGACGCCGGCCATGACCGTCAACCGCCTCTGCGCCTCCGGCCTCGACGCGGTCGGCGCCGCGGCGCGGGCCATCAAGGCGGGCGAGATCGACCTCGCCATCGCCGGCGGCGTCGAGAGCATGACCCGCGCTCCCTTCGTCATGGGCAAGGCGGCGGAAGCCTTTGCGCGCTCGGCCGACATCTTCGACACCACCATCGGCTGGCGCTTCATCAACCCGCTGATGAAGGCGCAGTACGGCGTCGATTCCATGCCCGAGACGGGCGAGAACGTCGCCGAGGAGTTCCAGGTGTCGCGCGAGGCGCAGGACGCCTTCGCGCTCTCCTCGCAGCAGAAGGCGGCACGCGCCGTCGCCTCGGGCTATTTCGCCGAGGAGATCGTGCCGGTGGAGATCCCGGGCGGCAGGGCCGGTCCGACCATCGTCGACAGGGACGAGCATCCGCGCTCCGACACCACGGCCGAGACTCTCGCCAAGCTCAAGGCCTTCGTGCGCCAGCCCGGCACGGTGACGGCGGGCAACGCCTCCGGCGTCAATGACGGCGCCTGCGCCATGATCGTCGCCTCTGCCGCGGCCGTGGAGAAGTACGGCCTCACCCCGCGCGCCCGCATCCTCGGCCTCGCTTCCGCCGGCGTGCCGCCGCGGATCATGGGCATCGGGCCGATTCCCGCGGTGAAGAAGCTGGTGGAGAGGCTCGGCATCAAGGTGTCGGACTTCGACGTCATCGAGCTGAACGAGGCCTTCGCCAGCCAGGGCATCGCCGTGCTGCGCGGCATCGGCGTGCCGGAGGACGCGGACCACGTGAACCCCAACGGCGGCGCCATCGCGCTCGGCCATCCGCTCGGCATGTCGGGCGCGCGCATCGCCGCAACCGCCGTGCACCAGCTTCAGAAGACCGGCGGGCGCTACGGCCTGGCCACCATGTGCGTCGGCGTCGGCCAGGGCGTGGCGCTGGCCGTCGAGCGCGTGAACTGACGCTGCCCCTGACCCGCGGCCGGGCCCCCCGCCCGGCCGGCATTCGTCGATCCCCCGTCGGCCAAGACCCGGACAAGACCTGCGGACGGCAGGCGCGAGCCAAGAGAGGAACCCTGACGATGTCCCTGATCCTGCCGCGCGGCTCCACGGCGGCACACCCGCCGAGCCTGCACCCCGCCTATACCAGTACCGTGCTGCGCGCCCCCCAGCAGCCGCTCATCCTGGTGCCGCACACGCTGTCCGAACTCACCGGCCCGGTCTATGGCCACGGCAAGGTCCGCGACACCGACAGCGACCTGACCGTCCAGCACTCGGGCGAGCCGCTCGGCGAGCGCATCATCATCTCCGGCCGCGTGCTGGACGAGGATGGCCGCCCGGTGCCCAATGCGCTGGTCGAGCTCTGGCAGGCCAATGCGGCCGGCCGCTACGTCCACGTCCGCGACCAGCATCCGGCGCCGCTCGACCCCAACTTCACCGGGGCCGGCCGCTATCTCACCGGCGAGGACGGGCGCTACCGCTTCACCTCGATCCGCCCCGGTGCCTATCCCTGGCGCAACCACCACAATGCGTGGCGGCCCGCCCACATCCACTTCTCGGTGTTCGGCCCGACCTTCCTGTCGCGCCTCGTCACCCAGATGTATTTCCCCGGCGATCCGCTGTTTCCCTACGACCCGATCTTCAACGGCATCCCCGACGCCAGGGCGCGCGACCGGCTGATCGCCCGCTTCGACCTGGAGACGACGCAGCCGGAATGGGCGCTCGGCTACCAGTTCGACATCGTGCTGCGCGGCCGCGAGGCAACCCCGATGGAAGAGCCCCATGAGCACTGAGATCAAGGCGGGCGAGCGCCCCGAAGGCATCACGCCGTCGCAGACGGTGGGGCCCTTCTTCCACTACGGCCTCACCCCCGGCGAGGCCTATTCCCACGTCCCCGTCTCGGCCGACGGCCATGTGGCCGCCCCCGGCACGCCTGGCGAGAAGATCGTGCTGACCGGCCGGGTCATCGACGGCGCCGGCGAGCCGGTGCCGGACGCCATGATCGAGATCTGGCAGGCGGACTCCGACGGCCGCTATGCCCATCCGCGTGACGGCCGGGCGAGGTCGAGCAACAGCTTCCTCGGCTTCGGCCGCTCCGACACCCATGCCGACGGCACCTATCGCTTCGTCACGGTGAAGCCGGGACGCGCCCCGGGTCCCGGCGGCGCCGAGCAGGCGCCCCATATCCTCATGGCGGTCTACGGGCGCGGCATGCTGAAGCAGCTGTTCACCCGCGTCTATTTCGAGGACGAGCCGTCGAACGCCGAGGACGCCGTGCTGGCACTGGTGCCGGCCGACCGGCGGGGGACGCTGATCGCCCGGCGCGACGGCCACAGCTTCGTCCTCGACATCCGTCTGCAGGGCGAGGGCGAGACGGTGTTCTTCGACGTGTGAGAAAGGCGGCTTCGCGGGCCCCTACCCCCGCGCCGCCACCGCCACCGCGGCGCCGGCCATCACGGCGCCGGTGCCGCGGTTGACGAGACGCATGGCACCGGGGCTCGCGATGAAGCGCCGGGCCTGGCCGGCCGCAAGGGCATAGCTCCACATGGCGGCCGAGAGGATCAGCATCATCGTGGCGGCAAGCTCCGCCGCCAGCAGCAGCGTCAAGCCGGAGAGATCGACGACCAGCGGCAGGATCGACACGAAGAAGACCATCACCTTGGCATTGCCCATGGTGAGGGCGAGGCCGCCGAGGAACAGCTTCCAGCCCTCGCCGCGCGCTTCCGGAGCCTCCTGCGGCGCGGCGGCCGGCGCTGTCCACAGCTTCCAGGCGAGATAGAGCAGGTAGGCGACGCCGGCATATTTGATGACGAGGAAGAGAGGCTGGAAGGTCTGCGCCAGCGCCGCGAGGCCGAGCGCCACCAGCGCGAACCAGACGAGGTCGCCGGCGATGATGCCGAGGATGAAGGGCGCGGTGCGCCGGACGCCGACGGCCAGGGTCCGCGCCACGATGGCGGCCACCGCCGGGCCGGGCGAGAAGGTCGCCAGCGCATAGACGCCGCAGAAGATGAGAAAGCCGGACAGCGTCATCGGAGGGTCCTGCCTGGCCCGGCTGTCAGGCGCTGAGCAGGACGCCGTTCAGCACGGCGGCATACTGGCAGCCGGCCGCGACCAGCACGAAACCGTGCCAGATGGCGTTCTGGAACCGCAGCGAATGCCAGAGGTGGAAGACGACCCCGAAGGTGTAGATGAGGCCGCCGGCGACCAGCAGCACGATGGCCGCCGTCGGCAGAACGGCGAAGACCTGGTGAGCGACGAGGACGCCGCTCCAGGCGATGGCGAGATAGAGGAAGACCGTCACCCGGTCGAAGCGGCCGGGCGCCAGGAGCTTCAGCGCCGCGCCGGCAAAGCCGGCGATCCAGACGCCGGCCAGCATGGCGTGGGCGGTGGGCGTCGCGGCATGGATCATGAACGGCGTGTAGGTGCCGGCGATGAGCATGAAGATCGCCGCATGGTCGAAGCGCCGGAGCAGCCACTTGGTGCGCGACACCGGCCACATGTTGTAGGCCGCCGAGCAGCCGATCACGGCGACGAGGCTCGCCGCATAGACGGCGAGCGCGGACACGGTGGCGAGTTCGGCGCGGTAGAGCGCGACGCCGATCAGGGCTCCCGCGGCGAAAACCGCAAAGACGGCTCCCAGTACATGGATGACGCCATCAGCAACGAGTTCGGCGCGGTCATAGTGCCACGTCACGCCATGCGGCCGTCCATCCGGCATTCGTCATCCCCGACCGGGGCGACCAAAGACATGCCCCGCTGTTCCGCCTGAGAATGACGGCATCTCCTGCAAGGTCAAGACCGCATCGCGTGGCCGACGACCTTGCGCATGACGGTCGGGAAGGCCTCGCCGGCGATCTCGTCCGGACCGGTCCAGCGCATGCCGGGCGGCGAAGCCGTGTCCTGCGGCACATCGGCGCGATAGACGGTCAGCTCCAGCGGGAAATGGGTGAAGACATGGGTCACGAGGCCGGGAAGGCGCCGGAAGGCCGCCCGAAGCGGCTGCTGACCGGCCGCGTCATCGGGCGAGAAGGCCGCCGTCCAGTCGGTGCCGGGCACCTCCGTCATGCCGCCGAGAAGCCCGCGCGCCGGACGGGTGCGCACCAGCAGGGCGCCATCGGCGCGAACCGCGACGAAGGCAGCGCCGCGGCGAAGCTCGCCCGTCCGTTTAGCGGCCTTGCGCGGATAGGCCTCCTGGCTGCCCTCGGCGGCGGCGGTGCAGGAGGAGGACAGCGGACAGAGCGGGCAGGCGGGCTTGCGCGGCGTGCAGATGGTGGCGCCGAGATCCATCATGCCTTGGGCGAAGTCGCCGGGCCTTGCGGGATCGAGCATGTCGCCGACCAGCGCCCGGATCAGCGGCTTCGATCCCGGCAGGGGCGCGTCGATGGCCTCGAGCCGCGTCACCACCCGCTCGACATTGCCGTCGACGACGGGCGCGGGCAGGCCGAAGGCGATGGCGCCGATGGCGGCGGCCGTGTAGTCGCCGATGCCCGGCAGGGCCCGCAGCCCTGCGAGATCGGCCGGAAAGCGGCCGCCATGGTCGCGCGCCACGGCGATGGCGCAGGCATGCAGGTTGCGCGCCCGCGAATAGTATCCGAGCCCTGCCCAGGCCTTCATGACCTCCTCGACGGGCGTCTCGGCGAGCGCCGTCACCGTCGGCCAGCGGTCGAGGAAGGCGGCGAAATAGGGCGCCACCGCCTTCACCGTCGTCTGCTGCAGCATGATCTCCGACAGCCAGACCCGGTAGGGGTCGACCGCTTCGCCCGGCAGCGCCCGCCATGGCAGTCGCCGGCGGTGCCGGTCATACCAGGCGAGCAGCGCGGAGGCGGATGAGCCGGCCTCCTTGTGCCCGTCACGCTGTGCTATGGATGTCCTGGTCATGTGCCGACCCTGATGCCTCGACACGGAACCCGCAACGCCACCCGCCCCACAACCCACAGGCCGATGAGTTCCAAGCCCTTCCGCCCGAGAGGACCCCGGCCGCTGGCCGATATCGCGGCCGGCCAGATCAGCCAGGCGCTGCAGCAGGCGGGCTTTGCCTCGACGGAGGTGGTCACCCGCTGGGACGAGATCGTCGGCGACGATCTGGCCAGCCGGTCGGCGCCGGTGAAGATCGCCTGGCCGCGCCGGCCGCAGGGCACCGGAGATCCGGAGCCAGGGACGCTGCACGTGCGGGTCGAGGCGCCCTTCGCGCTGGAGATCCAGCATCTCGTCCCGGTCATCGTGGAACGGGTGAATGCCTTCATGGGCTGGCGCTGCGTCGCGGCCGTCCGGCTGACGCAGATCCCGCTGCGCGCCAAGACGAAACCGCGCGAGGCGCCCCGGCGTCCCGCGGACGAGGCCCGCCTGGCACATCTGGTGGACGGTTTCGAGGACGAGGGGCTGAAGGCCGCCGTGGCGCGGTTCGGGCGTGCCGTGGGCGGCGGGCAGGGTTGAGCCCTACCGGAATGACGCGGGCGACCCCAGATGCTAGCCTGAACCCGACGACGCCGCCCGACCTCGCAGGAGCCGCCATGACCCATCGCACCGAGACGAGCGCAGGAGCGACCCTCCGCCTCGCAGCTCTCGCCTTCACAGCGATCGTGCTCGCGGCACCGCCGGCCTTCTCCCGCGGCGCCGGCCTCGAGGACGAGACGCGCGACCGCGTTCTGCTCGTCCACCAGAGCCGCGGCACGCTGGCCCCCGGCACGCGGCCGAAATGCTTCCCCGCGCGCATGGACGACACCATCGCCTCCAGCCAGTACCAGTGCCGGCCGCGGCTGCCGACGGCGCGCAGCCTCTGGGGCATTTTCGGCGGCCATTGAGACGCGAGTGAGACGCTAGACGGTCTCGACCGTGAACCGGTCGCCCTCGAAGACATAGACGACGCCCTGGCGGACGAAGACCTCGGCCGCCTTCGTCCGGTCCATCGTGCCGCGCAGCGCCATCAGGGTGCGCCCGACCCCGCCATGCGAGACGATGACGGAGGGCCGCTCGAGGCCCGTCACGAAGGTGGCGAGCCGGGTGGCGACGTCCTCGTAGTTCTCGCCGCTCGGCGGCTTGGTGTGCCACTTGTCGGCGAGGCGCGAGGCGGCGACGGCCGGCGAATGGCGCTCCACCTCCGGCCAGGTCAGGCCTTCCCAGTCACCGAAGGACACCTCCTTGAGCCGGTCGTCCATGCGATAGGCGGGCGGGTGCAGGCCGAGGCGGGCGCGCATCAGCTCCATGGTCTCGCGCGTCCGCGACAGGGGGCTCGCCCAGTAGGCGAGGTCCTCGAAGCGCGGCTCCAGCCGGGCGAGGATCGCCCCGACCTCCTCCGCCTGGACGCGGCCGACATCGTTGAGCGGAATGTCGCGCTGCCCCTGCAGCCGTCCCTCGGCGTTCCAGTCGGTCTCGCCGTGGCGAACGAAATAGAGCTTGTGGGTCATGGCTGCACGTCTGGCGGGTCCGAAGTGAGGTCGGTATGGCGGCTTGCGCCCGCCTTGTCGAGCAAAGTCCTTGACCGCGGCGCGCGGACGGGCCACCTGCGGACCAACGACAAGGGACCCCGACGGACGTGAACCCCTCCCTTCATCTGCGCCCCGGCCTCATCGCCCTGGTGGCGACGCTTCTCATCGACCAGGCCTTCAAGCTGTTCATGCTGCAGGTGGTGGGCATCACCTCGGGCCAGGTCATCACCGTTCTGCCGGTGCTCGACCTCATCATGGCCTGGAACTACGGCGTGTCCTTCGGCCTGTTCCAGCAGGACGGGGCGCTGGGCCAATGGGCGCTGGTGGTCTTCAAGGCCGCTGCGGTGATCCTCATCGGCTGGTGGCTGTGGCGGGCCGAGAGCTTCCTGACGGCCGTCGCCCTCGGCCTGATCGCCGGCGGCGCCATCGGCAACGGCCTCGACCGCATCCTCTATGGCGCGGTCGCCGACTTCTTCGCCTTCCACATCACCACCGCCTCCTGGCAGTTCCAGTGGTACGTCTTCAACCTCGCCGATGTCGGCATCGTTGCGGGCGTCGGACTGCTTCTGTATGAGTCCCTCTTCGGCGGCCGGCCGGATGCCTCGAAATCGGCATGATCCTCAGGGATAGAGCTGGCTCCAGAGCGGCGCTTGGCGCCGCACCCATTCTAGGGATGACGGACATGACGCGCATCCGCACGGCGCTCCTCGCCACCGCCCTCATCGCAGGCGGATCGGCCGCCCAGGCCCAGCAGGACAACGGCCCGAGCTTCGAGGCCAATGTCGTCGGCGGCCTGCTCAGCGGCCTCGGCCTCGTCGACAGGGCGCGCCCGCCCATCGACTATCGCGAGCGCGCGCCTCTGGTGCTGCCGCGCGGCAATGCCCTGCCGCCGCCGCAGGATTCGGCCGCCGCCCGCAATCCGAACTGGCCGAACGACCCGGACGTCGCCCGCGCCCGCGCCGCGGGCCTCGCCGAGCGCACGCCGATCCAGCGTGACGAGTTCGGCCGCACCCTGACCAATGCCGAACTGCGCTCCCGCCAGGGTGGCTGGTTCGGCGGCGGCGTGGTGGACACCACCCGCGACCGTTCGCAGGCGCAGGTTTCCGGCCCGGCCACGATCGACGAGATGCGCGTCGCACCGATCTGGTCGCAGGTCGGCTCGCTGTTCGGGGGCTCGCGCGACAACCAGGTCGTGCCCTTCCCCGGCGAGCCCGCCCGCCGCCGGCTGGTCGAGCCGCCGCCCGGCTATCGCACCGCCTCGCCGGATGCGCCCTATGGTCCGGTCGGCCGCCGTCCCGACGATCCGCAGGCGCCCAATGCGCGCCGCTCGTCGGGCCAGGATCCGGCCGGTCCCCAGAACTGACGGCGCCCGGAGCCATCCTTCATGCTCAACCGTCTGTCCTCCGGCCGGTCCTCCGATGGCGAAGCCGAGCTGCGTTATCTCGACGCCGATTTCCGCGTCGTGCGGCCGGGTTCCTTCGTTCGCTGCGCCGTCACCGGGCAGCCCATCTTCCTCGATGACCTGAAATACTGGAGCGTCGCGCGCCAGGAGGCCTATGCGAGCCCCCTCGCCGTGATGCAGAGGCTCCATCCCGAGCGGGCCAAGGGCCTCAAGGACGCCTGATCGCGGAGAGGAGCCGGGTCACGGCCGCTAGGCCGTCGACCTCCAGCGAGACGGGGATCACCGTCGCGGCGGCCGCCAGCCGGTCAAGGGCTTCCGTGCCCCCCAACTTGACCGCGTCCTTCTCCGTCGTCACCAGCGGCAGGCCCGTCCGCTGCGCCTCGTCGAGAAGACGTTCGGCGTCCGCGTCGCCATAGGCGTGATGATCGGGAAAGGGGCGGAGAACCGCATTGCGCGCGCCTGCGGCCCCCAGCGTCTCCACGAACTTCTCCGGCCGGCCGATGCCGCAGAAGGCCAGCACGTCGCGGCCGGCGAGCCATCCGCGCTCGGTGGCCGGCACGGCGAGGCGGCCACGGATCACCTCACGGCCGGCGCGCAGCGCCTCCGCCGCCAGCCGCTCGCCCGGCTGACCGTCACCG
>CAZPMD010000108.1:0-14609 GCA_964587395.1 uncultured Hyphomicrobiales bacterium
ATTCACTTTGAACCTCGAAGCGGCTTGACGTCGCGTCACCGCGCATTCCAGACTTTCATCGGGATGCGCAAGGTCACCTGCTAGGAGGACTATTCCATGCTTCAGCGTCGTACATTCGTTGCCGCCGTATTCGGTGGCCTTGCGGTCGCCGCCGCCGGATCGGCCCAGGCCGCGCCCGCCACGGCCACGGCTCCGGTTGCGCCGACTGCCCCCGCCGCGGGCCAGCCGACGGAAATGCAGTACTACATCGTCCGCCGCCGCCGGGTGCGGTACTGGTACCGTCCGCGCCGCCGCGTGTTCATCGTTCGCCGTCGCTTCTACCGTCGGCGCTACTACTGGTGACGGGCCGCGGCGCTTGACGCCGCGCCTTGTGATTGCGACACCCTCGCGGACCATTCCGCGAGGGTGTTTTCATGTCAGCCGCCGCCTATGATCCCAACAACGTCTTCGCCAAGATCCTCCGCGGCGAGATGCCGGCCCAGAAGGTCTACGAGACCGACAAGGTCCTTGCCTTCATGGACATCATGCCGCGCGCCGATGGCCACGTGCTGGTGATCCCGAAGACCGCCGCCCGGAACATTCTCGACATCCATCCAGACGACCTCGCCGAGCTGGCCAAGGCGACGCAGTTCGTCGCCAAGGGCGTCAAGCGGGCCATGGCGGCCGATGGCCTGACGATCCAGCAGTTCAACGAGAGTGCCGGCGGACAGGTGGTGTTCCACATCCATGTCCACGTGCTGCCGCGCTGGACGGGCGTTTCCCTCAGGCCGCACACCGGCGCGATGGAGAACCCCGACGTGCTCGCCAGGCATGCCGCAACCATCAGGGCCGCGCTCGAGGCGATGCAGGCCGGTGGCTGACTATTTCAGTCCGAGCCAGAAGGCTCCACCGACGATGACCGCTTCGGCGGCGAGGACGCCGAAGAGCACCGACCGCCGCGCGGCCCAGTAGACCCCCACACCCAGAACGAAAGCGCCGGCACGCCAGCCAAGAGGCATGGTTGCCAGCGCACCCCCGGGAAAGAAGGCGAGTTTCGCCACTACGGCGGCGAGGGTGGCGGTGGCGACGGCGCGCACCCAGACCAGGATCTCCGACGATTCATCGAGACCTCGCCCGACGACGAGGGCGAGCCAGCGCCAGATCTCGCTCGGCAGGAAGCCGACGAGAATCAGGGCGATGTAGGGGGTCAGGTCGGAGCCTACGAAGGTCATGCCGCCCTCCTCGCCCGCGCGAAGCGCGCGACGGCATAGGCGGCCGTTCCGCCGCCAAGCCCGGCATAGAGCAGCTCCAGCCCATCGCCACCGAGCGCACCAAGCAGCAGGCCGAAAAAGCCGGCGACGATGGCGAGCCGGTCGGACAGCATGCGTGCCGTGGTGAACAGCGACAGCAGGAAGAAGATCGGCGTCAGAAACAGGAGACCGGCGGCAAAGGCGTGGGGAATGATGCCGGCAAGGCCGTAACCCACGGCCGTCGCCGTCGTCGCCGACGTCAGAAGGCCGGTTCCCAGGCCGAGGAAGAAGGGCACCCGCCCCTCGCCCTCGATCTGCGGCAGGAGCCGCAGCCCTTCGACCCAGATGGAGATGGCCACGAAGTGCGCACAGACGATGGCCGTCACGGGATGGCGGTTCTGCAGCCTGAGATAGGGCAGAAGCGAAACCACCATGGGCAGGAGGCGCACCGATGACAGACCGACCGTCAACGCCACCGCAAGCCATGATGCACCGGAGCCGAGGCCGCCCACCAGGATGAGGTGGGCCGGTCCCGCCCAGATCAGCACGGTCGCCATCATCGCCCAGAGAAGCGGCATGCCGTAGTCGGCGCAGACAGAGCCGATGCCGATGAAGGTGGCGGCGAGGATCACCGCCGGCAGCGCCACGGCCGCACGAAGGCCACGCCTGTAATAGGCGCCCTGGGACAGTGGTCGATCGGCAATGTCGGAAGTGTCCATGACACGTGGATCAGTCGGCCAGGCACGGCATCATGGCAAGGCACGAAGCTGCATGCAGGCCATTCTGCCCAGCAAACGACAGAGCCCGGCCGGGTGCTTCCTCCCGGGCCGGGCTCGATCGTTGCCGTATGTCCGGTCAGTCGGCCTTCAGCGGAACCTTCGGCACGGACCCGGACGGACGCTTCGGCTCGACCGGAGCCGAACCGCCACCGGAACCGCCGGAACCGCCCTTCGGCTTGCGCTTGCCCGACGCGGATGCGGCCTTCTTGACCGTTGCGCGCTTGGCGATGCGGCGTACGTCCGGAGCCACCGGCTCGGGTTTCGGCGTGACGGGACCGGCCGGATAGTCGAAGCCGAGGATGGGGAAGCCCTCCTCGTCCTTCGAGACGATCACCCGGACATGGCCGCCGTTCTTCAGCCGGCCGAAGAGCAGATCCTCGGCCAGCGGCTTCTTCACATATTCCTGAATGACGCGGGCCATGGGACGCGCGCCCATCTGCTCGTCGTAACCGCGTTCGATCAGCCAATCCTTGGCGTCCGGCGAGAGCTCGATCGTCACCTGGCGGTCGGCGAGTTGCGCCTCAAGCTGCAGGATGAACTTCTCGACGACGTTGCCGATCACCTCGGTCGACAGGTGACCGAAGGCAATGACGGCATCGAGGCGGTTGCGGAACTCCGGCGCGAAGAGGCGGTTGATCGCCTCGGAATCATCGCCGGTCCGCTTGTTGCGGGTGAAACCGATCGCCGGCTTGGCGAGGTCGGCGGCTCCCGCGTTGGTCGTCATGATCAGGATGACATTGCGGAAATCCACCTGCTTGCCGTTGTGGTCGGTCAGCTTCCCGTGATCCATGATCTGCAGCAGGATGTTGAACAGATCCGGATGAGCCTTCTCGATCTCGTCGAGCAGCAGCACGCAATAGGGGTTCTGGTCGACGCCGTCGGTCAGCAGTCCGCCCTGGTCGAAGCCGACATAGCCGGGAGGCGCGCCGATCAGCCGCGAGACGGTATGGCGCTCCATGTATTCCGACATGTCGAAGCGCAACAGCTGGACGCCGAGAACCTGCGAGAGCTGCTTGGCGACCTCGGTCTTACCGACGCCCGTCGGACCGGAGAACAGATAGTTGCCGATCGGCTTCTCCGGCTCGCGCAGCCCGGCACGGGCAAGCTTGATGGAGGCGGAGAGCGCGTCGATGGCCTTGTCCTGACCATAGACGACACGCTTCAGCGTGGTCTCGATGTTGCGGAGCACCTCGGCGTCGTCCTTGGAGACGGTCTTCGGCGGGATTCGCGCCATGGTGGCGATCGTCGCCTCGATCTCCTTGATGCCGATGGTCTTCTTGCGCTTGCCCTCGGGCACGAGCATCTGTGCCGCGCCGCTTTCGTCGATCACGTCGATCGCCTTGTCCGGCAGCTTGCGGTCATGGATGTAGCGGGCCGACAGCTCCACCGCGGCCTTGATGGCCTCGTTGGTGTAACGCAGCTTGTGATAGGTCTCGAAAGCCGTCTTGAGCCCCTTCAGGATCTCGATGGAATCCTCCACCGTCGGCTCGTTGACGTCGATCTTCTGGAAGCGACGGACGAGCGCGCGGTCCTTCTCGAAATACTGGCGGTACTCCTTGTAAGTGGTGGAGCCGATGCAGCGCAGCGAGCCCTGGGCCAGCGCCGGCTTCAGCAGGTTGGAGGCGTCCATGGCACCGCCCGAGGTGGCGCCCGCACCGATGACGGTGTGGATCTCGTCGATGAACATGATGGCGTTGGGGTGGGCCTCCACCTCCTTGATCACCTGCTTCAGGCGCTCCTCGAAGTCGCCACGGTAGCGCGTGCCGGCGAGCAGCGTGCCCATGTCGAGCGAGAAGACGGTTGCGTCCTTCAGCACCTCCGGGACGTCGTTCTCGACGATGCGCTTGGCGAGGCCCTCGGCGATGGCGGTCTTGCCGACACCGGGATCGCCGACGAGCAGCGGGTTGTTCTTCTGACGACGGCAAAGCACCTGGATGGTGCGGCTGATCTCGCTGTCGCGGCCGATCAGCGGATCGATGCGGCCCTCGCGCGCCTTCTTGTTCAGGTTGACGCAATAGGTGTCGAGCGCATCGCCCTTCTTCTTCTCTCCGTCGGAGACCTTCTCCTTCGCCTCCTCGGGCTCGTCCGCCCCCTTCGGCGGCCGGCTCTCGGAGAGCCCTGCCCGCTTGGCGATGCCGTGCGAGATGTAGTTGACCGCGTCGTAGCGCGTCATGTCCTGCTCCTGCAGGAAATAGGCGGCGTGGCTCTCGCGCTCGGCGAAGATCGCCACCAGCACGTTGGCCCCCGTGACCTCTTCCCGGCCTGACGACTGGACGTGGATCACGGCTCGCTGGATGACGCGCTGGAACCCGGCCGTGGGCTTGGAATCCTCTGACCCGTCGGTGATCAGGTTCTCAAGTTCCGTGTCGATATAACCGATGAGGCTCTTCTTCAGCCGTTCCAGATCGACGCTGCACGCCTTCATCACAGCCGCCGCATCCTGGTCGTCAACCAGGGCCAGCAAGAGGTGTTCGAGCGTCGCATATTCGTGCCGGCGCTCGTTGGCGAGCGCCAGAGCCCGATGAAGCGACTGTTCTAGGCTGCGTGAGAATGCGGGCAAGGGAACCTCGTCAACGATCGATGCGCGCCGGGACGCGAAGAGTTTCGAGCAGCTTCACTTCTTCTCCATCACGCACTGCAACGGATGCTGGTTCTTTCGGGCGAAATCCATGACCTGGGTGACCTTGGTCTCCGCCACTTCATAGGTATAGACGCCGCACTCGCCGACACCATGCTGGTGGACGTGGAGCATGATGCGCGTGGCGTCGTCGGTGCTCTTGTTGAAGAACTTCTGCAGGATGTGCACGACGAACTCCATGGGCGTGTAGTCGTCGTTGAGCAGCAGCACCCGATAGAGGCTCGGCCGCTTCGTCTGCGGGCGTGTCTTGGCGATGACCGAGGTTCCCGGGCCGCCAGGATCCTGGTCGCGCTCGTCGCGTTTCCCTGCCATGGCCCGGGTCGAACTCCGCGCGGCCCGGCCGCAGTCGATAGACATAGCGTCCTCAGTCATGGTCCAGTCTCATGCCGGCGTGCCGGCACGTCCGAGAAGTTCGATCCATCGATGTCCGTTCCAGGTCCGGCCTGGCAGGGAAGAATGCGAGAATCATGCCGGGACGGGCAAGCCCACTCTGATCATAATAGTGGGGTTGGGTGAACGCTCTCGCCAGTCCCCCACCGTTACGTCCCATGCCAGTCGCCAGATCGCCGGGCCGGCCGCACGGCTTCCCTGCGCCTACGCCGCCTTCTTCGCCTCGGCGATCTTCACGAGATTGCGCAGGGTGATGGCCGTGCCCTTCAGCCGGTCCTCGGCCTTCGGCCAGTCACGGATGAACACGATCTTCTGATCGGGGCGAACTTTCGCGAGCGACCCCTGCTCGCCGATGTAGCGGACAAGGCCGGCTGGGTTGGCGAATTTTCCTTCCCGGAACGTCATGACGATGCCGCGCGGGCCGGTATCGACCTTCTCCACGTTCGCCCGACGACAATAGGACTTGATGACCGCGACCTTGACGAGGTGCTGCACCTCCTCCGGCAAGGGGCCGAAGCGGTCGATCATCTCGGCGGCGAAGGCGTCGATCGCCTCGTCCGTGTCGAGGTCGCCGAGGCGGCGGTAGAGCGACAGGCGCAGGTTGAGGTCCTCGACATAGGTCTCGGGAATGAGGATCGGCGTGCCGACCGTGATCTGGGGCGACCAGCGGTCCTCGACCGTCTCCTCGACCAGGCCCGCCTTCATCATGGAGACCGCCTCCTCCAGCATCTGCTGGTAGAGCTCGTAGCCGACCTCCTTGATGTGACCGGACTGCTCGTCGCCGAGCAGGTTGCCGGCACCGCGGATGTCGAGATCGTGCGAGGCGAGCTGGAAGCCGGCGCCGAGTGTGTCGAGCGACTGCAGCACCTTCAGGCGACGCTCGGCCTGTGGCGTCACCGGCTTGTTGTCGGGGATGGTGAACAGCGCATAGGCACGGGTCTTCGCACGACCGACACGGCCGCGCAGCTGGTAGAGCTGGGCGAGGCCGAACATGTCGGCGCGCCAGACGATGAGCGTGTTGGCGCGCGGAATGTCGAGGCCGGATTCGACGATGGTGGTGGACAGGAGAATGTCGACCTTGCCGTCATAGAATGCGCCAATCCGGTCTTCCAGCTCGCCGGCCGCCATCTGGCCGTGGGCGACGATGAACTTCGCCTCGGGCACGTGCTCGCGCAGGAAGGCTTCCGCCTCGCCGAGATCCTCGATGCGCGGGCAGACGAAGAAGGCCTGGCCGCCGCGATAGCGCTCGCGCAGCAGCGCCTCGCGGATGACCAGCGGGTCGAAGGGCGTCACGAAGGAACGCACCGCGAGACGGTCAACGGGGGGCGTGGCGATGATCGACAGGTCGCGCACGCCAGTCATGGCAAGCTGCAGCGTGCGGGGGATCGGCGTTGCCGACAGGGTGAGCACGTGCACCTCGGCGCGCAGTTCCTTGAGCCGCTCCTTGTGGGCGACGCCGAAGTGTTGCTCCTCGTCGACAATGACGAGGCCGAGATCCTTGAAGGCAATGGCTTTGCCGAGCAGGGCGTGGGTGCCGACGACGATGTCGACGGTGCCCTCGGTCAGTCCCTTCTTGGTCGCGGCGAGGTCGATCGATCCGACCATGCGCGAGGCCTGCGCGACATGGATCGGCACGCCCTTGAAACGATCCGAGAAGGTCTTGAAGTGCTGGCGCGCCAGGAGCGTCGTCGGCACCACGACCGCCACCTGCTTGCCGCTCATCACAGCGGCAAAAGCAGCACGCAGCGCCACCTCCGTCTTGCCGAAACCGACATCGCCGCAGACCAAACGGTCCATCGGGCGGCCTGCGCCGAGATCCTCCAGCACGGCGTCGATGGCGCCGGCCTGATCCTCGGTCTCCTCGTAGGGGAACCTTGCGGCAAACTCGTCATAGGCGCCGTCGGGCGGCACCAGCTTCGGCGCCTCGCGCAACGCGCGGGCGGCGGCGATCTTGATGAGGCCCGCCGCCATTTCGAGGATGCGCTTCTTCATGCGCGCCTTGCGCGCCTGCCAGGCCCCGCCGCCGAGCCTGTCGAGCTGCGCCTCGGCATCCTCCGAGCCATAGCGGGAGAGAAGCTCGATGTTCTCGACCGGCAGGAACAGCTTGTCGCCGCCGGCATAATGGATCTCGGCGCAATCGTGCGGCGCGCCGGCGGCGG
Organism: uncultured Hyphomicrobiales bacterium; assembly: GCA_964587395.1. Classification (GTDB taxonomy): domain Bacteria; phylum Pseudomonadota; class Alphaproteobacteria; order Rhizobiales; family Phreatobacteraceae; genus Phreatobacter. The sequence continues at coordinate 7,196 of CAZPMD010000108.1, forward strand.
TCACGGTCTCCAGGCCGATGAAGCGGCCGATGCCGTGGTCGACATGGACGACGAGGTCGCCCGCCGACAGGCTCGTCGCCTCCGAGATATAGTCCTGGGCACGCTTCTTCCGCTTCTGGGCGCGCACGAGGCGGTCGCCGAGAATGTCCTGTTCGCCGATCACGGCGAAATCGGGAGTCTCGAAGCCTTCCTCGACCCCGAGGACGGCCAGCGCGATCTCGTCGCCGCGCAGCGCCGCGGCGGCCGACCAGCTTGCAACCGGCCGCAGCGCCTTCAGGCCGTGATCCTCGAGGATAGGCTGCAGGCGCTCACGCGAACCCTCCGACCAGGCGGCGATCAGGACCCGCTTCTTGTCCCTGCGCAACGCGGCAACATGGGCCGTGACGGCGTCGAAGACATTGGCATTCTCGTCGGCGCGTTCGGCGGCGAAGGAGCGACCACGGCGACCCTCGAGGTCGATGAGCGCCCCGTCCGAGGCGCCCGCCAGCGCGAAGGGGGAGAGCCTTACCACTGCTTCGCCGCCTCGCCTGCGATCCCAGTCCTCAGAGGTCAGATAGAGCGCATCCGGCGGCAGGGGCTTGTAGGCGCCACCGCCCGCGTCATGCTCCATCGCCGTCTTGCGCGCGTCGTAGTAGTCGGCAACCGTCGTCAGGCGCTCCTTCGCAGCTTCCTCGACCTGCGCGTCCAGCACGACGCCGGCGTCGGGCATGTAGTCGAACAGCGTGTCCAGGCGGTCGTGGAACAGCGGCATCCAGTGCTCGACACCGGGATAGCGGCGGCCTTCCGAGACGGTCTCGTAGAGCGTGTCACCCTTGGTCGAGCCGCCGAAGGCCCTCACGTAGGACAAGCGGAACTTCACCATGGTCTCGGTGGTGATCTGCACCTCCGAGGTCGGGACGAGGTCGAGGCGCTTCAGGTTGCCCGTGGTCCGCTGGCTTTCGGGATCGAAAGTACGGATGGACTCCAGTGTATCGCCGAAGAAGTCGAGGCGGATCGGTGCGTCCATGCCTGGTGCATAGAGGTCGAGGATGCCGCCGCGCACCGCATATTCGCCGACCTCGCGGACGGTGGAAGTGCGCAGATAGCCGTTCGTCTCGAGCCAGGTCTGGAGGTCGGCCATGGCGATCACGTTGCCGGCGGCGGCCGACAGCGACTGCTTCGCCAGAAGGGCGCGCGCGGGCACCCGCTGCAGAGCGGCATTCACCGTCGTCAGGACGATGGCGGGCGTCGCACGGCCCGTCGTGCGCGCCAGGCGCGACAGGGTGAGCATGCGGCGGGCCATGATGGCGCCGTTGGGCGAGGCGCGGTCGTAGGGCTGGCAGTCCCACGCCGGCATGGGCAGGATCTCGATGCCGGGCGCGAAGAAGCCGAGCGCTGTCTCGAGCGCCTGCATGCGCGGCCCGTCGCGGCAGATCACCATAAGCTCGGGCGAGGCCTGGTTGCCCTTCGCATGCAACTGGCGGGCGAGGTCGGCGATGACCAGCGCGTCATAGCCCTGCGGCACGCCTGCGAGCGTCAGACGGCCGCGCGAGGCGACGACATCGGCGGGGGAACGCTTGGCCATCAGCCGTTCCAGGCTCCCTTGCCCGCGGCATGGAAGTGCTTCAGCGACCGGAATACCGTCGTGTCGTAGTTCCCTGGCGTTTCGGCCTTGCCGGTCACCCAAGAGAACAGATCACGGTCGGGCACCTCGATGAGCCTCTCGAAATCGTCCAGTTCGGCCTCGGTGAAGTCGCCGATGTGGACATCGGCGAAGCGACCCATGATCAGATCCATCTCACGCGTGCCGCGATGCCAGGACCGGAACAGGATCTTCCGGCGGCGCGGATCGAGGTCGGCGGAAGAGCGGGTGGTCCCTGTCATGGGGCGGCTCCGGTGCAGAACGGCAAAAGCCGGGGACGTCCATTCTGACGTCGCCCGGTGGTGGGCGTGTCACTATCAAACGTCGCGACCGATGTCAGCGGTTCAATCAGGCAGTACATTCCCGCCATGCGTCCCGCGCGACTCGATCCCCTCTTCGCTCCGCTGACGACCCTGAAGGGCGTCGGAGCCAGGCTCGAAAGCCTCTATGCCCGCCTCCTCGGCACGGAGGGACCGCCGCGCGTCATCGACCTGTTGTTCCATCTGCCGTCGGGGTTGATCGACCGACGGGCGCGTCCGACGCTTGCAGAGGCTGAACCCGGCGCCATCGTGACGGTGGAGGTGCTGGTCGAGAAGCACCGCCCCGCCCCGCCCGGCAAGTCGCGCGCGCCCTACAAGGTGCTGGTCTCCGACGAAAGCGGCGACCTGACGCTCGTCTGGTTCAACGCCCATCGCAGCCGTATCGAGCAGATGTGCCCGGTAGGCGAAACGCGCGTCGTCTCGGGCCGTATCGAACTCTTCGACGGTATGCGCCAGATGGTCCACCCGGACAGGGTGGTGACGACCGAGCAGGCCGCCACAATGCCGCTTATGGAGCCGGTCTATCCGCTGACGGAAGGACTCGGATCCGGCCATGTCCGACGCGCGGCGGAAGCGGCGCTCGCGCGGCTTCCATCCCTTGGCGAATGGATCGATCCTCGTCTGGTTGAGCGCGAGCGATGGCCCACCTTCGCCGCCGCCCTGCGAACCATCCATGCGCCGGACAATCCGGAGGCCTTCGCCCCGGCCGGGCCTGCCTGGTCCCGCCTCGCCTATGACGAGCTGCTCGCCAACCAGCTCGCCCTCGGGCTCGTGCGCGCCAACCTCAAGCGACCGGCCGGACGCCGCAACGTCGGGGACGGCCAGTTGCCCGGGCGGATCGAGGCCGCCCTGCCCTTCAGCCTGACGGGCTCGCAGACCCGCGCGATCGCCGAGATCGCCTCGGACATGAGCGCCCCCACCCGGATGCTGCGGCTGCTGCAGGGCGATGTCGGCTCGGGCAAGACCGTGGTGGCTCTGATGGCGATGGCGGCGGCCGCCGAGGCCGGGCGGCAATCGGCGCTCATGGCACCCACCGAGCTGCTCGCCCGCCAGCATGCGCGCACCCTTGCGCCGCTCGCCGCATCAGCCGGCCTGACGGTCGCCATCCTCACCGGCCGCGAGAAGGGCCGGGAGCGCGAGGACATTCTCGCCGGCCTCGCCTCGGGCGCCATCCACATCGTCGTCGGCACCCATGCGCTGTTCCAGGAGCATGTCCGCTTCCGCGACCTCGGCCTCGCCGTCGTCGACGAGCAGCATCGCTTCGGCGTCCACCAGCGCCTGGCGCTCGCCGCCAAGGGCGAGGCCGTCGACCTGCTGGTCATGACGGCCACCCCCATTCCGCGCACGCTGGTGCTGACCTATTTCGGCGACATGGAGTCCTCCCAGCTCACCGAGAAGCCCGCCGGTCGCAAGCCAGTGGACACCCGCGTCATCGGCATGGATCGCCTCGGCGACGTCGTCGACGGGATCGGTCGTGCGCTGGAGGCCGGCAGGCAGGTCTACTGGGTCTGCCCTCTGGTCGCCGAGGACGAGGAACCGGACGAGAACACGCCGGACCTCGCCGCAGCGGAGGAGCGCTTTGCCATGCTGCGCCAGCGCTTCGGCGACAGTGTCGACCTCGTCCACGGCCAGATGAAGGGCAGCGACAAGGACGCGGTGATGGACCGCTTCTCGCGCGGCGAGACACGCCTGCTGGTCGCGACCACCGTCATCGAAGTCGGTGTCGATGTGCCCGAGGCTTCCGTCATGGTCATCGACCACGCCGAGCATTTCGGGCTCGCCCAGCTCCATCAGCTGCGCGGGCGCATCGGCCGTGGCGCCGCGGCATCCACCTGCATCCTGCTCTACAAGGGGCCACTGGGCGAGACGGCGCGGCGGCGCCTCGACATCATGCGCGAGACCGAGGACGGCTTTCGCATCGCCGAGGAGGACCTCAAGCTGCGCGGCGAAGGCGATCTCCTGGGCACGAAACAGTCGGGCATGCCGGGTTTCCGCCTGGCGCGGCTGGAGCATCATGCGCCGCTGATGGAGACCGCCCGCGCCGAGGCGCGGCTCGTCATCGAGACCGATCCGCAGCTCGTGGCGCCCCGTGGCGAAGCGCTGCGCGATCTGCTCTATCTGTTCGGACGCAACGAGGCGATCCGCCTCATCAAGGCCGGTTGATCATGGTGGCGCGTCCACTTCGCTTCCTGCTCTTTGCCGCCGGCTGCCTGTTCACGGTCATCGGCGTCATCGGCGTCATCCTGCCGGGCCTGCCGGGCACCATTTTCCTGATCCTCGCCGCCTGGTGCTTCGCCCGCTCCTCGCCGCGTTTCGAGTGGTGGCTCCTCCACCATCCCCGCCTCGGGCCGCCGGTGAAGCAATGGCGCGCCCGTGGCGCCATTGCACCCCGGATCAAGGCGATCGCCATCGGTTCCATGGGGCTGTCCTGGGGCATCGTCTGGCTGACGGCGCCGCCGATCGGCATCGCCGTGTCGGGCATCGCCATCGCCGCCAGCGCCCTCTACGTCGGCACGAGACCGAACGCATGACCCCCAACGCACGACCGCGCATCGTCTGCGCCGGTATCACCACGCTCGACATCATCTACGGGCTCGACGCGATCCCGACCGTGCCGCTCAAGTTTCGTTCTTCGCAGATGACGACCTCCGGGGGCGGTCTCGCCGGCAATGCGGCGACCGCCTGCGCCCGGCTCGGCGCGGAGGTATCGCTCATCGCGCGGCTGGGCGATGATCCCTTCGCGGATCTCATGGTCGCGGAACTGGAGCGCGATGGGATCGACTGCAGGTGGGTGCGCCGCTGCCCCGGCTACCGCTCGCCCGTCTCGTCCGTCATCGTCGACCGACACGGCGAACGAATGGTCGTCAGCTATTCCGATCCGGATATCCCTTCCGATACGGGCTGGCTGCCGGCCGGTCTCCTGGATGGCGCCGATGCCGTCTATGCGGAGACCCGCTGGATCGAGGCGGCACTCGCCCTGTTGCCCGAGGCGCGACGACGGGGCCTGCCCTCGGTCCTCGATGCCGACCGGCGACCGACGCATCCCGAGGTGCTGACGCTTGCGAGCCATGTCGGTTTCTCCGCCCCTGCCCTGCGCGAATTTACCGGCATCGACGACTTGCCCTCGGCCCTGGCCGAGGCAGCAGTTGCCGCGACGAACGTCCTCCTGGTGACCGATGGCGCGAGCGGAGCCTGGTACATGGAGGATGATGCGGTCAGGCATGTTCCGGCCTACCCCGTGCGGGCGGTGGATACGCTCGGGGCCGGTGATACCTGGCACGGTGCCCTGGCCGTCGCCCTGGCGGAGGGCCAGCCGCTGGCCCGTGCCGTCCGTTTCGCCAATGCGGCGGCTGCCTTGAAATGCACCGAATTCGGAGGCCGTAGAGGGATGCCATCACGCGACCGGGTCGATGCAATGCTGTCGGGAGGTTGACGGTGGCGGTGAAGATCGATGTGGTGAATCGGGATAGGCTGCCACGCGTGACGACATTGCTGCGCTCTCTCCTCCTCCCGGCCCTGGTCGGTCTCCTTCTTCTGGCAGGCGGCGATGCCAGCCGTGCCCGGACAACCCATGCTCTCCTGTACGGCCTGACAGAAGCGCAGTTTCTCTATCGCGCGACGACGACGAGCCTGAGGAACGGGCGCGCGGACGAGGCCGAGGCCTCGCTCAGGGCACTGATCACCCTTTGGGATCAAACCACCGCTGCCAGCATCGCCGACCCGCCGCCGCTCGCAGCCCGCATCAACCTCTTTGCCGAGATGATGGAAGGCGGACGGGCGCGCCTGCGCCGCGCCGCCGAAGCTCTGGCGCAGGGCCGCCAGGACACGGCGCTCGAGGAACTGGCACCGCTGAAGCGCGAATGGATCGGCATGCGCCGCAGTGTCGGGCTCTATGGCCTTGTCGAATGTCTCGATGAATCGAGCGAGGCCCTCGAGGCGCTGGTGGCGCTCAGGCGGCCGTCCACGGATATGGCCCGCGGCGAAAGCCGCGCCGAGATCGTGGCTCGCTCCGCGGTCTATCGCTTCGCGCTGAAGCGCTGCGAGCCGTTCGCCGGTCTCGATCCCGCTGGCAATGGCGAGTTCCGCCGTGGCTCGGATGCCATTGGCGCTGCCATCGACGTCATTGATTCCGCGCTGCGATTGCGGGACCCGGCGCTGCTCGACCGCGTCCTGGGCGATCTCAAGACCTTCGACGCGCAACTCTCCCAGCGTTTCGGCGGGTAGCTTGGCGCTGGACAGGGCCGCGCGGCGCGTGTCACGACTTCAATCGATTTGAGCCGCAGAGAACGGCAAGGCTGGGGAGAGGACGATGGCCAAGAGACTGGCGGGCAAGGTGGCGGTGGTGACAGCCGCCGGACATGGAATCGGGCGGGCGATTGCCGAGGCCTTCGTGGCCGAAGGCGCCAAGGTCATCGCCACCGACATCGACAAGGCAAAGCTCGAGGGCATCGCCAAGGCGAAGAAGCTCCGGCTCGACGTGACCTCCACCCGCGCCGTCGAGGCGCTCGCCGCCAAGACCGGGCCGATCGACATCCTCGTCAATGCCGCCGGCTGGGTGCATCACGGCACGGTGCTCGACACCAGCGAGGCCGACTGGGACCGCTCCTTCGACCTGAACGTGAAATCCATGCACCGGACCATCAAGGCCTTCCTCCCGGGCATGCTGGAGAAGGGGGCGGGCTCCATCGTCAACATCGCCTCCGGCGCCTCCTCGGTGCGCGGCGTGCTCAACCGCTACGCCTACGGCGCGTCCAAGGCGGCAGTGATCGGCCTGACCAAATCGGTCGCTATCGACTACATCCGCAAGGGAATTCGCTCCAACGCCATCTGCCCCGGCACCATCCAGTCCCCCTCCCTCGACGAACGAATCAAGGCCCTCGCCGCCTCGACCGGTCAGACGGAAGCGGCCGCCCGGAAGGCGTTCATCGACCGTCAGCCGATCGGGCGCCTCGGTACGGCGGAAGAGGTGGCGATGCTCGTGGTCTATCTCGCCTCCGATGAGGCGGCCTACACCACCGGGGCCATCCACATCGTCGATGGCGGCTTCTCGCTCTGAGCGGAAATGCCTGATCCCGCATGTTGAGGCGGTTGGGATGGTGAGCGGGGAGGGGATCGAACCCTCGACCACATGATTAAAAGTCACGTGCTCTACCGCTGAGCTACCCGCCCATCCGGCGGGGGGTTTGGCGGATTGCCGCCGGGAAGTCAACGCCGGGAAGCAAAGGGACACGCCCCCTGCCCAGTGTCGATCCTCCTGGGCAACGGCATGGGCCCGCCCCTTTCGCGACGGGCCCCGCAGTGTCGCGGTTACCAGCCGCGGCGATAGGCGCGGCGGCGCCAGTAGCGGCGGCGCTGGCGGCTGTTGCGCCAGTCACGACGATAGGCGCCGCGGCTGCGGCGGCGCATCACGCGGCCACGCGGCGTCTGCTCGGACTGCATCTCGACAGGGCCTGTCGGCGCGGCGGGGGTTGGG
>CAZPMD010000109.1:0-774 GCA_964587395.1 uncultured Hyphomicrobiales bacterium
CAGGATGCGCTCCACCTCGCCGCCGAAGTCGGCGTGGCCGGGCGTGTCGACGATGTTGATGCGCGTGTCCTTCCAGACGACCGAGGTCGCCTTGGCGAGGATGGTGATGCCGCGCTCCTTCTCCAGGTCGTTGGAGTCCATGACGCGCTCGGCAACGCGCTGGTTGTCGCGGAACGAACCCGACTGCTGGAGCAGCTTGTCGACGAGAGTCGTCTTGCCATGGTCGACGTGGGCGATGATGGCGATATTGCGCATAGACATGGGGGCGGGCGTCCGGTCGGGCCAATACGAAAAAGCGGGCTCCGTCGTGAGGCGGCCCGCGTGAACTCTGTTGCGGTGCATTATAGGAGCGGGGCTCCCGGTGCAATGAAAACCGACGCGACAGGCGAGGCTGGCACCGGCGCGGAGCAGTCTCGCAAACTGCGAGACTCTCGCGGAATGCACGGGCCATTTGGCGCGACGGCTCCGCCGTTCTGGAGCCGGCTGTCGACATGTCGGGTCGATGTCAGCTTCTACCTACAACATCTTGTGTCCGAGAGGTCTTCCGCCCCCTGGCACCGCCTGTGCAACGAGGAAGATGACCCGGCATCAGGTATTGCGTCGCCGGTTCACTGGCTCGGACGGGAGGGGACCGCAATCTGCGACCCCTTGAACGTGGTCCCCTCCCCTCCACTCCGGGCCTCCCCGCGCTTCCCACGATTGCGAAGCTGCCGATCGCCAGCGGGCGATGACCTCCCTCTACGTCAAAACACTATTGGCGACGCTGTCGTCTTG
>CAZPMD010000109.1:784-9528 GCA_964587395.1 uncultured Hyphomicrobiales bacterium
TGGTCTCCTCCCCTCCACTCCGGCCCCCGCGCTTCCGTCCCGAACGAAGCGCTCCCCTCATCCCCGCTAGCGGCTGCCCCTACGTCAAAACCCTCTTGGCGGCTGCGACATCTTGTGCATGAATGGTCATTGGAACCATTCAAAGCTGAACGCAGCTTGCCCGCATGAGGGAAGGAGAGGTCGATGACCGATGCACCGCGTGATGTGCCCGCCATGGACGATCCGAAGACCGAAACCGAGACGAAGTCGCTCGACCGGCGCCTCTTCTTCTTCAGGACCCTGGCGGGTGCCGCAACGCTGGCGGTTCCGGCCGTGATGGCGACCGCGCAGCCGGCGGAAGCCCAGCGCCTGCGCGTCACCGACAGTGACCCTTACGACCGTGAGGGGCGCGGGCGTGGACGCTTCGTGCGCCGTCGTGGCACCGACAACGACCCCTATGATGATCCGGGTCGTGGCCGTGTGCGCGTCTATCGGCGCCCCGTGCGTGTCACCGACAACGATCCGCGCGACCCGCGGGGACGGGGGCGCGGCTGGTAACCCGGTCGCCCGGACGCATCCATCATGACGCTGGCCGGAAACGCCTTTTCACTCGCCTTCGGCAACATGACCGTGCCGGAGGTGCTGGGGTTGCGCGAGGCCTGCAAGGCGCGCCATTTCGAGGCTCATGACGCGACGCGCTTTGCGAAGCTTCTGTCGGTAGCCAACCTTGACGCCTTTCTGCGGACCGACGGCGCGCAGACGCCGCGCATTGCCATGGCCGACAGCTCCCGCAATGGCAGCGCGGCTGTGCCGGACGATCTCTTCACGACGGATGACGGGCGCGTCGATCCGGTCCGCCTCTTCCGCCTGTTCGATGGCGGCGCGACGCTTGTCGTCTCGCAGTTCCACGAGTTTCACCCTCCGCTGGCCGATTTCTGTCGCGGGCTGGAGAAGGTGTTCCTGCATGCAGTGCAGGCGAACATCTATCTGACGCCGCCCGGCGCCCAGGGCTTCCGTACCCATTTCGACACCCACGACGTGCTGGTCCTCCAGGTCTCGGGTTCGAAGAAGTGGCGCGTCTGGGGCGACATGCTGCTGCCCCACGCGACGCGCAACACGCCCTGGGACGGCGCCTTGCACAGGGCTGACCCCGCCGGCGCGCGTGACCTGACGCTTCAGGCCGGCGACGTGCTCTACGTGCCGCGCGGCGTCGCCCACGACGCTTCGGTCCAGGAGGGCGGAGAGCCGTCCCTGCACATCACCGTCGGCCTGCTGGAGCCGAGCTGGGCCGATGCGCTGAAGGCGGCGATCGACCAGATGGAGCCGCGTCTGCCGAGCCTGCGCCAGTCCTTCCGCACCTGGCGGATTGGCGACGAGGCCGTCCGCCAGGGACTGGTCGCGGCCGCCCGGGAGAGGCTCGCAGCCTTGGCCAGCGAAGAGGCGCTGGACATGGTCGCCCTGCAGTTCCTCCGGCAGCTCTCCACCGATCGCATGACCATGTCGGGCCGCGGTCTGGTGACACCGCCTCCCGGTCCTGACGACCGCCTCATCCTGACCGATGCAGTGCATCACCATGTCGTGCCGGTCGGCGAGGGGGCGGAACTGCGCTGGGCTGGTCCAGCCGAGCCCTTGACGTCGGTCGAACTCGGCTGGCTGGAGCGGCTGAGCGAAGGCGCGACGCCCGCATCCCTCGGCGGCGAGGCGGCACTGGCCTTCTGCCGGCGTCTGGTGGTCCTGGGCCTTCTTGAGCGCGCCTGAGGCGCCATACACCGCTCCGCTCACACTTAGCCCTTTCTTAAGGACGTGTGTGGCATTTGGGGATGGTTGTATGACGTTAGGTCATGTCACGTGTTGAAGCGTAACCCCATCGATCTTCACCGTCCCGCCCGCACGACGATTCTCGTTGCGGACGAACAGGCCTTCTCGCGCAGCCTCATCCGCTCCGCCGTGGCGGGGATGGGGCGCGTCCTGGAGTGCCGGACCGGCTTCGACGCCATCGAGGCGGCCGAGCAGCAGCGTCCCAGCCTCATCATCCTGGACCTCAACCTGACGGGGCTCGACGGCGTCGAGGTCACGCAATTCCTGCGCCGCGCGGGAGGTGGGCTGCAGTACACGCCCATCATCATGATCGCCGGCCAGCCGACGCGCGCCTCCGTCGTCGGTGCGATGACCGCCGGAGTCCACGAGTATATTGCCCGTCCCTTCAGCATGAAGACCGTGCGCTCGCGGGTCGAGGCGGTGGTTACGGCGCCGCGTCCCTTCGTCAGGACGCACGTCTATTTCGGGCCTGTTCCGCGGGCGAAGACCATCCGGCAGGAGGTGCTGGGCAAGTTCGGTGACGGTTCACTGGCCAGCATGATCTGCGGCGTCCACCATGCCGACGCCAACGACGTGGCCTGTCCGCTCGGGCTCAATTGCCTGTGCCGGGCCTATATCAGCCCGTCCATCAAGGACGTCGTCGAACTCTAGGTTCGCCCGTCACGCGACATCGGCGATGCGGGACTGTCTCACGTCGCGTTCGGAGAGCCATCGCTCGAGGTCGGGCGCGGTGAGGGCCGGGGCGAACAGAAACCCCTGCATCACATGGCATTCGAGAGCCTGGAGGAAGCGCTGTTGCGGTTCCGTCTCGACGCCCTCGGCGACCACGGTCAGGCCTAGGCTGTGGCCGATGCGGATGACGGCCGAGGCAACCGCCCGCGCGTTCTTGTCGTTCTGGAGGTCGCGCACGAAGCTCCGGTCGAGCTTGATCTCCTCGATCGGCAGCGTCGAGATCGAGGACAGGCTCGAATAGCCCGTGCCGAAATCGTCCAGCGAGAGCCGCACTCCGAGTTGGGCTACGGCCTCCACCGTCGCCCGGGTTCCGGCGCAGGCGTCCATCATGACGCCCTCGGTGATCTCGAGGGTCAGGGCATCGGCAGACAGGCCGGAGGATTCCAGCGCCATGGTGACGAGCTCGGGCAGCCGCGGATTGCGGAAATGCAGCGGCGAGAGATTGACCGAAACCGTCGGAATGGCGACGCCGCGCATCCGCCACGCGGCCATCTGGCGGCAGGCCTCGCTGATCGCCCATTCGCCGATGGCCTCGATCAGGCCGGTCTCCTCCGCCAGCGCGATGAACTTTCCCGGGGGCACCTCGCCGAAGCGTGGATGGGTCCAGCGGGCGAGGGCCTCCACACCGTGCAGGCTTCCGTCCTCGCCCCGGATCTGCGGCTGGTAGCGCAGCGCCAGCTGGCCGAGGCAGAGGGATTCCTTCAGCGCGGCGCTCATGACAAGCCGCTCCTGAACCTGACGGTTCATCTGCGGCCCGAAGAAGCGATAGGAGCCTCTGCCCGCATTTTTCGCCTCGTACATGGCCGTGTCGGCGTGTTTGAGCAGTTCCTCGCGATCGGCGCTGTCGCCAGGGAGCAGGCTGATGCCGATGCTCGCCGAGGCGGACAGCGTCATGTGCTCGAGTTCCACGGGAGCGGCCAGGTGGCGCACCACCCGCTCGGCGACGCCCGCCGCCTGGTCGGCGTCGAGGTTCTCCAGGACCATCACGAATTCGTCGCCGCCGAGGCGGCTGACGACGTCACGCGGCCCGGCATGCTCCTTGAGACGCCGGGCGATCTCGATCAGCAGGGCATCGCCGGCGGAATGACCGAGCGAGTCGTTGACGTCCTTGAAGCTGTCGACGTCCAGAAAGAGCAGGGCCAGGCTGCTCGTCTGGCCCGCACCGACGCGCGCGATCGCCTCCTCGACATGCTCGGTCAGGCGGGTACGGTTGGGCAGGCCGGTCAGGGTGTCGAAATAGGCGAGGCGGGCGATATGTGCCTTGGCCTCGTGCCGCTCGATGGCGAGGGCGCAGAGATGGACACAGGCCTCGACCAGACGCTCGTGCCAGGTGCTGGGGCCGCGCTTTTCCCGGAAGTAGAAGGCGAAGGTTCCGGCGACGCGGCCGTCCTTGAGCTTGATGGGGCTGGACCAGCACGCCTTCAGCCCGAGCGGCAGCGGAAGGTCCTTGTAGGGGGCCCAGAGCGGATCGGTCTCGATGTCCTTCACCAGCACCGGCTCGCCCCGCCATGCGGCGGTGCCGCATGACCCCACCGCGGGCCCGATGGGCAGGCCCTCGATGGCTTCGCCATAGGCAGGCGGCAGGCTCGGCCCCGCCAGCGGGCGCAAGAGGCCTTCCTGGTCGACCCGGATGATGGTGCACGTCACCCCCGGGGCGATCGCCTCCACCTCCTGACAGATCAGCTTCGCGACGTCGGAGAGGTCGTCGTCCCGCGCGACCGCCTCCAGGATGCGCTGCTGCAGCACCTGCGTCTGGCGCGTTTCGGTAATGTTGGAGATCACGCAGACCGCGTTGCGCAGCTTGCCGTGCCCGTCGAAGACAGGATTGACCGTCGCCGAGATCCATATCTCGCGCCCGCCCTTGTCGTAGCCGATCAGTTCGATGGTGACGCTGCGGTCGCCCTGGGACAGCCGCGCCAGCGCCCGCAGGATCTTCGGGTCGGTGTGCTGCCCGGCGAGCAGGACGGAGGGAATGCGTCCGATCAGTTCGTCGCGCGAATAGCCGAACATCTCCATGAAGGAACGGTTGCAATAGACGATCTTCTGGTTCCGGTCCGTGATGAAGACAGCGCGGTCGGTCTCGTTGGCGACGAGAGAGAGGAGATAGAGCTCCTCGCGCCGCCTCACCTCATCGGTCACGTCCTTGACGAAGGCGGCATAGTAGAAGCGGTCATCGATCTCGGTGCGGGACAGCGACATGGCGCCCCAGACCCGGGTGCCGTCGGGGCGCACGACCGGAACTTCGATGGTGCGGGCGACAACGTGATTCTCGCCACCTCCCCTGTTCCGGGCGAGTTGGGACAGATGCTGTTCGCGGTGGCTCTCAGGCACCAGCATGCAGACGTTCCGGCCCATCACCTCGGCCTGCGACAGGCCCCACAGGCGCTCGGCGGCGGCGTTGAACAGCACGATCCGATCCGCGTGGTCGATGATGACGACCGCGTCGATGGCTTGGGCGATGATCGGGCCGAAGACCCCGACCTCGGCCCCGAGTGCCTCGTGCTGCTGCACCGTCCGGTATCCCTGTTGCGCCTTGGCCGTGCTTCTGAAGCGGGGGGCGCTGATCAGGCTATCCCCAATTCGTCGTCACTTCGTAAACGCCGCAGTTGGGTGCAACGAGAATCTGGTTCTGCAGCTCCGATGCTTGCCGGAGGAATCGGAATTTCAGGCGAACATTGTCGGGAATGCAGTGTTCATGCACCGGACCATGTTCCAATTCAGGCATATGAGGCCGGGCATCATGGCCCGGCCGTCACCCGTTTTTCGCCCGATCAGGCAGCGGCCGGCTCTTCTCCGGCGACAGCCGGCTTCTCTCCGCGCAGCACCACATAGATCGCCGGGATGACCAGTACGGTCAGCAGAGTCGACGAGGCGAGTCCGAACAGCAGCGAGATGGCCAGCCCCTGGAAGATCGGGTCGGTGAGAATGGTCACCGCACCGATCATGGCGGCAAGCGCCGTCAGCAGGATCGGCTTGAAGCGGATGGCTCCGGCCTCCAGCAGCACGTCTGTCAGCGGCCGGCCCGGTGCGCGGGCGTGGCGGATGAAGTCGACAAGCAGGATCGAGTTGCGGACGATGATGCCGGCAAGGGCGATGAAACCGATCATCGACGTCGCCGAGAAGGGGGCACCAAAGAGCCAGTGTCCGACCAGGATGCCGATGAAGGTCAGCGGGATCGGTGTGAGGATCACCAGCGGCAGCTTGAACGAGCCGAACTGCATCACCACGAGGATGTAGATGCCGAGCAGGGCCACCATGAAGGCGGCGCCCATGTCGCGGAACGTCACCCAGGTGACCTCCCACTCGCCATCCCACAGCAGCACCGGCTTGGTCGTATCGACCGGCTGGCCGTTGAGCGCGATGGCCGGCTTCGGCACCGTCCCCCAGTCCGCGGCGTCGATCGCGCGCTGCACGGCGATCATGCCGTAGAGCGGGGCCTCGAAGGCGCCGGCGAGTTCGGCGGTGACCATCTCGGCTGCGCGACCGTTGCGACGGAAGATCGGCAGCGACGTGGTCTCGCGGGTGAGCCTGACGACGTCGCCGAGTTCGACGACCGAGCGGTCGCCCGGAAGGATGTTGGCCGGCACCGGTGTCGACAGGGCCCGCTCGTCCAGGACGAGGCCGCTCTTCGACGGCGCGAGCCGGATCGGGATGGGCTGGCGTCCGCCACCGCGGTGCGAATAGCCGACGGTCGTCCCGCCGTAGAGCATGCGGATGGTGGAGAAGACATCGCTCTGCTCGACGCGGTGGAATTCGAGGGAGTCGTCGGCCACCGTCAGCCGCAGGCGCTCGGCGGTGGTGCCGAAGCTGTCGTCCACGTCGACGATGAAGGGCACGGAGGCGAAGGCCTCGCGGACCTTGGCTGCCACCTGCCGCCGGGTGTCGGCGTCGGGGCCGTAGATCTCGGCGAGAAGCGTCGCCATGACCGGCGGACCTGGCGGCGGCTCGACCACCTTCACCGCCGTGCGCGGCGGCACGCTGACAGCGCGCAGGCGCTCACGCACCTCGAGGGCGATATCGTGGCTCGCGCGCTTGCGCTTGTCTTTCGCGACGAGGTTGAGCTGCAGGTCGCCCATCTGCGGCTCGCTGCGCAGATAGGAATGGCGCACGAGGCCGTTGAAGTTGAACGGCGCGGCTGTTCCCGCATGGCTCTGGATGGAGTCGATCTCGGCGATGCCGGCGAGGCGTGCGGCCATCTGCTGCAGCAGCCGGTCGGTCTCCTCCACCGAGGCGCCGCGCGGCAGGTCGAGCACCACGCCGAGCTCCGGCTTGTTGTCGAAGGGCAGCAGCTTCACCGTCACGTGCTGGGTATAGAACAGCGTCATCGAGCCCAGCGTCGCGATACCGACGAGGATGAGGAACATCCAGGCGCGGCCCTTCGTGGCGAGGATCGGGGCGGCCGCCCAGCGATAGCCGCGGCCGAGAATGCCGCCGTCGCCGTGGCCCCCGCCGTGGACGGCCTCGCCGCCACCGTGGGCCTTGCCGAACTTCAGCATCAGCCAGGGCGTGACCATGACCGCGACGAAGAAGGAGAAGATCATCGCCGCCGATGCATTGGCGGGGATCGGGCTCATGTAGGGGCCCATCATGCCCGACACGAAGAGCATGGGCAGGAGCGCCGCGACCACGGTCAGAGTGGCAATGATGGTCGGATTGCCGACCTCGACCACCGCGTCGATGGCAGCCTGCGTGCGCGAGCGGCCGTCCTTCATCGCCCAGTGGCGGGCGATGTTCTCGATGACGACGATGGCGTCGTCGACGAGGATTCCGATGGAGAAGATGAGGGCGAAGAGGCTGACGCGGTTCAGGGTGTAGCCCATGATCCGCGCCGCGAAGAGCGTCAGCAGGATCGTCACCGGAATGACGATCGCCACCACCAGCGCCTCGCGCCAGCCGATCGCCAGCCAGACCAGCAGCACGATGGAGATCGTCGCCAGAGCCAGGTGGAAGAGGAGTTCGTTGGCCTTTTCGTTGGCGGTCTCGCCATAGTCGCGGGTCACGTGGATGGCGACCTCGGAGGGCACGACGGTGCCCTCCAGGCGCTTCACGGCGGCGAGAATGTCGTGAGCGACGGTGACGGCATTGGCGCCGGCGCGCTTGGCGATGGCCAACGAGACGGCAGGGGCGCGGTCGAAGCCGCCCTGGCCATTGCGCGACAGGTGGCCGACGCGGGTCTCGGCGGTTTCGGTGGCGAGCAGCACCCTGGCGACGTCGCGCACATAGACGGGGCGACCGTCGCGGGTCGTGACGAGCAGATTGCCGATCTCGGAGAGACCGGTCAGCGTCTGCCCGGCGACGAGGCCGATCTGCCGGTTCTGGTCGCGCACGGTGGCGGCGGCGAAGGCTCGGTTGGCCGATTCCACCTTGCCTGCCAGTGCCTGCAGCGTCAGCCCGGCGCGGGCGAGCAACTCCGGATCGGGTTCGACCCGGATTTCCTCCGGCTGCTGTCCGACGAGATAGGTGAGGCCGATATTGTCGAGCTGCGAGACGGCGACCTGCACCTCGCGGGCGACGCGGGTCAGGTCGTTGGCGCTCCAGCGGTCGACGGCGCCCGGCTTCGGCGCCAGCGTCAGCACCATGATGGCGACGTCGTCGATACCGCGGCCGACGATCAGCGGCTCGGGAATGCCGGTCGGCAGCCGGTCGAGATTGGCGCGCAGCTTTTCATGGATGCGCAGGATGGCTGAATCGGCCGAGGTGCCGACGAGGAACCGGGCGGTGATCAGCGCGCCGTCGTCGCGCGTCTGCGAGTAGACATGCTCGACGCCATTGATCGATTTGACCAGCGTCTCCAGCGGCTCGGTGACGAGCTTGACCGCATCCTCGGCCTTCAGGCCGTCGGCGCGCACGTGGATGTCGACCATGGGCACGGAGATCTGCGGCTCCTCCTCGCGCGGCAGCGTCATCAGGGCGACGATGCCGAGCACCAGCGAGGCCAGCAGGAACAGTGGCGTCAGCGGCGACGTGATGAAGGCACGGGTCAGGTTGCCCGCGATCCCCAGGGAGGTCTTCTCGGTCACGGCAGGATCACCCGGTCGCCGGGGCGCAGCCCGGTGAGAATCTCGCGGCGTGGGCCGGCCGGCGTGTCGACCATCGCGCCGATGACGACGGCGACGTCGCGGGGACCTTCCCCGGTCGCGATGCGCACGAGGTCGATGCCCGACCGCGTCGTGACGGCGGCCTCGGGAACGGCTATGGCCTGGCGGGGCGCCACG
>CAZPMD010000109.1:9538-10941 GCA_964587395.1 uncultured Hyphomicrobiales bacterium
AAGGTGTCGGGCAGGCCTTCCACCGCGACGTCCGCGGTGACGCGGCCGCTCTCGATCTGCGGATAGACCTTTTCGATTCGTCCGCGCCTTGCGCCCCCGATCTCGGCGGATCCTCGCTCGCCGATCGTCACCTCGGCCCCGACGGTGAGAAGCGGAGCATGGCGTTCGGGAATGGCGAGGCGGAGGAATAGGCCTCCGGCGGCAATGGTTGCCACCTGCTCGCCGGGCAGCACCACTGAACCGCGGCGGATCGGGACGGTCAGGATGCGCCCGGCGGCCGGCGCGACGACGGAACCTTCCGTCGCCTGCTGGAGGATGACCGCCCGCTCGGCCTCGCCCTGGTTCACCTGGTTGGTGAGAACCTCGACCTGGGTGCGCAACTGATCGACGCGCTGCTGGGTGGCGGCGCCGCGGGCGAGGAGGGCGGTCGTGCGGTCGAATTCGACCTTGGCATTGTCGAGCTGGGAGGTGACGGCGCGGATGCGGGCATCCGCCGCGTTGAGCTGCAGGGCCAGCTTCTCATCGACGACACGGGCGATGGGTTGCCCGGCCGCAACGAGGGAGCCTTCGGTGACGGAGAGATCCACCAGCGTGCCGCCGATGCGGGAACGGGCCGGCACGACGAAGCGGCTTTCGATCCGCCCGTAGACCGCCTTGCTGTCGACAACGGCGACCGGGCGGACGACGTCTTCCGCCGCGATCCCCGCCGCAGCACTTGCCGCAAGGGCCAGCGCGGCCAAGGCCGCGCGCGATGTCGTCCATCCTGCACGCATGGTGACAAACCTCACTTGAATGCGCAGCCCGGCTTCATGCCCAAGGCCTTGAAGATCATCGCAGCCGGGCAGAAGCCGGTGAAACCAGCCTGGAGCATGTTCAGGCCGATGAAGGCGGTGAAGACATGAAACCACGGCGAGACGGCATAGGCGAGCGCCAATGAGATCAGGATCATCACTCCGGCGAAGCTGAGAACGGCATTGTCTAGGGTCATTTGGGTATCTCCCGTTTGAGATGGATCACTGCGGGCCGTCGGGGAAATGGACTAGGAGCTTGACCGGTTCATTCCGGTCGAGTATCCGGTCCATGTAATATATTCAAATATCGGAATATCAAGAGGTGTCCTGCACTTTTCCGCATCTGCCGGGATCGACCGGAGCGGAGGGCAGGCGCCAGCCAGTGGGGCCGGAGCCGGAACGATCTGTCCGGACGGCCGAAGGTCTGGGAGGGCCACGATGATCATGTCCGAGGAATCGGGAATGCCACAGGGCACGCAAATCGACCGCCGCAAGCTGCTGATGCTGGGGGCGGCGGGCCTCGTCCCGTCGTTTCCGGCCTTTGCCGCAACCACGGAGCCGAAGGTCCGCACCGCGGCCAGGATCGTCATCGCCGGAGCCGGTGCGGCGGGG
>CAZPMD010000109.1:10951-14512 GCA_964587395.1 uncultured Hyphomicrobiales bacterium
CACGATAATCGGCGACTCGGTGAACCTGGCCGCCCGCCTCGAGGGCGCGACGATCACGTTGATCGACAGGCGCAAGGAACATCTCTACCAGCCTGGTTTCACCCTGGTCGCTGCCGGGCTGAAGCAACCCGGCTACGTGATCTCCGCCACCAAGGACTACGTGCCCCAGGGCGTGAGCCTGATCGAGGAGCGGGTCCGCGAGTTCGACCCGGTCGGCAACAAGGTCGTGACCGAGTCGGGACGCGCGGTTCCCTACGACTATCTCATCGTCGCCACGGGCCTCGAGCTCGCCTATTCCGCGATCGCTGGAATGGACACGGCGCTGATCGGCCGCGATGGCATCGGCAGCGTCTACATCAGCCCGGAGGGAGCTGCCGCGACCTTTCGCGAGATGTCCAGCTTCGCCGACAGGGGCGGTGTCGGGCTTTTCGGCCGTCCGGCGACGGAGATGAAGTGCGCCGGTGCGCCGCTGAAGTACGCCTTCATCACTGATGACATCCTTCGCCGCCGCGGCAATCGCGGCAAGGCGGAGATGATCTACGCGGCGCAGAACAAGGTCCTGTTCTCGGTGCCCATTGTCGCAGAGAAGGTGCGCATGCTCTACGCCGAGCGGGGCATCAAGACGGTCTTCGACCATGTGATGACCGCCATCGACCCGGGCAGGAAGATCGCGACCTTCCGCACGCCGAACGGCCCGGCCGAGATCAAGTACGACTTCGTCAATGTCGTGCCGCCGATGCGCGCGCCCGAGGCGGTGCGCAACTCGCCGCTGCCCTGGCAGTCGGGCCCCTGGGCCACCGACGGCTGGATCGAGGTCAACCGGTCGAACCTCCGCCACGCCCGCTTCCCCAATGTCTTCGCCGTCGGCGACGTTGCCGGCGTGCCGAAGGGCAAGACCGCCGCGAGCGTCAAGTGGCAGGTGCCGGTGGCCGTCGATCACCTCGTCGCCGCCATCCAGGGCGGCAGGAGCGAGTCCGTCTACAACGGCTACACCTCATGCCCGCTGATCACGCGCATCGGTCGGGCCATGCTGGTGGAGTTCGACTACAACGACAACCTGGTTCCATCCTTCCCGGGCATCATCGCGCCGCTGGAGGAACTCTGGATCACCTGGATCATGAAAGAGGTGGCGCTGAAGCCGACCTACACCGCCATGCTGCGCGGTCTGGCCTGAGGAGGGGACGATGAAGGATCTCGATGTCTCGGTGTTCATCGCCGTCTTCCAGGAGATGCTGGGGCCGGCCCTCTGGCTGCTCGTCGCCATCGCCGTTCTCGGCGTCATCGCCTTCCTTTTCCTGCTCATCAGGGATCGCGGCCTGTTCAGCCGCCGGCTGATCGGTGCGGAGCTTCTCGGCGCTCTGGGCGGCGTGGTGGCCCTGCGCATCATGTGGTTCGTGACGGACTCCAGCCTCTTCGACGTCGGAGGCCCCGTCGACTGGGTCCTGGTTGCCGTCATCTGGACCGTCGGGGCCATCGGCTCGGCGATCCTCGCCTATGTGGCGCTGAGCTACCTGAACCGGGGCGGCGCCAGGAGGCCGGCTGCATGAGCCGGTCGTGTTCCCCCATCGCATAAGGAGATGATCATGTTTGGCTGGTTGAACCGTCGGCCGGCGGGCTGCGACCTGACTCCCGCCGAGGCGCAGGCGCTTGTGGCCGAGGGCAAGGCTGTGCTCGTCGATGTCCGCGAGGAGTCCGAGTGGAGGTCGGGGCACGTCCCCGGCGCCATCCATCTGCCGCTGTCGCAGTTCTCGCAGGGCGTCGGGCGCCTGCCGCGCGACAAGAAGGTCATCCTCTACTGCCTGTCGGGCGGACGCTCCGGCCGTGCACTGGGGGAATGCGCCAAGGCCGGCCTGCCGATCGACAGCCACGTTGCCGGCGGAATTTCCGCCTGGCAGAGGGCGGGCCTGTCCGTCGTGCGCTGAGGCGCTGGCCCCTCAGCCGAGAAAGGCCTTGTAGGCGGGATTCCCGGTCTCTTCCCAATAGGGATAGCCGAGATCGTCCAGGCGTCTCTTCAACTGGTCGTGCTCGTCCGGTGGAGCCTGGATGCCGGCCAGCACCCGGCCATAGTCGGCGCCGTGGTTGCGGTAGTGGAAGAGCGAGATGTTCCACCCCTCCGACAGGGAGGTGAGGAACTTCAGCAGGGCACCGGGCCGCTCGGGAAACTGGAAGCGGAAGACGCGCTCGCCCTCCATCCCATGCGTCTTGCCGCCGACCATGTAGCGCACGTGCAGCTTGGCCAGTTCGTTGTCGCTCATGTCGAGCACCGGATAGCCGTGCTCGGCCAGCAGCGCGAGGATCTGCCGCTTCTCCTCGCCGCCCGAATCCAGGTGGACGCCGACGAAGATCTCCGCCTTCTGCGGGTCGGCGTAGCGGTAGTTGAACTCGGTGATGGCGCGCTTGCCGAGGAGCTGGATGAAGCGACGATAGCTGCCGGGCTTCTCGGGGATCGTCACCGAAAGCAACGCCTCGCGCTTCTCGCCGAGTTCCGCCCGCTCGGCGATGTGGCGCAGGCGGTCGAAGTTCATGTTGGCGCCCGAGTTGATGGCTACCAGCGTGCCGCTCCGCGCATCTCCGCGCTCGACATAGGCCTTGAGGCCGGCGAGGCTCACCGCCCCGGACGGTTCGGCAATGGCGCGCGTGTCTTCGAAGATGTCCTTCACCGCGGCGCAGATCTCGTCGGTGTTGACGGTGATCACACCGTCGAGCAGGTCGCGGCAGAGCCGGAACGTCTCCTCGCCCGCCTGTCGCACCGCCACGCCGTCGGCGAAGAGCCCGACCTGGTTGAGGATCACCCGGGACCCCGCGGCGATGGCGTCTGCCATGGAGGCCGCATCGTCCGGCTCGACGCCGAAGACCTTCACGTCGGGACGCAGGAACTTCACGAAGACGGCAATGCCGGCCGCAAGGCCTCCGCCGCCGATCGGCACGAAGATGGCGTCGATGGGGTCGGGGTTCTGGCGCAGGATCTCCATGCCCACCGTCCCCTGGCCGGCGATGACGTCCGGGTCGTCATAGGGGTGGATGAAGGTCTGGCCCTTCTCCGCCTCGATCTGGCGGGCATGGGCATAGGCCTCGTCGAAGCTCTCGCCGTGGAGCACCACCCGTCCGCCGCGACTCTTCACCGCCTGCACCTTGATGTCGGGGGTCGTCTTCGGCATCACGATGGTGGCCCGGACGCCGAGCTTCTGTGCGGCGAGGGCGACGCCCTGCGCGTGATTGCCGGCCGAGGCGCAGATGACGCCGCGCTCGAGGGCCTCCTTCGGCAGCCCTACCATCTTGTTGTAGGCACCGCGCAGCTTGAACGAGAACACCGGCTGCAAGTCCTCGCGCTTCAGCCGGACGGCCGTTCCCAGCCGCTGCGCCAGCCGCGGCATGGCGTCGAGCGGGCTCTCGATGGCGACGTCGTAGACGCGCGCCGAAAGGATGCTGCGGATGTAGTCCTGCATGGCCGAAGACGCCCCGTCATGCCGCCCGGATGACAATGACGGGGCGGCGGCGCCGCGACAGGGCGGCGCGGCATGCTCCTAGCCCGCCTGCGGCGCAGAGGGAACCTCGCTCTTG
>CAZPMD010000110.1:0-14113 GCA_964587395.1 uncultured Hyphomicrobiales bacterium
GACCGGCGCTCGGCACCGGCGAGGGCACGCGGGCACTGGTGGCCGAGGCGCTCGCCAGCGGGGCTGCCACCGTCATCGACGCCGACGGGCTCACCGCCTTCGCCGAGAGCCCCGATGCGCTCTTCGCGGGCATCCGCGCCTGGCCGGACCGCCCGGTGGTGCTGACGCCGCACGCGGGTGAGTTTGCGCGGCTGTTCGGCCCGACAGAGGGAGGCTCGCGACTCGACGCGGCTCGCCAGGCAGCCGAGCGCGCCGGCGCGGTGGTGATCCTCAAGGGCCCGGACACGGTCGTGGCAGCGCCGGATGGCCGCGCCTCGATCGCCGCCAACGCGCCACCCTGGCTCGCCACGGCCGGCTCCGGCGACGTTCTGGCCGGGTTCGTGACAGGTCTGCTGGCTCAGGGCATGCCCGTCTTCGAGGCGGCAAGCGCGGCGGTGTGGCTGCATGGGGAGGCGGGCCAGGCGGCGGGCATCGGGCTCATTGCCGAGGACCTGCCCGAGGCGATGCCGCAAGTGCTTGCGAGGCTGGCCGGCCGACGGACCGAGGCGGCTGGCTAACCCACCTCGAAGGCGGCGACGAGTGGCCCCTGCGGATCGTTGATCGCCTGCGCGGTCATCAGGAACCGCCCGGGTGTCTCAGCCACGAAGGCGATGCGCGCCGTCGTCGCGGGGGCGAGCAGGACAGTGTCGAGGAAGAAGGGCTTCCAGCCGTCGTCGAGCCCGTCGAGCAGGCGGGCCGGGTGTCCCTCGACGTGGATCGCCTGGAATTGGGCCGTGTCGTTGCGCAGCGCCGCCATGACGACGGCTCCGCGGCGGATCCGGATGAGCGGCTCTCGGGGCGGGGAGCGATCCACCCGCCCTCCGAAGGTGACGGCGCCAGCCGTGCCCGTCGAGACGGCAAGCTCGAGGCGCGTTGCGCGGCGGAAGTCCATGGCCTGTGGCAGCGGATTGGCGGGCAGGGGCGCCGGTGGGCCCAGTGGCGCCTCGCGCACCGGGGTGCCGACGACCGACACACGACCCGCCATTGTCGTCCCCGCGAAGTTCACCACCGTGACCGGGACGTCGGTGCCGGCCGGGCCGGCGACGTCCCACATGATCTCGGCGCGCTGGCCGGGCGCAAGAAGGAGGCGGCCGCCGTCGAGGCGGAAAGGTTCACAGGGCTGGCCGTCGAGGGCGACCAGCGTCAACGCCTGATCCGGAACAGTCATTTGCAGGATGCGATGGGCGGTGCCGTTGGCGATGCGGAGCCACAGCCGCTCGTTCCCCCGGGCCTCCAGCGCGAGGTGCGGCCTTCCGTCCACGAGAATGACCGGCGCCGTGTCGGGCCGGTCGACCTCCGAGAGCAGCATCGCCACCTCGCGGTCATGGACCGGCGGACGGGCGTCGTCGACGATGAGGAGCCCCGCGAGGCCGCGTCGCAACTGGCCCTCGCCTCCCGCCAGACGGGGTCGGTAGAGGTAGGTGCCGGCATCGCGGGGCGTGACGGCATGGCGGGCGGTCGCTGCGGGCTGAAGCGGCTCGGGCGAGGGATCGGAAACACCGCGTCGCAGCCCCTGCCAGTGGAGCTGTGTCGGCTCGTCGAGATCATTGCGGACATCGACGGCAAGCGTCTCGCCACGCCGGATGCGGATCACCGGTCCGGGCAGTCGTCCATCATAGCCGATGAAGGGCGTCGCCGGTCCGTCGGGCCCGGCGAGGCGCGCCTCGCCGGCTGCGGCGGTCAGTCGCAGAGCCGCCGTGTCCGCCATGGCCACGCTGGCTCTCGCCAGGGCTCCGAGCCCGGCAAGGGGCAGGGCGGCAAGGATGGCGCGGCGACAGGGATCGGACCGGAGAGGCATGGAAGGGCTTTCGGCTGGCCTCGCGCGGGCCGGGTGGAGATGTGTGCCGGATCGAGATGGCACGAATGTTGACGAGGCCATGCCTCCGTTTCCCGATTGGAGGCACTCCATGGCGAAATTAGCAGTGATCGGCGTCGGCGGTCTTGTCGCCGCCGGATATTTCGGTCTCATCCCCCACAGTCAGGCAAGTGTTGCGCTGGGCGCGGCCGCCGGCACCGTGCTGATGGTGTGGATCGGCCTGTTCGCGCGGATCTGACCTCCTGAACGACACGCCTTCCCCGCATTTTCTTGATGCAATCGCCGGGGGGCGATGCTATGAGGCCGCGCCCGGCGGGTGACTTGCATCCGCAGGGACGAGAAGCTATTTCGAGCGGCCCTCGGCGGGCGTGGTGGAATTGGTAGACACGCGGGATTTAGGTTCCCGTGGCGAAAGTCGTGGGGGTTCAAGTCCCTCCGCCCGCACCATCCTGCCGGCCGCGCCGATCACGAACACGAAAGAAACCAAGCCATGCAGGTGACCGCCACCCTGTCCGAAGGTCTCAAGCGCGAATTCCGCGTGGTGGTGCCGGTGACCGATCTTGCGGCCCGGGCCGACGCCCGGCTCGACGACCTGAAGGGCCGCGTCAACATCAACGGGTTCCGTCCCGGCAAGGTGCCGATGCACCATCTGAAGAAGCTCTATGGCAAGGCCGTGCTGGCCGAGACCATCGAGGCCCTGGTCGGCGAGACGAACCAGAAGATCGTCGAGGAGAACGGCTTCAAGCTGGCGCAGGAGCCCTCCGTAAAGCTGCCCGAGGCCGAGGCCGAGGCGAAGGCCGTGTTCGACGGTCAGGCCGACCTCGACTACACGGTGGCCTTCGAGGTCCTGCCGACCATCCAAC
Source organism: uncultured Hyphomicrobiales bacterium (assembly GCA_964587395.1). Taxonomy (GTDB): domain Bacteria; phylum Pseudomonadota; class Alphaproteobacteria; order Rhizobiales; family Phreatobacteraceae; genus Phreatobacter. Next base: position 2,719 of record CAZPMD010000110.1, read on the forward strand.
TCGCCGACTTCAAGGGCATCAAGGTCGAGAAGCCGGTCGTCGAGCCGGCCGAGGCCGACGTCCAGTCGATGCTGGAGACCATGGCCAAGCAGAACCGTCCGTTCGAGGCGAAGGCCGAGGGCGCGAGCGCCGAGGACGGCGACCGCCTGACGATCTCCTTCGTCGGCACCATCGACGGCGAGAAGTTCGAGGGCGGAACCGCCGAGGACATCCAGCTCGAGCTCGGCTCGAAGTCCTTCATCCCCGGCTTCGAGGACCAACTCATCGGCGTGAAGGCCGGCGAGGACAAGGTGGTCAAGGTCAAGTTCCCGTCGAACTACATGGCCGAGAAGCTGGCCGGCAAGGACGCCGAGTTCGCCGTCACCGTGAAGTCGATCGAGAAGCCGGGCGAGCGCGCCATCGATGACGAGTTCGCCAAGATGGTCGGCTTCGAGGACCTCACCAAGCTGAAGGCCGCCGTCTCCGACCGCCTGAAGAGCGAGTACGCCGCCGCCTCCCGCCGCAAGGTGAAGCGCTCGCTGCTCGACGCGCTCGACGAGAAGCATGCCTTCGACCTGCCGCAGACCCTTGTCGACCAGGAGTTCGAGAGCGTCTGGCGGCAGGTGAGCCAGGACCTCGAATCCCGCGGCAAGACCTTCTCCGACGAGGAGACGACCGAGGAGAAGGCGCGCGAGGAATATCGCCAGATCGCCGAGCGCCGCGTGCGCCTCGGCCTCGTCCTTGCGGAAATCGGCGAGAAGGCCCAGATCAAGGTCAGCGACGAGGAAGTGTCGCGTGCCGTTGTCGAGCGTGCACGCCAGTTCCCCGGCCAGGAGCAGCAGGTCTGGGACTATTACCGCAAGACGCCCCAGGCGCTGGCCTCGCTCCGCGCCCCGATCTTCGAGGAGAAGGTCGTGGACTACATCCTCGAACTCGCCGACGTGACCGAGAAGACCGTCTCCAAGGACGACCTCTTCAAGGACAACGAGGACGAGGAAGCCGCCTGAATGGGGCCGCGACCGGACAATTCCTGGTGAGGGAAGGGCCGCCGCTGGCGGCCTTTCGCTTTTCCGGAGCCCCGTTCACCCTGCAAGCGCATTGCCGTTAGGATGTCGTCAAAGAGATTCGGGGAAAGCTCTGCCCGACTCGCGACCCCAAAGGACCGAAGACGATGAGAGACCCGCACGACACGCTGATGAACTATCTGGTCCCGATGGTGGTCGAGCAGACCAATCGCGGCGAGCGTTCCTACGACATCTACTCGCGCCTCCTGAAGGAGCGCATCATCTTCCTGTCGGGTCCCGTCGAGGACGGCATGGCGACGCTGATCGTCGCCCAGCTCCTGTTCCTCGAGGCGGAGAACCCGAAGAAGGAGATCAACATGTACATCAACTCGCCGGGCGGCGTCGTCACGGCGGGCATGTCGATCTACGACACGATGCAGTTCATCAAGCCGCCGGTGACGACGCTCTGCATGGGCCAGGCCGCCTCGATGGGCTCGCTCCTGCTCACCGCCGGCGCCAAGGGCCAGCGCTTCGCCCTGCCGCATTCCCGCATCATGGTGCACCAGCCCTCGGGCGGCTATCGCGGCCAGGTGACCGACATCCTGATCCATGCGGAAGAGGTCAAGGAGCTGAAGCGTCGCCTCAACGAGGTCTACGTCAAGCACACCGGCCGGTCGCTGAAGGAGATCGAGGAGGCGCTGGAGCGCGACAATTTCATGTCGGCGCAGAAGGCGCAGGAATTCGGCCTCATCGACAAGGTGATCGAGGAGCGGGCCGAGGAAGCAGAGCCTGCCAAGGCGTGATCGCGCCGGCCGGGGTGTCGCTTTTGGGACACCACCGGCGGCGCGCGCCTTGCATAGACTGATCCATCGTCGCACGCGGTTCGTTATGAATTGCGTGTGACAAAATTGCATTAATCCTTTCTTGATCCGGCAGGGCGCACCATGTTTGGCTAATCGGCCAATCTGCGTTCAGGGTCGAGAAACCGAGGGACCTGTGAAGGTCTCGCGTCAGACGAGCCGGATCCGATCAGGTTGCGGGTCGCGTTGGAGAGAGATGATGAGCAAGGCCGGCAGCGACGCGAAGAACACCCTCTACTGTTCCTTCTGCGGCAAGAGCCAGCATGAGGTCCGCAAGCTCATTGCAGGGCCGACGGTCTTCATCTGCGACGAATGCGTCGAGCTCTGCATGGACATCATCCGTGAGGAGTCGAAGTCCTCCCTGGTCAAGTCCAAGGACGGCGTTCCGACGCCGAAAGAGATCTGCAAGGTCCTGGACGACTACGTGATCGGCCAGTTCCATGCCAAGCGGGTGCTGTCGGTCGCGGTCCACAACCACTACAAGCGGCTCAATCACGCCAGCAAGCACAGCGATGTCGAGCTGTCGAAGTCCAACATCCTGCTGATCGGACCGACGGGCTCGGGCAAGACGCTGCTGGCCCAGACACTGGCCCGCATCCTCGACGTGCCCTTCACCATGGCGGATGCGACGACGCTGACGGAAGCAGGCTATGTCGGCGAGGACGTGGAGAACATCATCCTGAAGCTGCTGCAGGCCTCCGACTACAATGTCGAGCGGGCCCAGCGCGGCATCGTCTACATCGACGAGATCGACAAGATTTCGCGCAAGTCCGACAATCCCTCGATCACCCGCGACGTGTCGGGTGAGGGCGTGCAGCAGGCTCTTCTGAAGATCATGGAAGGCACGGTTGCCTCCGTGCCTCCGCAGGGCGGGCGCAAGCATCCCCAGCAGGAGTTCCTGCAGGTCGACACCTCCAACATCCTGTTCATCTGCGGCGGCGCCTTCGCCGGCCTCGAGAAGATCATCTCGACCAAGGGGCAGGGCTCGTCGATCGGCTTCGGTGCAACGGTACGCGCGCCGGAAGAGCGCCGGACCGGCGAGATCTTCCGCGAGGTGGAGCCGGAGGACCTGCTGAAATACGGCCTCATTCCCGAGTTCGTCGGACGTCTGCCGGTGCTGGCGACGCTGGAGGACCTCGACGAGACGGCGCTGACCAAGATCCTCACCGAGCCGAAGAACGCCCTGGTGAAGCAGTACCAGCGGCTGTTCGAGATGGAGAATGTGGACCTGACCTTCCACGAGGACGCCCTCGGCGCGATCTCGCGCAAGGCCATCGAGCGCAAGACCGGCGCGCGCGGCCTGCGGTCGATCATGGAGGGCATCCTGCTCGACACCATGTACGATCTGCCGGGCCTTGAAGGCGTCGAGGAGGTGGTCATCTCCGACGAGGTGGTGCAGGGCAAGGCCCGCCCGCTCTATATCTACGCCGAGAAGGAGAAGGCGCAGAGCGCCTGATTCCCCATGTCCGACCATCGATCAGGGCGGGCCTTCGGGCCCGCCTTTTTCGTTTGCGTGCACCACCGCGCGGCGTCCTGCGTGGCTTTTCAGCCGCCCTGCCGCGCGACTGTAGGTCACAACCTTTCGCCGCCTTGACACCTGCCGGATGGGTCTCCACCTAATGGTTACCGACAGACCCCCGGGCAGGGATTTGTGCCCGAGGTCGGCCAAGCGCCTCGAGTCCCCGCAAGGAAGCCGGAGAGCTTCCGATCCGGCCTCAATCCCGCCGCCGTCCCCGCGCGACAAAAGCGTATTTTCGCGTCACCCTAGCCAGGAATCATCCGAGCGCCGCCGTCGGCGCGGGCCCATCCGGGCCGCTTCGCGGCGTGTCGAGGAAAGGACGAGTGAAACATGAGCGAGACCAAGAAGCGTCCGCCCCTCAACCCCGGCGAGGTCAAGACCTTCCCGGTCCTGCCGCTGCGCGACATCGTGGTGTTCCCCCACATGATCGTGCCGCTCTTTGTCGGCCGCGAGAAATCGATTCGCGCCCTCGAAGAGGTCATGCGCGCCGAGACGCACATCCTGCTCGCCACGCAGATGAAGGCGCAGGACGACGATCCGGAGCCGGATGCCATCTATGAGATCGGCACGCTGGCCAGCGTGCTTCAGCTCCTCAAGCTGCCCGACGGCACCGTCAAGGTGCTGGTCGAGGGCGTGTCGCGCGCCAAGATCGGTCCCTATTCGGGCCGCGAGGAGTTCTATGAGGCGGAGGCGACGACCGTCGCCGACGAGATTGCCGACAAGGTCCAGGTCCAGGCGCTCGCCCGTTCGGTGGTCACCGAGTTCGAGGGCTATGTGAAGCTGAACAAGAAGGTCTCGCCCGAGATCGTCTCGGTGGTCAGCCAGATCGACGATCCGTCAAAGCTCGCCGACACGGTAGCCTCGCATCTCGCGGTGAAGATTTCCGACAAGCAGGCGGTGCTGGAGACGATCGACGTCGCCAAGCGGCTGGAGAAGGCGCTCGGCCTGATGGAGAGCGAGATCTCGGTGCTGCAGGTCGAGAAGAAGATCCGCACCCGCGTGAAGCGGCAGATGGAGAAGACCCAGCGCGAGTACTACCTCAACGAGCAGATGAAGGCGATCCAGAAGGAACTCGGCGACGAGGACGGTCGGGACGAACTCGTCGAGCTCGAGGACAAGATCAAGCGCACCAAGCTGTCGAAGGAGGCCCGCGACAAGGCCCACCACGAGCTGAAGAAGCTGCGCCAGATGTCGCCGATGTCGGCCGAGGCCACCGTCGTCAGGAACTATCTCGACTGGCTCCTGTCCCTGCCGTGGGGCAAGAAGAGCAAGATCAAGAAGGATCTGCCGGGCGCCCAGACCCTGCTCGACGCCGACCATTTCGGCCTCGACAAGGTCAAGGACCGCATCGTCGAGTACCTGGCCGTGCAGCAGCGCGCCAACAAGCTCACCGGCCCGATCCTCTGCCTCGTCGGCCCGCCCGGCGTGGGCAAGACCTCGCTCGGCAAGTCGATCGCCAAGGCGACGGGGCGCGAGTTCGTTCGCATCTCGCTCGGCGGCGTGCGTGACGAGGCCGAAATCCGCGGCCACCGCCGAACCTATATCGGCTCCATGCCCGGCAAGATCATCCAGTCGATGAAGAAGGCGAAGACGGCGAACCCGCTCTTCCTGCTCGACGAGATCGACAAGATGGGCCAGGACTTCCGCGGCGACCCGTCGGCGGCGCTCCTCGAGGTTCTCGACCCCGAGCAGAACGCCACGTTCAACGATCACTATCTGGAGGTCGATTTCGACCTCTCGAACGTGATGTTCGTCACCACGGCGAACACGCTGAACATCCCGCCGGCTCTCCTCGACCGCATGGAGACGATCCGCATCGCGGGCTACACCGAGGACGAGAAGCGGGAGATCGCCAAGAAGCACCTGATCCCCAACGCCATCGCCAAGCATGGCCTGACGGAGAAGGACTGGTCGATCACCGACGAGGCCCTGATGACGGTCGTGCGCCGTTACACGCGCGAGGCCGGCGTCCGCAACCTGGAACGCGAGATGTCCAATCTCGTCCGCAAGGGCGTGAAGGACCTGACGCTGACCAAGAAGAAGACGATCAAGGTCACCCCGAAGGTGGTCGAGGAGTATCTCGGCGTGCCGCGCTATCGCTATGGCATGGCGGAGACCGAGGATCAGGTGGGCGCCGTCACCGGCCTCGCCTGGACAGAGGTCGGCGGCGAACTGCTCACCATCGAGGCCGTGATGATGCCCGGCAAGGGCCGCATGACGGTGACCGGCAACCTCAAGGACGTGATGAAGGAGTCGATCTCTGCGGCTGCTTCCTACGTGCGCTCGCGGTCGCTGGCCTTCGGCATCAAGCCGCCGCTCTTCGACAAGCGCGACGTCCACGTCCACGTGCCGGAGGGTGCCACGCCGAAGGACGGTCCGTCCGCCGGTATCGCCATGGCCACCGCCATCATCTCGGTGATGACGGGCATTCCGATCCGCAAGGACATCGCCATGACCGGCGAGGTGACCCTGCGCGGCCGGGTGCTGCCGATCGGCGGCCTGAAGGAGAAGCTGCTCGCGGCGCTGCGCGGGGGGCTGAAGATGGTCCTCATTCCCGAGGAGAACGCCAAGGATCTGGCGGAGATTCCGGACAACGTGAAGAACGGGCTGGAGATCATCCCGGTCTCGCGGATGGACGAGGTTGTGAAGCACGCCCTCATCCGTCAGCCGGAACCGGTGGAGTGGGACGAAGATGCCGAGCCCGTCACGGCCCGCAAGGCCGGCGACGAGGACCCGTCCGGCGTCGTCGCGCATTGATCGCAGCGACCGTTCGACAGTTTGGAAACCCCGGGACCTGAGCCCGGGGTTTTCTGTTGAAAGGCGTCAAAATCGTCCACAAGAACGGCGCAAACCCAGCATTTTCCTTGCTTTTGCGACGGTTGCGCGGCAAACGGAACACCCGTCGGCAACGGAATCATGCATTCCCGGATCGGCGCAAACTGAAGGAGAACAGCCCGTGACCAAGAACGAACTGATCGCCGCGGTCGCCGAAGCGGCGAGCCTCACCAAGGCGCAGGCGGGTGCAGCAGTGGATGCAACCTTCGACGCCATCACCGCCACGCTGAAGTCCGGCGGCGATGTGAAGCTCGTCGGTTTCGGTGCCTTCTCGGTGTCCAAGCGTGCCGCCCGCCAGGGCCGCGACCCGCGCACCGGCAAGCCCGTCGAGATCAAGGCCTCGAAGGCTCCGAAGTTCTCGGCCGGCAAGGGCCTGAAGGACGCCGTGAACTCCTGATCGCGGGGTCTCGCCGTCCTCGAAACGCCGTCGGGCATGGTCCCGGCGGCGTTTCCGTTTTCGGCGGGCGGTCGGCATGGCACGGCCGTCGCCGCGCCCCTTGCCCGGCGGGCAGGCGCGGTCTACATGGCGGGAACGTCTTTTCCGGGCGGTTAGCTCAGTTGGTAGAGCGCCTGCTTTACACGCAGGATGTCGGCGGTTCGAGCCCGTCACTGCCCACCATTCCTCCTGTACCCCGACCGGGGACCGCGTCGACGGCGATGCGCCGTCTCCCATCTGTCCCGCGCTCCGGCCATTCCTGACCCGCCGAAATCGGCCTCGCCGCAGCGTCGCGTCGTGCTAATCGGCGGGACCGCCTCAGGCGGATGATGTTGACGCCCGAAGCGGGGACCGTGACGTGAGCAGCTGGCTGGCCGAAGTCCGAAGCGGTCTCGCAGAGCTTTCGCCCGCTGTCTTTCCCTATCGCCGCTTCGCCTTTGCCCTGGGCCTCGGGGTCGTCGGCGGCGCCCTGTTCTATTGGCTGCGCCTGCCGCTCCCCTGGATGCTGGGGGCCATGACCTTCTGCACCATCGCGGCCCTGTGGGGCGCACCCGTCGCGGCGCCGGGCGTCATCCGCTCGCCGATGTCCGCCATCATCGGCGTCATGCTGGGTTCGGGGTTCTCGCCGGCCATCATCTACCAGGTGCCGCAATGGCTGGTCCCACTGGCCGGCCTCATGCTGTTCATGACGGCCTGCGGCGTCACCGTCGTCTGGTACTACCGACGGATCGGCGGCTACGACTGGGTCACGGCCTTCTTCTCCGGCATGCCCGGGGGGCTGGTCGAGATGGTCATTTACGGGGAGGAGCGGGGGGGCGACGCACGCGTCATCGCGCTGGTCCATTCCGCCCGCATCCTGATGGTGGTGATGACCTTGCCCTTCATCATCCAGTTCAGCCAGGGCATCCGGCTCGACCGGCCGGTGACCGGCATCTCGATCCTCGACGCCCCCCTCGTCGCGGAGCTCTGGCTCGTCGTCTGCGGCTTTGCCGGCGCGTTTCTCGGCCATGTGCTCCGGCTTCCGGCCAAGACACTGCTCGGCTGCATGATCGTCAGCGCCATCGTCCATATCTCAGGCGTCTCGGACTTCAAGCCGCCCTTCGAGATCGTCAATGCCGCCCAACTCGTCCTCGGCGTCGCCATCGGCTGCCGTTTCGCCGGGACGGCGAGCCGGGTGGTCTGGAAGGTGCTGGCGCTCTCGGTCGGCTCGACCGCCATCCTGCTGTTCTGGATGACCCTCTTCGCGGTCGCCGTCTCCCACCTGTCGGGGTTCTCGGCGGTGACGTTGATCCTCGCCTATTCCCCCGGCGGCCTTACCGAGATGGCGCTGATCGCCGTGGCGCTCCACGCGGAGGTGGCCTTCGTCGCCGCCTTCCACATCATCCGCGTCTTCCTGACGATGATCGCCGCGCCGCTGACGTTCCGCTGGCTGGGCGGTGCCGCAGGCAAGGGCGCAACACCGCCCTCCTGAACGCAGGAGCCCGGAGCCTTGCGGCCCCGGGGCCCTGCAGATTCATTCGTGTCGGGCCGGAAACGGACGGGATCAGGCCGCCCTGACCTCGGCAAGGAAGGTCTCGACCGAGCGGGAGAGGGAGGTGGCCTGCCCGGACAGGCTCTGCGCCGCCGACAGCACCTCGGAGGCCGAGGCGTTGGTCTGGGCCGAGGCGGCGGTGACGCCGGTGATGTTGTCGACGACGCGCGAGGTGCCGGTGGCGGCGGCCTGGACGTTCTGCGAGATCTCGCCGGTGGCCGAACGCTGCTGCTCGATCGCCGCGGCGACTGCCGAGGCGTAGGTCGCGACCTCCTGCATGGTTCCGGCGATGGCCTCGATGGAGGCGACGGCCGTGGTGGTCTCCTGCTGGACCGCGGTGATCTGTGCGGCGATCTCCTCGGTGGCCTTGGCGGTCTGGCCGGCGAGCGACTTGACCTCCGAGGCGACGACGGCGAAGCCACGCCCTGCCTCGCCGGCGCGGGCGGCCTCGATCGTCGCGTTCAGGGCGAGCAGGTTGGTCTGCTCGGCGATGGCACGAATGAGGTTCAGGACCTCGCCGATGCGGCCGGCGGCCTCCGCCAGGGTCTTCACCCGACGGTTGGCGCCCTCGGCCTCTTGGCTGGCCCGCTCGACCACCGCATTGGTCTGGCCGATCTGGTTGGCGATCTCGTTGATCGAGGCCGACAGTTCCTCGGAGGCGGCGGCGACCGACTGGACGTTGGCGGATGCCTGGCGGGAGGCGCCCGAGGCGTCCTCGGCCTGGCCGGAGGCCTCCGCGGCAATGCCGGTGAGGTTGCGGGCGGTCTCCTCCATCCGGCCGGCATTGTTGCCGACACCGTCGAGCACGGCGCCGATCGTCTCGGAGAAGTCGCGGACGAGCTGGTCGATCCTCGCCTGACGTGCATGGCGGGCGCGGGCCTCGGCCTCGGTCTCCGTCTCCAGGCGGGCGCGCTCCATCGCATTGTCGCGGAAGACTTCGACGGAACGGGCCATGTCGCCGATCTCGTCGCGGCGACCTGTGGAGGGAACCGCGCGGGAGTGGTCGCCGCCGGCGAGGGCGGTCATGGTGTCGTTCAGCTCGCGGATCGGCTTGCCCAGGTGGCGCGTCAGGAGCGTGGCGATGCCGACTCCGGCGACCGCCACGGCCAGCAGCACCGCCATCAGCGTCAGCATGGCCGTGTTGCGGGCGCCGACGAAGGTGGCCGTGTCGATGGCGACCTCGAGCGTGCCGATCGGCTGGCCGGAATAGTTGTTCAAGGGGCCGGCGAGCACGGCCACCGGATGGCCGCCGATCGTCGCTGCACGCCAGGAGGTCGTCTGCCGCATCGCGGCCTGGTGAACCGGCACGTCGAGCAGGGTCTTCTCGGCGAAGGTTGCGCCGAGAGAGTTCACCTTGCCGTCCTGGATGAGGTGCATGGCGATGTCGACCTTGAAGCGACGCTTCAGGTCGGTGAGGAAGGGGACGCCGAGGGCAGCGCCGACGTCGGTGACGCCGACGATCTGGCCCCCCGAACGCAGGGGGACGACGGAGAAGATCGACACGTTGTCGCGCCCCGGCTCGATGCCGGTCACCGGGTTGCCGCTGGAGACCGCGGCGCGGATCGTGTTGCGGCGGGAGAGGACATTGTCGCCGAAGGCCTGGGGCGCGTGCACGCGGGCGAAGGCGGTGCCGTCGGCGCGCTGGAAGCTGATGAGGCCAAGGCCGAGGCTGGTCTTCAGCGGCTCGCCGAGGTCCTTCATGGCCGCGAGCAGGGCGGGGCGGTCGTCCTTGACGAAGGCATCGACCACGCGCGGGTCATTGGCGATGGACCTGGCCGCAGCGAGCGCCCGCTGGCCCTGGTCGGCCATGGCGGCGACGACGGCCTCGTAGCGCTGGGTCAGGGCCGATTCGATGGCCTGGTCGCTGAGCGCATCCTGCTGAAGGTAGCCGGCGATGCCGACTGCACCCGCCGCGACCAGAGCAGTCACCGTCACCGACGCCATGAGCTTCGCGCCGATGGTGCGCAGTTGGAGAATGCTGCCGAGAGCCATTGCGTTGTCCACCCACATTCCGGCGCATTGGCGCGCCTTGTCCCAGCCTCATTGCACGCGATGGTGGTTAAGAAAGATTCAAACCGCCCTCCGGCATGCATGCTTCCCGCGCGGAGCGCCCATGCTTCGAAGCCCCGCGGGGAGCGGCTGGTGCGCGCGCTCATCAACAGCCGGCGGGCTCGCGCCGCAATTCGCCTTGACAGGTCTCCGAGCCTCCCTTAAGTCCCGCCACCTCGACCGGCGCACGTCAAGCGCGCCGAGCAGCGCGCGGGCGTAGCTCAGTTGGTTAGAGTGCCGGCCTGTCACGCCGGAGGTCGCGGGTTCGAGTCCCGTCGCCCGCGCCATTTTCTCCAGAACAAAACTTCCCCCTCAGGGGCGTTCGGGCTGCTTCCGGAGAATCACCGGACGCACGGGAATCGGGTTGTTAAAGCCCCAGATCGGCCGCTCCTCCTCCTTCTTCCAAAGGCGCGTGGCGCGGCCCAGCGGATTATCATAACGTTTCCAGAGAAACCGACTCTTCCTGCCCGGACCGCGGCTTGCACCGCAACAGGGGAGGGAGTAAGGCACAGTCCGAAACCGGCTTCCGGGGCTCGTCACTCCCTTCGCCGGCCAAGCAGGAGGGCCTCCGATGCAGGCTGCGACGACCACGCTGCTCAACGACTATCTGCCGCTGGTCATCTTCATCGCGCTCGCCGGCGTCATCGGCATCGCCCTGCTTGTCGCCCCCTTCGTCGTCGCCTTCTCCCGGCCGGATACCGAGAAGCTTTCGGCCTATGAGTGCGGCTTCAACGCCTTCGACGACGCCCGCATGAAGTTCGACGTGCGGTTCTATCTCGTCGCCATTCTCTTCATCATCTTCGACCTCGAGGTCGCCTTCCTGTTTCCCTGGGCGGTGGCGTTCAAGGAGGTCGGGCTGTTCGGCTTCTGGTCCATGATGGCCTTCCTCGGCGTGCTGACGATCGGTTTCGTCTACGAGTGGAAGAAGGGCGCCCTGGAGTGGAATTGAGGTTCTGATCATGGCCACCGCCATCGACCGCGGCGATCCCCTCGTCGCACCGGCCCCCAAGGGTCTTCTGGGAGCGGACGGCAGGCCCCTCGGCGCCGGCGATTCCTTCTTCACGGGAATCAACAACGAACTCGCCGACAAGGGCTTCATCGTCACGGCGACGGACGACCTCATCAACTGGGCGCGCACCGGCTCGCTGATGTGGATGACCTTCGGTCTCGCCTGCTGCGCCG
>CAZPMD010000111.1:0-2371 GCA_964587395.1 uncultured Hyphomicrobiales bacterium
CAGGAGGAGGAGCGGCCTGCCGCTGCACGGGCGGGGCAACGCGCGGCTGCTGGACAACCGGCGCCCGAGGCTGCACGGGAGCGACCGGAGGGCGCACCTGGGCGGGCGGACGCGCCTGCTGGGGCGGCGGGGCACCCGGACGTGTCCCCGGTCGACGAGGATCAGGCTGCTGGGCCTGTGCCATCAGCACCGGCCCATCCATGCGCAAGCTCTGCGCGAAGGCCGGCCCGGCGAGCAACCCCGGCAGGATCGTGCCGGCAAGCAGCGCACGTTTCATGGCGGTCATGGTCCACTCCCCAGAGAGTTCATCGCGTCGACACGGATGCCGACACTTGCGCAGACCATGCCACCGCGGAAACGCGGCGCAATCGCGGCCATCGGGCGGCAGGGCGAGGCATTTGCCTTAACGTTGTTCATCTTCGGCCGTTCTTGCCGCAAGGCAAGGCGAAAGATGATTGCCCGTGTCCTCGGCTCAGAGTGGCTTCTTCAGCCACTTTCCGATGACGCCGACGATGCCCTCGCGGAACACCAGAACGCAGATGACGAAGATGATGCCCTGCAGGATCGTGACCCAGTCGCCGAGGCCTGCCAGGAAGTTCTGCATGGAGATGATGACGGCTGCCCCGATGATGGGACCGAAGACCGTACCCATGCCGCCGACGAGGGTCATGAGCACCACCTCGCCCGACATGCTCCAGTGCACATCCGTCAGCGAGGCGAGCTGGACGGCGATCGCCTTGGTGGCGCCCGCCAGCCCGGCGAGCGAGGCCGAGAGGACGAAGACCGCGAGCTTGTACTGGTTGACGCGATAGCCCAGCGACACGGCCCGCGCCTCGTTATCACGGATCGCCTTCAGTACCTGTCCGAAGGGCGAATGGATGATGCGGTAGATGAGCAGGACGCCGGCCAGGAAGATGCCCGCGACGAGATAGTAGGTCGTCGTGTCGTTGCCGAGAGGCAGGACGCCGAACAGATGGTTCCGCGGCACAGCCTGGATGCCGTCCTCGCCGCCCGTAAACTTCGGCGTCTGCAACGAGAAGAAATAGACCATCTGCGCCAGCGCGAGCGTGATCATGGCGAAGTAGATGCCCTGGCGACGGATGGCCAGCGAGCCGAAGACCAGTCCGAGACCCGCGCCGGAGGCGGTGCCGAGCAGGATGGAGAGTTCTGGCGTCAGCCCCCAGTGCTTGGCCGTATAGGCGGAGACATAGGCCGCGAAACCGAAATAGGCGGCATGGCCGAAGGAGAGGAGGCCGCCATAGCCGAGCATCAGGTTGAAGGCGCAGGCGAACAGGGCGAAGCACAGCACCTTCATCAGGAAGAACGGATAGCCGATCACCGGAACGAAGGGCAGCACGACCAGCAACGCCGCCATCGCGATGAACAGCGTGCGGTGGAGGGCGGCGTGGTCCGAGGCAGCGGCCGGATCGGACACGGGAGCAGCGATGGTGACCTCGGCCATCAGGCGGTCCTCCCGAAGAGGCCGGCGGGCTTCACGAGCAACACGATGGCCATGATGATGAAGATGACGGTGGCCGAAGCCTCCGGATAGAAGACCTTGGTCAGGCCTTCGATGATGCCGAGGCCGAAGCCGGTGACGATAGCCCCGAGGATGGAGCCCATGCCGCCGATGACCACCACGGCGAAGACGACGATGATGAGATCGGCACCCATGTTCGGGTTGACCGAATAGATCGGGGCGGCGAGCACGCCGGCAAAGGCGGCCAGGCCCACGCCGAAGCCGTAGGTCAGCGTGATCAGCAGCGGCACGTTGATGCCGAAGGCCTGGGTCAGCGTCGGATTCTCGGTGGCGGCCCTGAGATAGGCCCCGAGCCGGGTCTTCTCGATGACGAACCAGGTGACGAGACAGACAACGAGCGAGGCGACGACCACCCAGCCGCGATAGTTCGGCAGGAACATGAAGCCCAGATTCTGGCCACCACGCAGCTCGGCCGGGATCTGGTAGGGCAGGCCGGAGGAGCCGAAATAGTTGCGGAACAGGCCCTGGATGATGAGGGCAAGACCGAAGGTCAGCAGCAGCCCGTAGAGATGGTCGAGGTGATAGAGCCGCTTCAGGAACAGCCGCTCGATGATCACACCCGACACGCCCGCTACGATGGGAGCCAGCAGCAGCGAAGGCCAGTAGCCGATGCCGGCCCAGTTGAGCAGCATCCAGGCGATGAAGGCGCCCATCATGTACTGCGCGCCGTGGGTGAAGTTGATGATGTTCAGAAGGCCGAAGATGACGGCGAGGCCAAGACTGAGGATCGCGTAGAACGAGCCGTTGATCAGCCCCAGAAGGAGCTGTCCGAAAAGGGCCTGGGGCGGAATGCCTAGAAGCTCGAACATGGACTGCGGATCCCGGAGAAGG
>CAZPMD010000111.1:2381-13233 GCA_964587395.1 uncultured Hyphomicrobiales bacterium
CCGCCGTGCGGCGCCCCGGATGCTGGTCGGATCAGGAACGGACGAGCGGGCAGGCGTTGGCGCTGAGCGGCCGGAACGCCTCCTCTGCCGGCAGGGTGGCCAGCAGCTTGTAGTAGTCCCAGGGGCCCTTGGACTCCGACGGCTTCTTCACCTCGAAGAGGTAGGCCGGGTGGAGCTTGCGGCCATCAGCGCGGATGGTGCCCTTGCCGAACAGCGGATCATCCGTCTGATTGGCCTTCATCCAGGCCATGACCTGCGCCGGGTCCTTGGTCTTCGTCGCGGCGACGGCCTTCAGGTAGTGCAACGTCGCGCCATAGACGCCGGCCTGCACCATGGTGGGCATGTTGCCGGCGCGCTGCGGGGCGAAGCGGCGCGACCAGGCGCGGGTGCTGTCGTTGAGATCCCAGTAGAAGGTCTCGGTCAGCACCAGGCCCTGGGCCGTCTGCAGGCCGAGGGCATGCACGTCCATCACGAAGACGAGAAGGCCGGCGAGCTTCTGGCCGCCCGCGGTGATGCCGAATTCGGCGGCCTGCTTGATCGAGTTGACCGTGTCGCCGCCAGCATTGGCGAGACCGATGACCTTGGCGCGCGAGGCCTGGGCCTGCAGCAGGAACGATGAGAAGTCCGTGCCCGGGAAGGGCGTGCGCACGGCGCCGAGGACCCGGCCACCCTGGCGCTGGACGACGGCCATGGTATCGCGCTCGAGCGCATGACCGAAGGCGTAGTCGGCGGTCAGGAAGAACCAGGTGTCGCCGCCCGCCTTCACCATGGCACCGCCGGTGCCCTGCGAAAGCATGTAGGTGTCGTAGGTCCAGTGCACCGTATTGGGCGAGCACTGCGCGCCGGTGAGATCGGAGGTCGCGGCGCCGGAGTTCAGGTGAATCTTGTTCTTCTCGCGGGTGATCTGGTTGACGGCCAGGGCCACCGAGGAGGTCGGGACGTCGGCGATCACGTCGACCGCGTCGTTGTCGTACCACTGGCGGGCGATGTTGGCGCCAACGTCGGGCTTGTTCTGGTGGTCGGCGGCGACGATCTGGACATTGAGGCCCTGGGCGGAGGCGCGGAAGTCCTCCACCGCCATGCGGGCGGCGATCGCCGAGCCCTCGCCGGTGAGGTCGGCGTAGAGGCCGGAGCGATCGTTGAGCACGCCGATCTTAATGTTGATGGGCTGCTGGGCCTGCGCCATCGAGCGGGCGGTGAAGGCGGTCGCGGCGGCGCCCGCCATGACGGAGCGGCGGTTCATTCGGAACATGGTCATACTCGTTTCCTCCTAAGGGGTCCGGAAAGTTCGGATTTTCTTCTTGTTGCGCAGCCTACACGCCCAGGTGAGCATGCAGCTTGTCGATGTTCCGCTCGAGATCGGCGTTGGGGATCATGTCCACCACCCGCCCCTGCTCGACGAGATAGTGGCGGTCGGCCACTGTCTGGGCAAAGCGGAAATTCTGTTCGACGAGGATGATCGTGAAGCCCTCGCGCTTCAAGCGCGCGATGGTACGGCCGATCTGCTCGATGATGACGGGCGCGAGGCCTTCGGTGGGCTCGTCGAGAAGCAGGAACTTGGCGCCCGTTCGCAGGATGCGGGCGATCGCCAGCATCTGCTGCTCGCCGCCGGAGAGCTTGGTGCCCTGGCTGTTGAGGCGCTCCTTGATGTTCGGGAAGAGCTCGAAGATCTGCTCCACGCTCATGCCGCCGGGGCGCACCTGTGGCGGCAGCATCAGGTTCTCCTCGACCGAGAGCGAGGAGAAGACGCCGCGCTCCTCCGGCACATAGCCGATGCCGAGCCTGGCGATGGCGCGCGAGGACATGCCGACGGTCTCGGCGCCCTCGTAGCGGATCGATCCCGAGCGCTTGCCCATGATGCCGATGATGGACTTCAGGGTCGTCGTCTTGCCGGCGCCGTTGCGGCCAAGCAGGGTCACCACCTCGCCCTCGCCGACGTCGAGATTGACGCCGTGCAGGACATGGGACTCGCCGTACCAGGCATGAAGGTCACGCACCTCCAGCATCGGCTTCACCGTCGCGTCGCGGGGCAGGTCCATTGCCGTCTCAGCCATGACCGGCTCCGATATAGGCTTCGATCACGCGCGGATCCTTCGACACCGTGGCGTAGTTGCCCTCGGCCAGAACCTTGCCGCGCGCCAGCACGGTGATGAAGTCGGAAAGCGAGGCGACGACGGACAGGTTGTGTTCGACCATCAGGATGGTCCGGTTGGCCGAGACGCGGCGGATGAGCTCGGAGATGCGGTCGACGTCCTCGTGGCCCATGCCGGCCATCGGCTCGTCGAGCAGCATCATCTCCGGGTCGAGGGCCAGCGTCGTGGCGATCTCGAGCGCCCGCTTGCGGCCGTAGGAGAGCTCGACGGCGTGGATCCGCGAGAACTCGGCGAGGCCCACGGCCTCGACGAGGCTCTGCGCCTCCGCATCGAGCGACTTCAGCACGTGCTCCGAGTTCCAGAAGTCGAAGCTGTCGCCGCGCTTCCGCTGGAGGGCGATTCGTACATTCTCAAGCACCGACAGGTGCGGAAAGACCGCCGATATCTGGAAGGAGCGGACCAGTCCGAGGCGGGCGATGTCCGCCGGCTTTGTCCGGGTGATGTCCTGCCCCTTGTAGATGATCGTCCCGCGGGTCGGGATGAGGAACTTGGTCAGCAGGTTGAAGCAGGTGGTCTTGCCGGCCCCGTTCGGGCCGATCAGGGCGTGGATCGTCCCACGCCGGACGGCAAGGTCCACGTCGCTCACCGCCGTGAAGCCCTTGAAGTCCTTGGTCAGCCCCTGCGTCTGCAGAATGATCTCGTCGTTCGTTCCCACCATGCACTCTGTTCTGTTGTTCGTGCGTTGGCCGGCATTGCTGCATGGCAGGTCAGCGATAGTCAATCCAAGACCTGACTGCAACGTCATGTCTAACGGCGGAGGCCCCCCCGGGGCGCGTCGCCTGGGCGTGAGGCCGGACCCGTCGTCTCCGAGTGTCACGATCCATGATCGACCTCTGCGAGCCAATCCATGCGCGTGGCGTCGTGTCTGCTTGCCAGTCCCGCACGTTCCACGGAGGACACGATGAGCAACAACGTCCTGATCGGCGCCGCTCCCGTCGGCTGGCTCGCCCTTCCCGCTCACGCCCAGACCCGTGAACCCGGCGTCCCGCCTGGCGTTGGCGCGTGTGCAGCCACCGGTGCGGTCGGCGGTGCCATCGTCGGCGGTCCCGTTGGCGCGGTGGTGGGCGGAGCCGCAGGCGCAGTCTTCGGCGGCATTGCCGAGGCGACCCGTCCACGCTTCCGCGAGCATGTCGTCACGCGCCGCCACACCTCCCTCGACCATGACGGCGAGGTGCTGGTCGGCCGGCAACTGCCCGAGCGGGTGACCGACCATCAGGTAGCGCGCGACGATGGTGCGACGGAATACCGCTGCAGGGTGGTCAACGGCCATACGTCCTGGTCGAGCAGGAGACGCGCCGCATCGTCCGGATCATCGACTGATCAGGCTCGCAGCCTTGATCGGACAGGGGCGCCATCGGGCGTCCATTTTCGTCTGTCCCGGAATGCCCGCCACGCCTGCAAGGCCGGTTGCATGGGGCGTCTGCGGGCCTGACACTCGCTGGCGGGAGACAACGCCGAAAAGGACGCCGCCATGTGGGAGCCGAGCCTGATCTATCCGGACCCGTCGATCGAGATTCTCGATCCGAGGTTCCTGAAGTACCGCCTGTTCAACGCCGCCGTCGATAGGCTCGCGACCGGGCTCCGCTGGGGCGAAGGTCCGGTCTGGATCGGCGATCAGCGATGTCTGCTGGTCAGCGACATTCCCAACGACCGCATCCTGCGCTGGGACGAGGAGACGGGTGCCGTGACGACGTTCCGGTCGCCGAGCAACAAGGCGAATGGCAACACCCGCGATCGTCAGGGGCGGCTGGTGACCTGCGAACATGGAGGAAGGCGGGTCATCCGCACCGAATATGACGGCTCCATCACCGTCATTGCCAGCCACTACCAGGGCAAGCGGCTGAACTCGCCGAACGATGTTGTCGTGAAGTCGGATGGCTCCATCTGGTTCACCGATCCAGCCTTCGGCCTTCTCAGCCACTACGAGGGCACGGTCGCCGAGCCCGAGCTGCCTCAGAACGTCTATCGGGTCGATCCGGACAGCTTCGAGATCACCGCCGTCGCCGAGGGCGTCGCGGGACCGAACGGCCTCTGCTTCTCCCCCGATGAGACGACATTCTACCTGGTGGAGTCGCGCGCCACCCCGCACCGGCTCATCGCCGCCTACGACGTCTCTGCCGATGGCCGCTCCATCGCCAACCGCCGGGTCTTCGCCGATGCCGGCCCGGGCGGCACGCCCGACGGCATCCGATGCGACATCGACGGCAACCTCTGGTGCGGCTGGGGCATGGGGACACCCGAACTCGACGGGGTCATGGTCTTCGCCCCCGACGGCACGGCGATCGGCCGCATCCGCCTGCCGGAGCGCTGCGCCAATGTCTGCTTTGGCGGGCGGCACCGGAACCGGCTCTTCATGGCGACCGGCCGCGGCCTCTACGCGCTCTACGTCAACACCCAGGGCGTCGCGGGCGGCTGAGAAGCGAGACCGCCCCTCAACGCAGCACCGCCGCGTTTCCGGCGAAACGCGGCGGTGTCGTGATGCGTGACGAACCTGAGGCGCGCCTAGAGAACGCGCCGCGGATCGAAGGTGTCGCGCAGGCCATCACCGATGAAGTTGATGGCGAGCACGGTGATGAAGATCGCCGCTCCCGGGAACAGCGCCCAGTGCGGCGCATAGTCCAGGAAGTCCTTGGCATCGAACAGCAGCCGTCCCCAGGTGGGGATGTCCGGCGGGAAGCCGAGGCCGAGGAAGGACAGGGTCGACTCCGCGATGATGGCCGCTGCCACGTCGATGGTCGCGGCGACGATGACCGGTCCCATGGCGTTGGGCAGGATGTGGCGGACCACCTGGCGCGTCTTGGAGGCGCCGAGGGCCTGGGCGGCCTCGACGAACTCCTTCTCGCGCAGCGACAGGAACTGCGCGCGCACGAGCCGCGCCACCGGCATCCATCTCAGGCCGCCGATGACCACGACGATCAGGATGAACACGCCCATCTCCACGCCGAAGACCTCCTTCAGCGAGTCCCGGAACAGGTAGATGATCAGCAGCAGCAGGGGGAGCTGCGGCAGCGACAGGAAGAGGTCCGTCACCCACATCAGCGCCGTATCGACACTGCCGCGGGAAATGCCCGCGATGGCACCGATGATGACGCCGACGATGATGGCGACGAGCATGGCGGCAAGACCCACAGCGAGGGAGATGCGCCCGCCATAGATCATGCGCGCCAGCAGATCCTGCCCCAGATCGTCCGTCCCGAACGGATGGGCCCACGAGGGCCCCTGCAGCCGGGCGGTGAAATCGATGTCGTTGATCGACACCGGCCACAGCCATGGGCCGACGATCACGGCAGCGATGATGGTCAGCAGCGCCACGCTGCTGGCCACCGCCAGCTTGTGACGGCGGAACTTGCGCCATGCATCCACCCACGGCGAGACATGCTCGGCGGTGACGACGGCTCCGATCTCGGCCACCGCCGGATCAGCGGAAGGCGATGCGGGGGTCGAGCCAGCCATAGAGAACATCTGCAATCAGGTTGAAGGTCACGACGAGACAGGCGAAGACGAAGGTCACCGCCATGATGACGGGGGTGTCGTTGGCGAGGATGGCGCTGATCAGCAGCGAGCCGATCCCCGGAATGCGGAAGATCTGCTCGGTGACGATGGCGCCGCCAAAGACGGTCGGCATCTGGAGCGCCACCAGCGTGACGACCGGGATCAGCGCGTTGCGCACCACGTGCTTGACGATGACGGTCTTCTCTCCGAGCCCCTTGGCGCGAGCCGTGGTGACGAAGTCGAGACGGATCACGTCGAGCACGGCGGATCGCACATAGCGCGTGTAGGACGCCGCCTGGAACAGCCCGAGCACCATGACGGGCATGATGGCCTGGCGGATCTGCTCCCAGTACCAGCGCCAGCCGGTGGCGGAGATGTCGGTGCGGTAGACGAAGGGCAGCCAGTCCAGCCAGATCGAGAAGACCAGGATGAACAGCAGGCCGGTGAAGAAGGTCGGTAGCGAGAAGCCGATGAAGGCGAAGGTGTTGGCGATCTGATCGAAGACCGAATAGGGCCGCGTCGCCGCATAGATCCCGACCGGCAGCGCGATCGCCAGGGCCAGAATCTGCGACGATCCGATGACGAAGATCGTCGCCGGAATCCGCTGCAGGATCAGCGTGTCGACATTGACGCGGCTGGCGAAGGAGAAGCCCCAGTCGCCCTGCACCATCGCTGTCAGCCAGCGGATGTAGCGGACATAGACCGGATCATCGATGCCGAACTTCTCCCGAAGTGCGAGACGCACCTCGGGAGGGATGTTCGGATTGGTGGCCATCTCCTCGAAGGGATCGCCGGGGGCCAGCGCCAGCACCGTGAACAGCACGACGCTGATGCCGAACAGGCTCGGAAGGGCGATCAGCAATCGCCGGACGAGATAAGTACCCATGGAATCTGTGCCTGGTTCCTCTTGAGCGGGACCTGACGCCTGATGGCGTCAGGGCCGGAACCACGCGTTCAGCATCCACAGATCAAGGTCCCAGCCGCTGGGCTGGACCACCAGATTGTTGCTGGAGGCCGCCATGCGGGTGCGGGCGAGGACGGGAACGATGATGTTCTCGCCGCAGAAGATGTCGTTCATCCGGATGAACAGCGCCGTCCGCCTGGCCGGGTCGAGGGAGTTCTGCGCCTCCTTGAAGGCGTCATCGGCCTCCTTGCTGGAAAAGCGGGAGATGTTGCGGCCCTGCCACTTGTTCTCCTTGTTGGCGATCTCCCACGAGACCAGCTGGAGCATGAACCGCTCGGGGTCCGGCTGCAGCATGGTGGTCGTGTACATCTGGATGTCGCAGTAGAACTTGGAGTAGGTGTCCGGGTTGGCGACGTCCGAAGAGAAGAAGACCGAAGCCGTCACCGACTTCAGCTCGATGTCGATGCCGGCACGCTGGGCGGCCTGCTTGACGATCGCCTGGTTCTTCTGGCGCGGTGCGTTGATCGACGTCTGGTAGACGAACTTCAGCTTCTTGCCGTCCTTGGCGCGGATGCCGTCGGCGCCGCGCACCCAGCCGGCATCGTCGAGGATCTTGTTCGCCTTGTCGATGTTGAACTCGTACTTCATGTTCGGCGACACGTAGCGCGGCGGGGCATTGACGAAATTGCCCGTCGCCCTGCCGCCGCGGCCGTAGATGAACTTCTGCACCGACTCGCGGTCGATCAGCAGGTTGATCGCCGCGCGGACGGCCGGATCAGTCAGCGTCGGATGCTTGGTCTTCACGCTCGAACGCTCGCCGTCGACCTCGGTCCACGGATCGGTCGTGTTGAGCATGATGAACTCGATGTTGCCGCTCGAGACCGGGATGGCCTTGCCGCGACCGCCGCGCTCCATGCGCAGGAGAATCTCGTCCTCCACCTGCATGTTCCAGGCATAGTCGTACTCGCCGGTCTGGATGACCGCACGCGCCGCCGACACTGCGTCGCCGCCACCCTTCACCTCGACAGTGTCGAAGAAGGGCTGGTTGGCGATGTGGTACTCGGGATTGCGCTCGCCGCGCAGAATGTCACCCGGCTTGAAGTCGATGAACTTGTAGGCGCTGGTGCCGACCGGCTTCAGGTTCGCCGGCGCGTCGCGGGACGCAGCGCCCTTGAACGGCTCGAAGATGTGCTTCGGCAGGATCATGCCGGCGGCGCCGACGAAGGCGTCGGCCCAGAACGGGGTCGGCTTCTCGAAGGTGATCTTGATCGTGAGATCGTTGATCTTCTCGACCTTGATGTCCTTGTAGGTGCCGATGGTGGTGGCGGCGGTCGCCGGATCGGCGGCATAGGCGGCGGTGAAGACGCAGTCGTCAGCGGTGAAGGGCTTGCCGTCGTGCCATTTCACGCCGGGCTTGAGCTTCCACGTGACGGAGAGTCCGTCGGCCGACACGCTGCCGTTTGCGCGGCTCGGGATCTCGGCGGCGAGGAACGGAATGAGGTCGCCTTCGGTGTTCCAGCCGGCCAGCGGCTCGTAGAAGACGCGGGAGCCTTCCTGATCCTTGGTGCCGATGGCGAAATGCGGGTTGAGCAGGGTCGGGGCCTGCCAGAGGAGGATCTTCAGCGGGCCACCGCCACCGGCCTTGGTCGGCCTGTAGGGGGTGGTCGTCTGGGCCTGGGCCACACCGTGGAAGTCGAGGATGTGCCAAGCGGTCGGAGCGGCGACGCCGACAGCCAGCATGCGCTGGATGAAGCCTCGGCGGGACAGCTTGCCCTTCTTCACTTCGGCAACAAGGCCGTGGATTTCGGTCTCTTTCATCGCAATCACTCCTCGCAAATCGAGCTGGGCGAGCCACTCTGGTCGGGCCGGTTTTCTGGGTCCCGGCTCACGAAGCGGGGATCGGAGCGTTTTCGGCTCAGGAAGTCAACGCGGATTTGCGTGATCTCCACGGTCTTGCCGCCTTCTGACCGTCATGCGGGCACGATGATGCAGAAGGTGCAGCGTTCTGCCGCAGGTTCGGGCATGGTGGGGATGTCCGTCCGGCGCCTGCCGTTGGGGAAGAAAAATCAGTTCGATTCCGAACCGCAGGTGGAACAGCTCTACTCGGCGGCCTGACGTGGCTCGACGAGGAACCCGCCGGACTGGCGGGCCCAGAGCCCGGCATAGAGTCCGCCGCGGGAGAGGAGCGCCTCGTGCGTTCCCTCCTCCACGATGCGGCCCTGATCCATCACCACCAGACGGTCCATGATCTTCAGGGTCGACAGCCGGTGGGCGATGGCGATGACGGTCTTGCCCTCCATCAGTGCGCCGAGGCTCTCCTGGATCGCCGCCTCCACCTCGCTGTCGAGGGCGGCCGTCGCCTCGTCGAGGATCAGGATCGGCGCGTCCTTCAGGATGACGCGCGCGATGGCGATGCGCTGGCGCTGGCCGCCGGAGAGCTTCACGCCGCGCTCGCCGACATGGGCGTCGTAGCCCGTCCGGCCGTTGATGTCCCTGAGGGTTGGAATGAAGGCATCCGCATGGGCCTTCGCGGCTGCGGTCTTCATCATCTCTTCGCCGGCCCCGGCCTTTCCGTACATGATGTTGTCTCGGATGGAGCGGTGCAGCAGCGAGGTATCCTGCGTGACCACCGAAATCGACTGCCTGAGGCTTTCCTGCGTGACGGCCTGAACATCCTGGCCGTCGACCCGGATGGCGCCCTTCTCCACATCGTGGAAGCGCAGCAGGAGGTTGACGAGCGTCGACTTGCCGGCGCCCGAGCGCCCGACAAGGCCCACCTTCTCACCCGGCCTCACCGTCAGTGACAGGTCGCGGATCACCGGCAGGTCGGCCCGGCCATAGCCGAAGGTGACATGGTCGAAGACGATTTCGCCGCCATCGACGGCGAGCGGGCTGGCACCCGGTGCGTCCTGCATGGCCAGCGGCCGGGCGATCGACCCCATGCTCTCCTGCACGACGCCGACATTCTCGAAGATCCCCTGGATTTCCATCGCCACCCAGCCGGACATGGCGATGATCTGCACCGTGAGCGGCAGCACCATTGCCACCGTGCCGATCTCGATGCTGCCGGCCTGCCAGAGCAGCACCGCCAATGTCCCCGCGGCCGCCAGAAGGGCTGCGTTCAGCGCATTCAGCAGCACGAAGAACAGCGTGTTGATCCGGTGCTGGGCCAGGAAGGCGCCGTTCAGATCGAGCATGCTGTCGCGGATGTAGCGGTCCTCGTCGGCGGTGCGGGCGAAGAGCTTGACGGTGAGGATGTTGGTGTAACTGTCCACCACCTTGCCGGTGACCGACGAGCGCTTTGCGGAGGCGGCGCGCGAACGCTCCTTCATCCCCGGGATGCACAGCACCAGCAGGGCGACGTAGAGGCAGAACCAGGCGAGGATCGGCAGCGCCAGCCGCCAGTCCTGCGCCATCATGAGGCCGATGGACGCCACGCCATAGAACAGGATGTGCAGGACGGAGCGCATCAGCGCCAGCGTGGTCTCACGCACGGCGCCGCCTGCCTGCATCACATGGTTCGCGATGCGGCCGGCGAAGTCGTTCTGGAAGAAGCCGAGCGACTGGCGGATGACGTGGTGGTGGCTCTGCCACCGCGTCAGCGTGTTCAGCGGCGCGGAGATGCCGTGGTTGGAGATGGTCCGCTGCAGGAACAGCACGAAGGGCCGCGCCACCAGCACGACGAGGAGCATGGCCGCGAAGGTCGGCCAGGCCGTGGCGAACAGCGTCTCGCGCGGCGTCTCGGTCAGGATGGCGACGAGCCGGCCGATGAAATAGGGCACGGCCGTCTCCAGCACGGCGGCGACCATGCCGACCACGAACAGCGCCGCGAAAAGCCATTTCGCCTGCGAAATGAAGTACCAGTAGAAGGCCAGCAGGCCGGGAGGCGGGCCGCCGTCTGGAGGCGTGGCGACGGGATCGATGCGGGTTTCCAGATAGCGCAGCATGGAAAGGGGCGTCCGGACGAAAAACGGGCCGGCCCCGACGGCGGCGGCGCGCGGGGACAACGCATGGAAACGGAAAAGACTATGAGCTTGCATTGTGACGCGGTCGCGGTCCGGCGTCGACCCTTTTGCGATGGCGTCCGTGCGGCTGCTGACACAGAGCGGTCAGTCGACCCATGAAACGCGAGAACCCCGGCCTCGCGGCCGGGGTTCTGCTGGAGCTGCGGGGACCAGGGGGACCGATCACCCGCAGAGGGGACATCACTCGCAGACGCGGATGGTGCGGCGCTCCGGGCCGTAGGGGCCGTCGACCCAGCGGCGGGTCAGGTAGCACTCGGAGGCGTAGGCGTTGGAGCGGC
>CAZPMD010000112.1:0-13056 GCA_964587395.1 uncultured Hyphomicrobiales bacterium
TGGTCCTGCCGGCCGTGTCCGGCCTCCTCGCGCCGGATGCAGAGCTGCTCGCGCTTATCAAGCCGCAGTTCGAGGTCGGCCGCGGCCATGTAGGCAAGAACGGCATCGTGACGGATGACACCGCCCGCGACGCGGCCGTGCGCGCGATCAAGACGGAGGCGGAAAGCCTCGGCTGGCGCATCGGCGGCATCGTCGACAGTCCCATTGCCGGGGGCGACGGCAACCGCGAGTTCCTGATGCACGGGTGTCGGCCGTGAGCGAGCGCCTGACCATCTCCCATATCGGCCATCGCGGCGATGGCATCGCCGGCGACCGCTTCGTGCCCCTCACGCTGCCCGGCGAGGTGGTGGAGATCGAGGGCGAGGCCGAGCGCGTCGTCGCCTCGCGCATCGTCACGCCGAGCCCGGATCGCGTCGTCCCGCCCTGCCCGCATTTCGGCACCTGCGGCGGCTGCGCCCTGCAGCACTGGGCCAGCGCCCCCTATCTCGCCTGGAAGCGCGAGATCCTGGTCACGACGCTCGCGCAGCACGGGCTTCACCCGGAGGTGGCGCCGACCATCGACGCCCAGGGCGAGGGCCGCCGCCGCGTCACCTTCCACGCCCGGCGCGGCACCGGTGCGCGTCTTGAGGTCGGCTTCGCCGCGGCGCGCAGCCACGCCATCGTCGCCGTCGATGCCTGCCCCCTGCTGGCGCCCTCGCTCGACACGGCCTTGCCGGCAGCGCGCCTCCTCGCCCGCGCCCTCGAGGGCATCGGCAAGCCGTTCGACATCCAGATCACCGCGACGATCCAGGGCCTCGACGTGGAGCTGCGCGGGCCCGGCAAGCTCGGCGAGAAGGACCGGCTCCGCCTGATCGAGGCGGCCAATGCTGCCTCCCTCGCGCGGCTCACCAACCACGGCGACCTCGTCATGCAGCGCGAGCCGCCCGCGATCCTGATCGACGGCATCCGCGTGCACCTGCCACCGGGCGCCTTCCTGCAGGCGACGGAGGCGGGAGAAGCAGTGCTGGCGAGGCTGGTTCTCGACGGCGTCGGCAAGGCGAAGTCGGTGGCCGATCTCTTCTGCGGTGTCGGCCCCTTCGCCCTGCGTCTGGCGCGACAGGCGAAGGTGCGGGCGGTCGATTCCGATGCCGGCGCCATCGCGGCTCTGGCCCAGGCCGTGCGCATGGCATCGGGCCTCAAGCCCATCCAGGCCGAGGCGCGCGACCTGTTCCGTCGGCCGCTGATGGTCTCGGACCTGAAGGGCCTCGACGCCGTGGTGTTCGACCCGCCGCGCGCCGGTGCCGAGGTTCAGGCGAAGACGCTCGCCAAGGCCGATGTCGGACGCATCGTTGCCGTTTCCTGCAACGCCGGGACCTTTGCCCGCGACGCCTGCATCCTGATCGCGGCGGGCTGGAAGCTCGGCACGGTGACGCCGGTCGACCAGTTCCGCTGGTCGGCGCATGTAGAACTGGTGGCGACGTTCTCGCGATAGTGCGGTTCAGGGCCGCGGCGCGGCGGCCCTCGCCAGGCGGTCGCGGATGGCTTCGCCCAGACCCTGCTCGGGGATCGGCATCACGGCGATACGGCCCGCGCCCGAAGCATCCAGCACCCGCAGATGGCCGAAGAGGTTGGCCGCGGCCTCGACGAGATCGCCCGATGGAGAGAGGTTGAGCATGGTCGTCGCCCCCGTCGGCACGTCGAGACCGAAGGCGAGCAGCGCCTCGCCGGGCTCCACGGTGGC
Organism: uncultured Hyphomicrobiales bacterium; assembly: GCA_964587395.1. GTDB lineage: Bacteria > Pseudomonadota > Alphaproteobacteria > Rhizobiales > Phreatobacteraceae > Phreatobacter. The sequence continues at coordinate 1,721 of CAZPMD010000112.1, forward strand.
GGCGTCCAGCCGGATGCCCGCCTTCGGGGCGTAGTGGGACGCGAGCATGCCCGGCGCCATGGTCGCCTCGCTGGCGGTGGCGGCGAGCGGATGGCCGATCACCGCCTCGATCGCCGCCCGCGGAACGCCGCCCGGCCGCAACAGGACGGGAGGACCATCGAGGCAGGCGACGATGGTCGATTCCACCCCCACCTCGGTCGGCCCGCCATCGACGACCGCATCGATCCGGCCGTCGAGGTCGGCGAGGACATGGGCCGCGGTCGTCGGACTGACATGGCCGGAGCGATTGGCCGAGGGAGCGGCGATGGGCCGGCCGGCTGCCTGCAGGATCGCCTGCGCCACCGGGTGGCTGGGCACGCGCAGGCCGACCGTGTCGAGACCGGCACGGGTGAGATCGGAGACACCGGCGCCTTCCGCCATGGGCACCACGAGGGTCAGCGGTCCCGGCCAGAAGGCCCGCGCCAGGCGGCTGGCGGCATCGTTGAAGCGACCGAGGGCGAGCGCCTCCTCCACCGTCGCCACATGGGCGATCAACGGATTGAAACTCGGCCGTCCCTTGGCCTCGTAGATGCCTGCGACCGCACGACCATCGGTGGCGTCCGCACCGAGACCGTAGACCGTCTCGGTCGGGAAGGCGACGAGGCCGCCCGCGCGCAGCAGGCGGCCTGCTTCGGCAAGGCCGGCGGGATCGGATGCAAGACGCAGGGTGGCGCGGGACGACATGGCGGGGCGCTTAGCACGGGCGGGCGGGAAACTCACCACCTGTCCCGAAGGGCGCCCACTCTCCCCGCGATCCGCCAACCGGCGTCCTTGCCGCTGCGCCGTGTCAGACCTAGAAACAGAACCGACCGGAGGATGCCCATGACCTACCGCGCGCCCGTCGCCGACATGATCGCCACCCTGAAGCACGCCATCGGGCTGGAGGAGGCCATCGCGGGCGGCCTCTATGGTGACCTGACGCTGGATGACGTCACAGCCATCCTGGAAGAGGCCGGGAAGTTCGCGGCCAATCGCATCGCGCCTCTCAACACCGTCGGCGACCGCCACGGCACGCCGTTCACGCCTTTCAGGAACGGCGTCGTGACCATGCCGCCCGGCTGGAAGGAGGTCTATACCGACTGGGCCGCCGCCGGCTGGAACGGTCTCATGGCCGATGCCGAGTTCGGCGGCCAGGGCCTGCCCTGCGTCATCAACTCCGCCTGCATCGAGATGTGGAACGCCGCCTCCGGCGCCTTCGGCCTCGGGCCGCTGCTGACCCAGGGTGCCATCGAGGCCATCACCGCCCACGCCTCGGAGGAGTTGAAGGCGAAGTACCTGCCGAAGATGATCACCGGCGAGTGGACAGGTACGATGAACCTGACGGAGCCCTCCGCCGGCTCGGACCTGTCGGGCCTGAGGACCCGCGCCGAGCGGGCCGGCGACGGCACCTACCGCATCACCGGCTCGAAGATCTTCATCACCTATGGCGAGCACGACCTAACGGAGAACATCATCCATCTGGTGCTCGCCCGACTGCCCGATGCCCCGGCCGGCACCAAGGGCATCTCGCTCCTCCTCGTTCCGAAGTTCCTGGTGAACGCGGATGGCTCCATCGGCGAACGCAACGACGTGCGCTGCCACTCCATCGAGCACAAGCTGGGCGTCCACGCCTCGCCGACCTGCACCATGGTCTATGGCGACCGGGGCGGCGCCATCGGCTGGCTGGTGGGCGAGGAGAACCGCGGCCTGATGGCGATGTTCACGATGATGAACAATGCCCGCCTCGCCGTCGCCCTGCAGGGCGTCTCCATCGCCGAGCGGGCGACGCAGCAGGCCATCGCCTATGCCATGGAACGGCGGCAGGGCAAGGCGCCGGGTTCGAAGACCGACGGCATCAGCCCGATCATCGAACACCCGGACGTCAAGCGCATGCTCGCGACGATGCGCGCCTATACACGCGCCTCGCGCGCCATCTGCTACATGCTGGCCGCCGAGATCGACCGCGCCCATCTCGGCCGGACCGAGGAGGAGCGCAAGGCGGGCCATGCCCGGGCGTCACTGCTCACCCCCATCGCCAAGGCCTTCTCGACGGACATCGGCAACGAGGTGGCTTCCCTCGGCGTGCAGGTGCATGGCGGCATGGGCTTCGTCGAGGAGACGGGGGCCGCCCAGCACATGCGCGATGCGCGCATCTACGCCATCTACGAGGGCACCAACGGCATCCAGGCCATCGATCTCGTCACCCGCAAGATCGGGATCGACGGCGGCGCCCTCGTCGCAGCCGAGATTGCCCGCATGCGCCGGATCGTCGCCGGGGTGGCGGGCTCCAATGTCGCCGGCTTCGGCCAGACCGCCGCCCGCCTCGGCGAGGCGGTTGATGCGCTCGAGGCGTCGACGCGCCATCTGCTCGAGGCGCTGAAGGCGGACCCGGCCGACGCCCAGGCCGGCGCCACGCCCTATGCGCGGCTCTTCGGTCTGGCGCTGGGCGGCACCTCGCTCGCCGAGAAGGCGCTGAAGACGCGTGGTGCGGAGACCGCCGAGACGGTGCGTGCCGAGGCCATCGGCCTCGCGCGATTCTTCGCCGAGAACCTCGCCACGGCGGCACCGGGTCTCGGCGCCAGCGTCACCTCCGGCGGCAAGGCCGTCGTCGACCTCGACATCCCGCTCGCCAGCTGAGGACAGCCCCCATGGACGGCACCCCCGCGAAGGCCAGCACCGACCACGTGACGGTCACCCGTCACGACAAGGGCGTGGTGCTGGTGCGCATGAACCGCTTCGACAAGAAGAACGCGCTCACCGGCGCCATGTACGACACCATGCGCGGCGTCATCGAGAACGCCGCGGCGGAGGGCACGCGCGCCGTGGTCTTCGCCGGCGGACCGGGCGTCTTCACCTCCGGCAACGACATCGGCGACTTCATCCAGCGGTCGGCAGGCGGAGAGACGCGCTCGCCGGCAGGAGATTTCATCAAGGCCCTCGCCACCGTCGAGGTGCCCATGGTGGCCGCGGTGGATGGCCTCGCCATCGGCATCGGCACCACCATGATGCTGCACATGGACCTCGCCTATGCGAGCCCCAACGCCATGTTCCGCATGCCCTTCGTCGACCTCGGCCTCGTTCCGGAGGCGGCCTCGTCCCTGCTCTTCCCGCGCCTCGCCGGCATCAAGAAGGCAACCGAGTACATCATGCTGGCCGAGCCCTTCGGCGCGAAGGAGGCTGAGGCCATGGGCGTTGTGAACGCCGTGCTGCCGGCGGAGGAACTCGAGGCCAAGGCTCTGGCGGTGGCGACCAAGCTCGCCTCCAAGCCGCCTATCGCGCTCGCCCATTCCCGCCGCCTGCTGCGCAAGGGGGCCGACGAGATTCGCGCCCGCATGGACGAGGAGGGCGCGCTCTTCGCCGAACTCCTCAAGGGCGACGAGGCGAAGGCGGCCTTCATGGCCTTCATGACGCGGAAATAAAGCGCCCCGGCATCGTCCGGCAGCCCTTTCGGAGACCCTCAGGCCTCCAGCATTTCCGTCGAGACGATCTCGATGCCGAAGCCGCCGAGCCCGACATAGTGGCGGGTCTTGGAGGCCAGCAGCCGGATGCGGTTGGCGCCAAGGTCCCGCAGGATCTGTGCGCCGAGGCCGATCTCGCGCCACTGGTCATCGCGCATCTTCGCCGAGCCGTGGGTCTCGTGGATGTCGGCGGCGGGAGCGGTGGCCGCGAGCGACTGCGCCGGCACGCCGGCCGTGCCATCGCGCAGGTAGACAAGCACACCGCCCTTCTCGGCCAGCAGCTTCATCGCCGCATCCGTCGAGCGGTGCTTGCCGAAAACATCGCGGAGCACGGTCTCGCGGTGCAGGCGCACCAGCGTGGCGCCGCCCTCGTCGACATCACCGAAGACCAGGGCGAGATGCTCGACCCGGTCGTAGGGGGTGCGGTAGGCGATGCCGCGGGCCGGCCCATAGGGCGTCTCGATGGGGAACTCGCCGGCGCGCTCCACCAGACGGTCGCGGGCCTGGCGATACTTGATGAGGTCGGCGACGGAGACCATCACGAGGCCGTGCTTCTCGGCGAAGGCGGTGACCTGCGGACCGCGCGTCACCGTGCCGTCGTCGTTGACGAGCTCGCAGATGACGCCGATGGGCGGCAGCCCCGCGAGCTTGCAGAGGTCCACGGCCGCTTCGGTATGGCCGGAGCGCATGAGCACGCCGCCCTCCTTGGCGATCAGCGGGAAGATGTGGCCGGGGCGGACGAAGTCGACGGCACCGACATTGGGGTTGGCCAGCGCCCGGACCGTGGCGGTGCGGTCGTCGGCGGAAATGCCGGTGGTGGTGCCGTGGCGGTAGTCCACCGAGACGGTGAAGGCGGTGCCGTGCGGCGAGTCGTTGGAGGAGACCATCGGGTCGAGGCGAAGGCGCTGCGCCTCCTGGAGGGTCAGCGGCGTGCAGACGATGCCGGAGGTGTGGCGGACGATGAAGGCCATCTGCTCGGGCGTGCAGAGCGAGGCTGCGACGATGAGATCGCCCTCGTTCTCGCGGTCGTCGTCGTCGGTCACCACGACGATCTGCCCCTTGGCGAAGGCATCAAGGGCGGCCTTCACGCGTTCGGCGGCTTCGAGCATGGATCTCTCCTCATCACGCGGCCCCTTGAGGCCGATAAAGTCGTTCGGGGTCACGGCACCCGCCGTCAGCTCGGCGATGCGCTGGGCGGTCTCGCGCGACATCCACGGCGCATCGCCGTTGCAAAGGGCTGTGATGGTGGCGGGCGAGACGCCGAGCTGGCGGGCGAAGGCCAGCCGCGTCATGCCGGCGCGGGCGAGCCAGATGTCGAGCTTCATGCGAGGGAAAATGGAGATAGGGGAGATTTCAGTCAAACTGAAATTCTGCCGATGCAGCTCTGCATTTCGGCAGGGATGAAGATGCTGCTCGCCGGAAACGCGTCCTTCGAGGCTCGCCGCCGGACGATGCTCGCGCATCGCCGATGCAGATCACATCCAACCTTACCCGTTCTGCCCGCGGTTCCTGAGATAGTGATCGGCGATGACGCAGGCGACCATCGCCTCGCCCACCGGCACGGCGCGGATGCCGACGCAGGGGTCGTGGCGGCCCTTGGTCAGGATGTCGGTCTCACCGCCCTTCTTGTCGATGGTCAGGCGCGGGGTGAGGATGGACGAGGTCGGCTTCACGGCGAAGCGGGCGACGACGGCCTGGCCGGTCGAGATGCCGCCGAGGATGCCGCCGGCATGGTTCGACAGGAACAGCGGCTTGCCGTCATTGCCCATGCGGATCTCATCGGCATTTTCCTCGCCGGTCAGTTCCGCAGCCTCGAAGCCTGCGCCGATCTCGACGCCCTTCACTGCATTGATGCCCATGAGGGCCGAGGCGATATCGGCGTCCAGCTTGCCGTAGATCGGCGCGCCGAGACCGGCCGGCACGCCCTCGGCGACCACTTCCAGCACCGCTCCGATGGAGGAGCCCGACTTGCGGATGCCGTCGAGATAGCTCTCGTAGAAGGCAGCCTTCTCGGCGTCCGGGCAGAAGAAGGGATTGTTGGCGACTTCCGACCAGTCCCACCTGTCGCGATCGATGGCGTGCGGGCCCATCTGCACCAGCGCGCCGCGCACCTTCAGGCCGGGCACGACCTTGCGGGCGATGGCGCCGGCGGCGACCCGCGCCGCCGTCTCGCGCGCCGAGGAGCGGCCGCCGCCGCGATAGTCGCGGATGCCGTATTTCGCCTCGTAGGTGAAGTCGGCATGGCCCGGGCGGAACTTGTCCTTGATGTCGGAATAGTCCTTCGAGCGCTGGTCGGTGTTCTCGATCAGCAGCGCGATGGGCGTTCCCGTGGTCACCTGCACCCCATCGTCATCAATCATCACGCCGGAGAGGATCTTCACCTCGTCCGGCTCGCGACGCTGGGTGGTGAAGCGCGAGGTGCCGGGGCGGCGGCGGTCGAGATCGGCCTGGATCTCCTCGGCGGTGAGCGGAATGCGCGGCGGGCAGCCGTCCACCACGCAGCCGAGCGCCACCCCGTGGCTCTCGCCGAAGGTGGTGACACGGAACAGGTGGCCGAAGGTGTTGTGCGACATGGAATGCCGATTACAGGGGCGTGCGTCCCGCGGCAAGCCGCCCGCGACTCAGGTCGGCGCCAGCACGCCGCCAACCCTCAGTGGCGTCACCGCCGTTGCGAGGCCGTTGGCGCCGATGTCGACGATGATGCCCGAGAGGGTCGCAACACCGCCCGCCGGCTCGAACTTGCCACCGGGCGTCTTCTCGCGCATGCGGCGCAGCGGCTCGGCCTTGTCCATGCCGATGACGCCGTCGTAGTCGCCGCACATGCCGACATCGGTCTGGAAGGCGGTGCCGCCGGGCAGCACGCGGTGGTCGGCGGTCGGCACATGGGTGTGGGTGCCGACGACGAGCGAGACGCGCCCGTCGAGGATGTGGCCCATGACCTGCTTCTCGCTGGTGGCCTCGGCGTGGATGTCGACGACGATGGCATCGGCGACCCGGCCGAGCGGGGCCGCCTCCACCTCGCGCTCGACGGCGGCGAAGGGGTCGTCCATGGCGTCCATGAAGACGCGGCCCATGACGTTGACCACCAGCACCTGCGCGCCGTTCTTCGCCTCGACCAGCGCCGCGCCGCGGCCGGGCGTGCCGGTGGGATAGTTCACCGGACGCACGAGGCGCGGCGCGCGGTCGATGAAGACGAGCGCCTCGCGCTGGTCCCAGGAATGGTTGCCGAGGGTGACGCAGTCGGCCCCGGCGTCGAGCAGTTCCTCGTAGATCGCCTCGGTGATGCCGAAGCCATGGGCGGCGTTCTCGCCGTTGATCACGACGCAGTCGAGCTTCAACTCCGCGATCAGACCGGGCAGGTTTTCGGTGACGGCGGTCCGGCCGGACTTGCCGACCACGTCGCCGAGGAAGAGAAGGCGCATCAGAAAGCCTTGAAACCGGTCTCGTTGAGCAGGAAATCGAGCCTCCGGTCATGGGGCTCGTGCGGCACGGCGTCAACCTCCTGGCACACAAAGGCGATGCCGACCGCGATGCGGCGCGCCATGGCGTCGAGGCGGGCGAGCGCCGTGTCGTAGTGGCCCTTGCCGTAGCCGATGCGGTGACCGCGGGCATCAAAGGCGGCGAGCGGGGTCAGCAGGACATCGGGGAAGACCTCCGCCGCCTCGGGGCCGGGACCATAGGTGCCGAAGCCCATCGGCACGAGTTCGCCGCCACGGACGAGTTCGCGGAAGATCATCGGTCCCTTGCGGTCGGGGAAGGCCGGCAGGGCGAGCCGTGCGCCGGCCCGGCGCAGGCGATCCATGAGCGGCCGGACGTCGATCTCCGACTGGATCGGCAGAAAGCCGGACACGGTCTTGCCGGCTACGTCGACGCGGTCGAGCGGGAAGGTCTCGGCCAGCGTCATCGCCGCCTCGATGCGGAAGGCGGGGTCGAGTGCGTCACGGCGGGCGAGCGCCATCTCGCGCAGGGCGGCCTTGGAGGGAGCGGTCATGGGGAGGATTTAGCCGAGGTGTGCGCCAGCGTCACCACGGAGGCACTGCACGACCGAGGTGCGTCCTGAGATCAATGGGGAAGACAAGTGGAGCCGCTCGGCCGTCGGACGGCGATCCCGGGAACCTACCTAAGTAGGTGGGCGCCGTGTGCCCAAGTCCACGGACAAGGGCAGGAACAGCTCCCGTGAGATCGATAAGGCCCCGGGGAAATGTGTCCTGACGCGCGTCGCAGCTCCACGCCCAAGATAGGGCGGATGCGGTGCCGGCGAAAGGGCCGCCACGGTGATCGCGACGAATTCACCGCTGCCATCCCGCCCCGCCGGTTGACGCTCGGCGCCCCTGCCCCCCAATAGGGCCGAGAACCCGCAGAACCGCTACCGGAACGCCCATGCCGCTGCCGAAGCCCGTCACCGCCCTCGCCCCGCCGCTGCCGGAGGCGCTGATCGCCCGCTTCGCGGCCATCGTCGGCGAACGCTATGCGATCACCGACCCGAGCGACCAGGCGCCCTATCTGCGCGACGACCGGGGCCTCTACCATGGCCGCACCTCGCTGGTCGTGCGGCCCGGCTCGACGGAGGAGGTCGCCGCCGTCATGGCGCTCGCCCATGAGACGGGGACGCCGGTGGTGCCGCAGGGCGGCGCGACTGGCCTCGTCGGCGGCCACGTGCCGCACGAGACCGGCGCCGAGATCGTCCTCTCGCTGAACCGCATGACGGCGATCCGTGCCATCGATCCCGCCGGCAACACCATGACGGTCGATGCCGGCGTGACATTGCAGCAGGCGCAGGACGCCGCCGACGGGGTCGGACGCCTGTTCCCGCTCAACATCGGCTCCAAGGGCTCCTGCACCATCGGCGGCAACCTCTCCACCAATGCAGGGGGTACGCAGGCGGTCGCCTATGGCATGGCGCGCGACCTCGTCCTCGGGCTGGAGGTGGTGCTGGCGGACGGGCGCATCTGGCATGGCCTCAGGACCCTGAAGAAGGACAATACGGGCTATGACCTGAAGCACCTGTTCATCGGCGCGGAGGGCACGCTCGGCATCATCACGGCCGCCGTGCTGAAGCTTGCCCCGGCGCCGCGCTCTGTCGAGGCGGCCTGGGTCGCGGTGCCCTCGCCGGAGGCGGGCCTCGCCCTGCTCAACGCCGCCCAGGAGCGTGCCGGCCCGTCGGTCACCGGCTTCGAGCTGATGCCGCGCAACCTGTTTGAATTCGTCCTGCGACACCTTGCGGGCGCGCGCGATCCGCTCGCAGAGCCCTCGCCCTGGTACTGCCTGATGGAGCTGTCGAGCGCCTCGGCCAGCGGCATGCGCGAGACGCTGGAGGAAATCCTCGCCAACGGCTTCGAGACCGGGACCGTCACCGATGCGGCGCTCGCCGACTCCATCGACCAGCGCAACGCCTTCTGGCGCCTGCGGGAGGGCATGAGCGAGGTGCAGAAGCTCGAGGGCGGGTCGATCAAGCACGACGTCTCCGTGCCTGTGGCTGCCGTCCCCACCTTCATCGCCGAGGCGGCCGCCGCCTGCCTCGCCTACATGCCCGACTGCCGCCCGGTGCCCTTCGGCCACCTCGGCGACGGCAACATCCACTTCAATGTCAGCCAGCCGATTGGCATGGAGAAAGCGGCCTTCCTCGAGCACTGGGACGCGGTGCAGACCATCGTCCACGACATCGTCGGCACCTATGGCGGGTCGATCTCGGCGGAACACGGCATCGGCCGCATGAAGCGCGACCTGCTGCCCGGCGTGAAGGACCCGGTCGCCATGGACATCATGCGGCAGGTGAAGGCCGTGCTCGACCCCAGGGGCATCCTCAACCCCGGCAAGGTGCTCTAGCGCCGCCGGCCCGCGCCGGCGGCGAGGCAGAGCCCGCTCAGGCCGCGACCTTGCCGAGGAAATCCTCGACGGCCGCGCCAAGGCCGGCAGCGGACTGCTCGACGCTCGCCGTGGTCTGGCCCATGGTCTCCGAAGACGCGGCGCTGGCGCCAGCCTTGGCCGCGATGTCACCCACCGCAGTCTCGATCCGGTCGGTCAGGTCGCGCATCTGGCCGATGCTGCGATTGATCTCCTGCACCGCGGCAGACTGCTCCTCGATGCCTGCGGCGAGCGCCGCCGCATTGTGGTCGATCTGGCCCATGCGGCTGGAGATGCCTTCGATGGCGCCGACGGCGCCCTTGGTCAGTTGCTGGACGGAGGAGATCTGCTGGGCGATCTCCTCGGTGGCCTTGGAGGTCTGGACGGCGAGCGATTTCACCTCGGAGGCGACGACGGCGAAGCCCTTGCCGGCATCGCCCGCTCGCGCCGCCTCGATGGTGGCGTTGAGGGCGAGAAGGTTCGTCTGCTCGGCGATGGACTGGATGAGGGCGACGACGGCCCCGATCTTCTCGGCAGCCCCCGACAGTTCCGAAATGTTGTCGTTCGCCTGGGTCGCCTCGCCGGCCAGTTCGCGGACGACCGCCGCCGTCTCGCCGACCTTCTGGGCGAGTTCGCCGACCGAGGCGCTGAGCTGGTCGGTGGCGGCAGCCACGGCGCCGATATTGGTCACGGCCGCCTGCGAGGACTGGGCTGCGCGTTCCGTCATCTCCACGGTGCCATGGGCGGCCTCCCGCACTGTGCCGGAGGCATCTCCCAGTGCGGCCATGCCGCTGCGGACGCCGGCGAGCACGCCGGCGACATGGCCCTTGAAGTCGGCGATGGCGGCTTCAAGGCGCGCCTGCCGCTCGGTCTGGGCCGTGGTCAGCGTCCGCTCGCTGGCAGCGGCGGCTTCCATCCGCTCGGTGGCGAGGTTGGCTTCCGCAATCGCGGCATCCGAAACGGCGAAGGCGGAGGCGAGACGATCGCAGAGCCAGGCGAGGGCCACGGCCTGAGCGACCAGGATGACGGCATGGATGATGACGCGTCCGAAATCCCCGCCCTCGGGGAACACGGCCAGCGGATAGATCATGTTGAGGCCGAGATGATGGACGGCGACGACCACCGTGTAGGCGGCGACCGAGCGCCAGCAGCACCACAGCGCGACGACGGCAAGGCCTGCGAAGAAGGCCATATGCATGTCGATCTGATAGACCGAGCGCTCCAGAGCGAAGGTCAGGAAGGCGACCAGAGCCGCGGCGGCAACCGATGAGCCGACGCGGGCCGTCACGTCTGTCCGGCCCTTTCCGATCGCGAACAGGCCGAGGGCCGCGACGACGACGGTCCCGGCGAGGGTCACGACCATGCCGCCGGCACCGCGCATCAGCGCCAGGCCAAGGACGAGGATGGCAAGGGCGGCGAGCGCGCCCTGCATGACCGGGGCAACGGAGGCGCGAAGGCGGTCGAGGGTCGATGAGGCGGCGGCGAGGCTCATAGCTGGAGCTTCCTGTTCAAAGCGAGATGAAGGGCGACAGGCAGGCGGCGGCCATCGTGGCATCGACCACGATGAGCGCGCCGGCGCCATAGAGCCTTGCCACGAAGTCGGGGGCCGTCGAGGAGGCGATGACGATGCGGGTGTTGCGGCCGGCGGAGCGCAGTTCTCCGTCGGCCCTTGCGGCGATGGCTGCAGCTCCCCCGCCATCCGATGACCAAGCGAAGACCGCGACCGGGCGGCCGGCACGCGGGGTCGCCGCCGCAACGACCGGAATCGCCAGGCAGGTCAGGACGATGAGGGGGAGGAACAGACGCGTGCGCAGGGTTGGACGCGGCGGCATGGACATTCCGGACAGCGGTCGTGCGGACGGGATAGTCCGACGGCGATGTCTGAGAATTGCCTTGAATTTGTTGTGATTTCCTTAAGCATGTCGATGCGTCACGCAGCCCCGGTTGGATGGGCAGTCCTTCACAGTCGTCAGTCGAAGAGGCTGCCCTGCCCGCCGGATCCCCCGGGCGCGCGGC
>CAZPMD010000113.1:0-13048 GCA_964587395.1 uncultured Hyphomicrobiales bacterium
GAGCGCGTCGGGCCCACCCGAGCCGCCCGAGGTGACCGCCAGGCCGTGCGACTCAGCAGCGGCCCGCGCGTCTTCCTGGCTCAGCAGTCGATCGCCCTTCCCCACGAACTCCAACACGCCTTCCGAGACCGGCCAGTAGCGCGCCCAGGCGCGCGAGGAAGACACTGGGCGCTCCCCCTTGCGCTGGCCCTTCACACGCGGAGGCGCGGAGGCGGACCGCAGAAGCGCCACGATCTCCTCCAGGCGCGCGCTGGGGTCAGAGGCCGGCGGGAGCAAGCGCTCGCCCGCGAGGCCCGATGGCGCGGACAGCAGGTGCTGGTAGGTCGGCACGCCCGAGGGGGCGATGCGCGCGACGGTCAGCCGCGCGGCACCCGACCGCCGGAGTGCCTTCGCCGCGGCGGAGTCGTGCGAGAGCGGCCCTTCGGCGAGGTAGAGCGTGGGCTCCGATAGCGCCCCGCCGCGCAGCAGCCCGAGGAGCCAGGAGGCGCGGTTGCGCGCGGCGCAGCCGCACTCCTCGACCCACCCCCTGCACGGCATGGGGACGCGCTTGCCGTGCGCTGGCACGGCTCGCACGACCAGGGCCGCGAACCAGGCGCGGCAGCGTGCCGCGTCCCGATCCTGCTGCGGAGGGGACGCCGAGTCGGTGGGCGTGGGCATGGGCGGGAAGACCCGGAGCGCGACTTCCTCGAGCGTCTCGTACCCCGCGGTCATGGGGATCTCTGCGAGCATGGCAAGCAGCCGCGCCCCACTTGTCCCGCTTGTCCCAAAATCCACAAGTACGTACTCCTTTATGTACGTACTTGTGGATTTTGGGACAAGTTGGGCAAGTGTTCGGATGTCCCACGGTATGCAAGTGTCGGCGTTTATTGGGATTGACCCCGACGCCGAAATAGCATCACATGCGGTGCTATTTCTCGGCGACGCGCCGGGAAGTGTACTACGAAAATCATACAATCGGGCAGCATGAATCTGGCCGGCTTCGGTGCGGTAGGGGCGATGCTCGCGGTAGCAGTACCCAGCCAGGAGGTCCGCGGACATCTGGCAGCGGGAGCGTCCGCAGAGCTCGCACTCACGGACGCGGTGCCAGCCGTCGGTGCTGCCGCGAGACATGGTGTGCGCAGGAGCGGAGCCTCGCTTTGGTGTGCCGGTGAGGGCACCGCTGGCACGAGGGCGACCCGGCAGATGCTCGTCGCCGCGGCAGGAAGGGTCCGAAGGCGCGTGCGCGGCCCCAGGTTCGTCGGACGCTGCCGCGGGGCCGTCGAGGCCCGGGAGCGCCTGGACAACGGCCTCAGCAGGCATGCCGCGCAGCCAGGTGTCGCCGCCGGCGGGGTTCGGGGGGCCGGGGAGCGCGAGGGCGGAGAGGCCGCGCGAGCGAGGGAAGAGCTCCGATTCGTGGCCTGGGGCGGGAGGCGACCCGCCGGTGTTGAACCCCGCGGAGCGGCACCAGCTGAGCCACGCGTGGACGCTGATCGGCCGGCGGAGTTCCCAGAACAGGTGCAGGCCGCGGCCGGACGTGCTGGTGTACGTGACCGCCGGCGCGCCGAAGAACGCCTCGACCGCGCGCGCCTCGGCGTCGAGGCCGTCGCGGAGCGCGGCGAGATCCTCGGGCGCGAGGAGCGCGGGAAGGCCATGGCGGTCGAGGTCCGCCGCGACCCGGCGGACCCACCCGTCGCGGTGCAAGACGACGGAGAGGCGCGAGATGCGCCAGATCGTGAAGCGCGCGCGCGTGCCACGGCGGCGGGCGTAGCCGGGCTCGGCCCGCGCCTCGGTCGAGAACACGAGGTCACGCAGGGCGGGCCCGCGGCCCCTTCCCCCCCTTCCCCCCTCCTCGTCGGCGACCCAGGCGGCGAGCGCCGCGGCGACGTCCTCCTCGGTGTAGATCCACGCCGGGCCGTTGGGCTCTGTTCGCCCGTCGGCGAACACCTTCTCCGCGCGCACCGCGAGGGCGGCGGGCTCGATGCCCGGGGCGAGCCAGGCGAGCAGGTCGGCGCGGGAGAGGGTCACTCCGCCGCGCCGATCATGCCTGGGCCTGCCGCTTCGCGCGCTTCGGGGTCACGGTGCGCTGCATCTGCTCCTCTCCTGGATCCATGGAGGCGTTCCTCCCGCCCCGGCGCGGCCCGGATGGCGGGACGGGGCGGGAGGTCGGCCGTGATGTCGAGCGCGGGTTCCGGGCCACGCGATGATGCCAGCCTACCACAGGGTAGGGTGGTGCTCAAGGGCGAGACAGCGAAGTGAGCACCCAGGCCGCTCGCGGGCGGTTGCCACGGCTTTGAGGCCTTCGGGTTCGTGTATTGTTCTACCTCGCCTCCATGCGTGCTTTCCAGGCAGCGAACCGGCCTTCACTGAAGGCCGCGAGTGCCTCCCCGGGCTGGTGCGGCTGTGGTTTCACTTCCCACCAGCAGCCGCATTGCCGGCAATGCCAGGCCGGCTCGCAGGCCCAGTTCTCCGCGTCAACGACCTCATGCGCGCACGGCACCGCCGGATGGCGTTCAAGCGTCCGGCAGAGTGCGAGTCGCATGCCGCCCATGCGGGTGCGGCAGGTGCGGCAAGTCTGCGTTCGCGCGCCCGACTTCCGCGCATCGGGGAAGTCGGGCGCGATGCAGCACCGCGCCCGCTCGGGCTCTGGCTCTGGCCTCGGACGCGGGCATCCATGTTCGTGGCGCATCCAGCACTCCAGCCAGGGGTGCCGGTGGTAGGACGTGTAGCCGCGCCCCACCTGGAAGGATCCCTTGTTCTCTGCGACCCACAGACAGGGGCGGAATGCGCAGCCCTCGTCGGCAACGGCGCAGTCACGCCCATCGCCCCAGGCGTTCCACACGACGGCTCCGGTCATCTCCGCCCCCCCCTCTGTTGTGCCACCAGCGCCAACAGCAGGGCCTCTGCGGGCCCGTCGGCGAGCATGCCGAGGTCGGGCCGCAGGGCGTAGGCGCGTGCGACCGACAAGGCCTTCCGGTTGCGACGGCGCTCGGCCTCGGTCTTCCCGCCGACGGTGCGGGGCAGGCCCGCGGCCTTGCGCCAGGTGACCGCGGAGACACGCGTGATCTCAACACCCGCCAGTTCGAGCACGGCGAGCGTCTTGCCGAACTCGCAGAAGATCGTCTCGACGCTGCGGGGAGCCTGCCGGCGCCCCCCGCGGACGACCGGGCACGGGTCCTCGACGAGGGCTTTGGCGTCGCCGAGGATCTGCCCCTCGGGGGCGAGCCAGTGGGCAAGGGCCCCACAGTCGAGTCCGCGCGCCGACCACGGCAGAGGAGCTACGCGGGCGCTGTGCACCCACACGGTGGCCGACAGGCCTTGCTTTGGCCCCCGGGGGCCGAGCAGGGCGATGCCGCCGTGCCGACCGGGGTCCACGCCGATGTAGAGGGTGGTCACGTGGTCTTTTCCTTCAGGCAGGGGGCCGCAATCCCGCGGGCAATAACCGCTTCCTCATCCTCTACGAGGTCGCAGAACTCCTCGGCCGCAACCTCGAACGCATCGCTGTAGATCGCGGAGAGGGCCTGGCAGAGCATGGCGCAAATGTGCCCGGTAGGCTCGCGGCGCACGATCTCCCGGTGCAGATCGCGGAGCAGCGCCTCATGCTCGCCGCCCAGGCTGCACCGCGCCTCGAACGCGCGCCACCGCGCCAGTTCGCAGTGCTCGCAGGCGCACCAGGTTGGATCGTTCATGCCTCCTCCTTCGCGGCGGCGTGTCGGCACCGCACCGCGCAGCTCATACAGATCACGTTTCCACGGGCGAGTCCTTGCGCCTGTTGACGCGCCTGGAAACGGAGGCTGCGGATGTTCCGCACGACGATTTTCCCACAGCCATTGCAGCGGCAGCGCCAGCGGCCTGAATCCAGCGGAGCGAGGATGGTCCAGCCGCCCACGACCTCGCCGGCGAACGGCGGCGGGTCCCGCGGGCGCCGTCCGCCCGTGTACGGCGCCGGTTCGTGGTCGGGCATGACCTCGCCGCGGGCGACCAGGGCCAGGTGCGCTTGCTCATCCTCGCGGACCTGGGCGAGGTAGGCGAGGGCATCGCGGTCGCCAGCAAGTTGGCGCCGCGCCTCATCCCACGGCCGGAGGCGCCCGTCGTCGCCGACGATGGCGAGCAGGCACCGGATGCGCGGCGTGTCGAACGGACTGCCGCCGCGGCGCGACGGGCCGCCGCCCTCGTACCAGTCGTCGTCGGCCCGTGCTGGCGGGTGGTGCGCCGGGATGCCCGGTGCTGTGTGGGTTCTCATGGGGCCAGACCCAGCGCAGCTCGCAGCGCGGCGAGCGCCCCACCGAGGTGCGTGCCGTGCCAATCCTGGCAGGAGTAGGCGGCATCCTCGACTGCCTCGAATGCTGTCAGCACTGCACCGCTTGCGGTGGGCAGTTCCTCGATGCGGCCATCGACGACCCGCGCGCAGACTTGCAGGAGGTAGATGCCGTGCATGTTTTCGTGCCATTCTTCGTGGCTCGCGTCGCGCTGCTGGCACAACTCCTCAGCGAGCGCCTCGCGGGCCTCGCGCTCATCCGCGAAGCCATCGAGTTTGCCGACGGCGTCGCGCACCATCCAATGCATCCACAATAGATCCCTGTTCATGCGACCTCCCCGGCGGCTTCCAGCCGCGCATACTCCGCCGCGGCGCGAGCGTTCAAATCCGCGATGCGGGCGACCTCTGCCCAGAAGGCGCCGCTGCAGTTCGCGGGCGAGCCGCCCGCCAGCGACGCTCGGCCGATGTAGCGGGCGGCCTCCTCCGCGATCATGAGGCGCGCGGCTTGGCGCCCGGCGAGGAGCGCGTCCGCGCGGCCTGTGGAATCAGCGTTCGTGCTCATGCTCCACCTCGGTGCTCATCCTCAACGCCGCCCGCCAGCCAGCCTCGAAGGCGGTTCGCAGGGCGTCGCCCACGGGGCTGGGTGCATCCGGTGCGAAGTCCTCTTCGCGCCGGCCCGCGAGGTAGCCGCGGGCGTACTCGCCACGGCGCGAACCTACTTCCGCGATCCGCACGGCCTCGGCCGCGCGGATCTGCCGCAGGCAGTGTTCGCGCTGGATGCGCCGCTCCTCCGTGCGCTCCGAGGGCGTCGAGTGGACGTGGACGTGCTCATCGCTCTCGCCGACGTCGTCCTCGTCCTCGCCATCCTCGTCCCCGTAGTCCTCGTCTCCCATCTTCCTCCTCCTTCTCCAGTGCGCATCCGCGCCCTTGCCCTGCCCCGCCCCGCCGAGCCATGCCATGCCGGGCCGAGCCTTGCCACATGCCCGGCGCCAGGTGTTGCCCCAACGCCGGACGAACGACTGCGCCTACGCGCCCTTGCCCTGCCCTGCCTTGCCCGGGCCTGCCTCGCCGCGCCGCGCCGCTCCGGGCCGCGGAACAACTCCTACTCCTCCTTCGGCGCCGGCAGCAGGAACGCCGTGCCCGCGGTGATCTGCGGACGCAGGCCGTCGAGGAACAGGCCCAAGCCCGCCTCCCTTCGGTCGAGCTCTGCGCGGCACCGCTCATCCTGGTCCTGCCCGCGCACGCGACGGATCTCGTCGCGGTGCGCATCGAGTTGCCGACCCGCGCGCAGCATCCGCCGGTTCGCGTCGCAGGCAGCGTCCTCGGCGGTCGCGACGCGGTAGCCCTCGCGGGGAACCGAGACCAGGAATGAGCCGCTTGCCTCGACGAGCACCTGGCGCAGGAGCGGGCGCAGTCCGGGGCGGGCTTCGAACGCCTGGCGCAGGCCCGCGAACGAGACCCCGAGCCAGCCCGCCACGTCCTCGTAGCGCACGATGCTCCCCGGGGGGAGCGGGTGCTCCTTCAGCGCCGCTCCAAGAAGGTCATGCAGTCGGCCGCGTGCGACCGTCAGCAACTCCGCATCTTCGATGAGACCCATGGCTTCTCCTTCCTCCCAGTGCGCATCCGCGCCCTTGCCCTGCCTTGCCCCGCCGAGCCATGCCATGCCGGGCCGAGCCTTGCCACATGCCCGGCGCCAGGTGTTGCCCCAGCACCGAGCGACCGACTGCGCATCCGCGCCCTTGCCCCGCCCTGCCCCCGCCCCGCCTGGCCTAGCCCAGCCCGGCCGGGCCAAGCCCAGTCTGGCCTAGCCGGAACTACTCCTTCTCCACCCCCGTGAGCTCAAAGCGCCCGAACCGCGGGCGCCAGTCGCCGAGCCCGATCTCCGAGCCCGCCAGCGCGAACAGCTGCCGGATGTGATCCTCGCTCAGCCGGGCGACGAGCAACACGCCCTCGACCGCCCATGCATCGAACCGCGGGCGCACGCGGACATGCCGAGCCGAGTTGACCCGCACGCGCTTCAGGTACAGCGTCAGCGCCGGGTGCGGGCTCCCTTGGTCGTACGGCGTCCAGAGATCCTTCTCGGCGAGATCGACCGGCTGCAACGACTGGCCCGGCGCGGCCGCGTAGAAGGCCAGATGCTCCTCGCTGCACTGCACCCCGGACAGGACCGCGGCCTTGAGCGAGCGGCGGCCGTCTTTGAGCTGCTTCCCGGCCTCACGCAGGGCCGCGTCCACGTTCTCGCCCGGCATCACGCACCGGGCCCCGCCCTTGTGCGCGACCGCGTAGATGAACGACTGCCACATCCCAAGCGTCGAGCGATCGTCGCCGGCCGCTCCGCGGAGGGCCTTCGTCGCGCGCTTGCGCTGCTCGTCCTGCCAGCGCAAGTTGTCCCAGTGCATCAACAACGGTCGCGTGCCTTTGATCTCGAAGTGGTACTTGTCCATCGATTCCTCCTTCTCCAGTGCGCCTACGCGCCCTTGCCCTGCCCAGCCCGGCCTAGCCCGGCCCTGCCCTGCCGCGCCACGCTGGACGACTACTCTCCTCTTGTGACCGACACGCGCACCACCGCCGGCACCACCTCGGCCCCTGGCAGCAGTTCGCCCGTGAGTTCGAGCCGCTTCGCGGCCAGCGCGGTGAACTCCCGCGAGCGCAGTTGTTCCACCGTCTTCACGCAGGCGGGCGCCCCCTCGCGGGCCCACGAGATAGCCGCCTCGGGGTCGGCGACCCGCACGGCCTCGGCGACCTCCCGCAGGCGCGAGGTGACGCCGGGGACGAGCACCGTCTTCGGCCCGCCTGCGAGCCACGCGGCGCGGTGGGCCCGCTCGACCTCCTGCGCCAGGCGGTCGCGGCGCTTCGTCAGCGCCTCGACGCGCGTACCGAGCATCCGCGCCGAGACTTCGGCGTAGTGCTGTGCCGCACGGAGATCCTCGTCGAGGCGGACCCAGCGCCGCAGCCAGGCCAGGTGCGCCTCGACGGGGTCCGGGCCGAGAGCCGCGCGATCCTCCTCGGGCAGTCCGGCGAGGGCGTCGAGGAGGTCCTGGTCGGGTTCCTCCTCGGGGGTTGGCGCGGGTGCGGTGCCGGGCGTCGGCTCCGGCCCCGTCGGCTCGACTGGCTGCGGCTCCCGGACGCGCCAATCTTGAATGACGGGGGCGTCGCGGCATCCAAGAAGCCCGGCGAGGGCGTCGAGGGCGTCATCCGGCAGGCCGGCGAGGGCGTCGAGGAGCTCCTGGTCCGGCTCGGGCTTCCGCGCTGGCTCTAGGAGGGAGACGGGAACGGGCCAGTTCGGTGGCAAGGGCCCGCCTGTCAGCTTTGGCATCTCGACATGCGGCACCTCGTTGTTGGCCGGCGCGAGCGCGACCTTCTTTGAGCCGCGGGGCCGCCCGCGAGGCCGCTTCGGGGCCGTCGGCACGGGCGACATGGGCGTCGAGGGGGCCACGGGCGGCGTGGGCATGGAGGGCCCGGGAGCCTCGGGGATGCTCTCGTCGATGCTCTCGCGCTCGACCTCCCGGCAGCCCTCACAGGCGCCGACCTCGCCGCGCTGCAGGACGACGCCGCAGGCGCAGACGGGCGGCGCCGCGGGGATGTTCTCGCCGCTCATTCGACCTCTCCCGTGGCCTTCTGCCACGCTTCGCGGATCAGCGAGTAGAGGTGCACCCGTTCCGCCGCGCACCACTCCCCGAGGTCCTCCGGCGGCCGGATCTCGCGCACCCTTTCCAGATGCACGGCGGCGCCCTCGACATGGGCGAGCACGGCGTACAGTCCCGAGCGCCCACCAGGCCGGGTCAACTCGACCGAGAACTCTCGGAACACCGCGCCGGTCGGAATCGCGGCGTCGCGCTTGGTCTTCGTGCCCTTCATCGCGCCCTTCATCGCGCTCCTCGCTTCCTCTTTGTTAGCTTCCGTGTTTTGCTTCCGTGAGCTTCCTCTCGGCGGCGCGCAGGATGCCCCACACAATGTCCGCCGCCGTCTCCAGGCCGCCCGCGAACCATACCGGCACGCTGAACGCGACCGACCACGCCACCAACGAGCCGAGCACGTGGCTCGGCGCTACGCGCCGCTCTCCCATGGTGCTGGCCAGCGACCCCGACCCCTCGCCCATGAGCGCGGCCTGCCCGAGGACCTGGTAGAGCGACCCCTCGCACACAATGGCCGCCACACCGCCCCGGCGCACGATCCCGCGCATGCGGGTCAGCTCCGCGAGGAAGCGGCACCGGCCCGCGCCCACGGTGCAGTACAGCTCGCTCGCCTTCTTGCGCTCGACCGCGATCAGGTCCTCGCGCCCGAGCAGGGAGTAGTCCCCGGTCGCGAGGCGCGCGCGCACCGTCGAGATCTCCGGCGGGAGCGGCAGCAGCAGCGGGCACCGCTCCCGGTCGTCAACCACTACGGTCATCGCCATGCTTAGCCTCCCTACTCCGCGCCTAGAGCGGCCTCGATCCGCCGCGCCCACTCCACGCGCCGCCACGCCTCGCGCCGGGCTGGCCCCTTCCCCCCGGCCCGCGCGAGAGCGCGCTTCAACCGCGCGACCTCGCTGCTGTCGGGGAACGCCTGGATCTCGGCAAGCACGTCCTCCGCTTCCCAGCGCGGATCACGGTCCACCCCACAGAGCTCCAGGATCGCGAACGCGCGGTCGAGGCCCGCCGGCTCCGCCGGGGCCGGCTCCGCCGGGGGCGGCTCCGCTGGGGGAGGCGGAGGAGGAGCGAGAACGGGAGCGGCCGGAGGAGCGGGAGCGGCCAGAGGAGTCGAGGCCGCCGGCGCGTCAGAGCCAACCTCCGCGCCGGCGGCCTCCGGCGGGACCACCCCGCCGTCAGTCCTTCCCTCGTCGGCGTCGGCCGCCCCGCACGCGAGCAGGCACGCCAACCGCGAGCACCGTTGGCGCTGCGAGACGCGCTTCACGCCCGCGCGGAGCGCGGCTTCGCTCCCCACCACCACGCAGAGTTTCGCCGCGCGCGAGATGGCCGTGTAGACCCAGTTTCGCTGCACCACCAGGCTCCCGAAGCAGCGGTGCATCGGCAGGACCACGCACGGCGCCTCGGAGCCCTGGTACTTGTGCACGGTGAGCGCGTAGGCCAACTCCAGATCGTTCTTCTTGGCGGGCACGACGCGCTCCCTGTTCGGGTTCTCGAAGGCGACACGAACCGCAGGCGAACCGTCCGCGGCAGCCCCCGGAACCTCCTCCCCCTGCGGGAGGAACTGCAGGACGGACCCGAGGTCTCCGTTGATCGCCTGCAAGTCGTAGTCGTTCCGCGTCTGGATGACCTTGTCCCCGACGCGGAACTTCGCAGAGCGGCCCCAGTCAACGCCCTCCGGCGGTAGGTTCCCGTTCGGGCCCGGCAGGGCCGGGTTGAGCGTGTCCTGGAGGAGGGCATTGAGCTTGTCGCAGCCGAGCTCGGTCTTCTCGCGCAGTGGCGAGAGGACCTGGATGCCAGCGAGGATCTCGTTGCGCTCCGTGAGCCCGAGCCGCTTCGGAAGCTCCTCGGCGACGAGGCGCACCAGCGCCGCGCGGATCTCCTCGGGCTCCGTCGCCGGCACGATGATCATGTCCGCGTCTCCCCCGGGGAACTTCGGGGGCCGCCCCTCGCGGACCCGATGGCAGTTCGTGACGATCGCCCCGGGATCCTGCCGCTTGATGGACGAGAGGCGCGCGTGCGGGACCGCCTCGCTGGCGACCAGGTCCGCGAGCACGTTGCCCGGCCCGACGGACGGCAGCTGATCCGCGTCGCCAACGAGCACGAGGCGCGCCCCCAGCGGCACCGCGCCGAAGACCGACCTGGCGAGCGAGACGTCGAGCATTGAGACCTCGTCGAGGACTAGGACGTCGATCTCTAGTGGGTGCCCTGGGCCGTGCTTGAAGTGCCAGGCGCCGCCCGCGTCGCCCTCGCCCGGCTCGACCTCGCCCCCTTCCCCGCGGCGCTGGGGCTTCAGCAGCGCATGGATCGTCGAGGCCGCGCGACCCGTGGCCTCCATCATCCTCTTCGCTGCCTTCCCGGTCGGGGCGGAGAGGGCGACCCGCACGCCGGCCCCGGCGTAGCTGCCGAGGAGCGCCTTGAGCGCGAAGGTCTTGCCTGTGCCCGGCGGCCCGGTGAGCAGGAACACGCGCGACTCCGGCTGGCAGGCGAGCGCCAGCGCGGCACGCTGGTCCTCGGCGAGGCCGTCCCCGGACGCGGGGACGAGGCTCCGCTCCCACGCCCCCGGCGGAGCGGACAACAGCCCGACCAGGGCCGCCGAGACCGCGTGCTCCGATCGCATCAGGGCCGGCAGGTAGATCCACCCGCCATCCGGCGGCTCCGGATCCCCCTCCTCGACGACGACCTGCACGGAGCCATCGTGGTACGCCTGCGCAAGGAGCGCCATCACCTGCTCGTCGGCGACGCCCAACAACTCGGCCGCGTACCTCAAGAAGGCCCGGCACGGGAGGCATGTGTGCCCCTCGCTCGCGCTCGCGCGGTCGAGCACCCAGGCCATTCCGGCGCGGATGCGGCGCGGGTCGTCGAGCGGCAAGCCGGCGCGACGCGCGACCTGATCCGCCGAGTGGAACCCGATGCCCCAAATCTCCCGCGCGAGGATGTAGGGGTCACGCTGGATCTGTTCGGGCGCCTTCTTGCCCCACTTGCGGAGGACCCGCAGAACGCAGGAGCGACCGATTCCGCAGCCACCGAGCAGGTGCTTGAGCTCCAACAACGAGCCCTCGATCTCGCGGTTCTCGGCGAGCCGAACAGCAGCCTCTCGCGCCACCGCGGCGCTCAACCCGGCGACACGCTCCGAGGTTCGCTCGGGCTCCTCGCGGAGCGCCTGGATGGCCGCTTCGGCGCCGAGCGTCGCGACGATGCGATCCGCGAGCACGGCGCCGATGCCGGGCAACTCGCGGAGGTAGGACACCACGTCCTCCGCGCGCGAAGGGTAGGAGATGGCGTACTCGGAGAACGCGAACTGGGCGCCCCACTTGGGATGCCGTTCCCAGGCCCCGGTGAACTGGTAGCTGGCATGCGGCTGCGGGGCGATCATGGGCCCCTTCGCGGCCACGGTGCCGTCCGCGCCGGGAGCGACTTCCTTGGGGAGGGGACCCTCGGGAGTGATCCTGAGGATCGCGAAGTTGTCGCGGTGGAAGATCACCGCGGCGAGGCTGCCGCGCAGGTAGTCCGTGCCGCTGGTGGTCTGTTCGGGTCGCATGCACGTCCTCCGACGGCGCGTCTCGGCTGAGGGAGTGGGCCCCGGACGCGCAAGCGTGCGGCTCGCGTCCGGGGCCCGAGCGATATGCCGCCCGCGAGGCGTTGCTCCCGCGAGCGGCGGCACGACTAGAACGGCACGTCGCCATCCTGCGGCACGCTCTCGCCTTCCTCCTCGCCCCTCCTCCGGTCGCGCTCTTCGCGGTCGCGGACGAGGAGGGGTTCGAGGCCGGCGGCGACGAACTGCGCGACGAGCGGGGCCGGCGCGGCCTCGTAGCCGGCGAACTTGACCTTGCTCGCCTCGCGCTCCTCGCCGGAGCGCGAGGTGAACTCCTCGATCTCCAGGTCGAGAATGACCCAACCACCGTGGATCTTCGCGAGCGCTTCGCTCGAACGCACCGGACGCGAGGTGTCGATCCCGAAAGCGCGGTAGATCAGCTTCCGCCGCCCCGCGGCCCCGGTGCTGAAGAACAGCCTGTCGAAGCAGGTCCGACCCTGCCAGACCTTCTCCGGGTCGGCCTTCTGCATCACGGCCTTCCCCCCGACGCCCGGTGCGACCCGGCCGACGAGTTCGAAGCGCAGGCTCCACTGCGGGTCACCCTTCGTGGTCGGGCGCTGTTCGCAGTCCACGTCGATGCACCGGCAGAGGTACTTCCCCGCCGGGGCACACGGGGGCCTGACGTACGCCTTGGCCTCCTCCTCCTTGCTCACGTCGTCGATGAACTCCTCGTCCGCGCTCATGTCCGCCTCCCCCGGCCCCTCCGGCCGGACTACTCCACCGTGTACCCGCCGCTGCTGTCCGGCTCCGAGGCGCCCATCGCCTCGGTCGCAGCGGGCTCCTGTTCCACGCCCTCGCCTTCCTCCGCTCCCGGCCCCGGCTCGGGCTCCTCCTCGGGTGCCGCGATCTCGACCGGCCGCGGCGGCGCCGCGTACCAGGCCGCCAACGCGACCCCGAGCCGCGAGGTGATGCAGCGGTCCTCCTCCAGGGCGGCGGCGACCACCGCCGCCGCCCCCGAGTTGCACTTCTCGACGCGGGCCGCGTGTCCCTTGATCGCGAGCGAGAGCCAGAGATCCCATTCGTACTCGACCCCATCCCTCTGGATGGGGGCCATTCCGAGCCGGCGAGGGACCTTCTTGCCGCCCTGGTCCACGAGCTCGTAGGCGGTCCGAGAGCGCAGGGTGACCACGACCGCGCATGGCGCGGAGACGATGAGGTCGATGAACCGCGCGTGCGCTGCGGACGGTTCGCGCCACGCGGTGAACGCATTGCGCTCGCTCCGCTTCGCGGCGTCCACGGCCTCCAGGACGCCCCCGACTCCCGCCCACTCATGGCTGATGGAGTCGATCACGAGCACGTCGTACCCGTCCGTGAAGGCCATCTTCACGGCCCGCGCGTAAGCCGCAGGGCTGTGCGGCGGCTGGAGCACGAGGAGATCGAAGGCCCCGATCCCTGCGGCGCCGACGTAGACGGCGCTGCGCCCGCGCTCGCTGTCGATGACCGCGATGCGGCCCTGTGGGCCTACGAAACCGCGCGCCAGGAGCAGCGCCCCGAGGGTCTTGCCGACGCCCGCAGGCCCAGAGAGCGCAACCCGCAGCCTGGCGTGGGCCCGCCGCGCGGGGGCGAAGCCCGCCACAGGGGGAGGCGGCGCGG
>CAZPMD010000114.1:0-12788 GCA_964587395.1 uncultured Hyphomicrobiales bacterium
AGCAATGGCGCAGGGTCGCCGACCAGCTCAGACCGACGGTGCCCAAACTCGCCGCACTGATGGACACAGCCGAGACCGACGTGCTCGCCTACATGACCTTCCCGGCGCCGCACCGCGCCAAGCTGCATTCGACAAACCCGCTGGAGCGCCTCAACGGCGAGATCGAGCGCCACACCGAGGTCATCGGCATCTTCCTCAACGAGGCCGCCATCACAAGGCTCGTCGGCGCCATCCTGCTCGGACAGAACGATGAGTGGGCGGTCCAGCGCGCCGGCTCATCGAGGGCTCCATGTCGTGGTGCTTCAGGAAGGATGCCCACTCCATACTCGTGAACTGGCTGCCCTGATCCGAATGCACCAGCACGCGGCCCTTCGGCTTGCGCCGCCAGACGGCAGCCAGCAGCGCCTGAAGGACGACGTTGGTCGTCTGGCGCGATTGCATCGACCATCCGACGATGCGGCGCGAGAAGAGGTCGAACACGACCGCCAGGTAGGCGAATCCTTCGTGCGTGCGGATGTAGGTGATGTCGGTCACCCAGGGCTTGTCCGGTGCCTCCACGTCAAACTGGCGGTCGAGCGTGTTGCCGATGGCCAGGGACGGCTTGCCTCCGTCCATGCCGGGGCGGCGTTTGTACCCGATCTGAGCCCGTATGCCGGCGAGCCGCGCCAGTCGTGCGACCCGGTTCGGACAGCAGTTCTCGCCCATGTCCATGAGGTCGTCGTGGAGCTTCCGGTGGCCGTAGACTTTGCTGCTGTCGCGCCAGGCCGTGCGGATCAGTTCGATCTGGCGGCGGTCGTCCTTGGCGCGTGGGCTGAGCGGGTCCTTCAGTCAGGCGTAGAAGCCGCTGGGCTGCACCGAGAGGCAGCGGCACATTGGCGCGGATCGAAAAGATCGGGCGATGCTCGGCGATGAACGCGTACTTCACTTTGCATCCTTGGCGAAGTACGCGGCCGCTTTTTCTAGGATGCCGCCCTCCTCGGTAACCCGCTGCAACTCGCGCGTCAGGCGGCGGACCTCGGCGGTCTGCTCGTCATCGCGCGCTGCGGCCGGCTTCGCGTATCGCTTCTTCCACTCGTAGAGCAAGTACTTGCTGATCCCCAGCCGCGCAGCAACCTCCGCTACCGGATAGCCCCGTTCGGTGATCTGAAGGACCGCGTCCCGCTTGAAGTCCTCGGCGAAGTTCGCTTTGCCCATCGGGGCCTCCTTGCCTCAAAACTAGGGAAGAAGGCGTCCAGGAATCTAGGGGCGGTTCAGTGCTGGCCCCGCAAGGCATCGGCTTTGGCGCCCAAGCACGGCAGCAGTCTGACGATGGCCTCGCGCCGCCATTGCGGTCATTGGCCCACGACCCGAAGGCGGACGTTCGGTTGCGTGCCCGCCGTCCGGTTATCTGCCTGCGATGGGGCTTTCGGCTTCCCGTTCGAACAGCGGCATGCCTGCTGCCTCCGGGACGGCCACTGAAGGCCGATGCGACGCATCAGGAGAGGTGTCTCCGGCCTCCGCGAAGCGCCCCGGGAGCCGTCAGGCGATCGCCTGGTCTGAGAGGACCAGATCCCCCGGCGCCTTTGCACCGCCACCGCTGCCTGGTCGGAGCTATCGCGCGAACATCAGGTCCGGGATCCACAGGACAAGAGCCGGCGTGAAGATCATCAGAAGCGTGATGGCGCAGACCGCGATGAAGAAGGGCAGGGATTCGCGGGTGTAGTCGGCGATCGACACCTTGAGGATCGTGCAGACGGCGAACATGGCCGCGCCGACGGGCGGCGTGAAATTGCCGATGGTCGCCGCGATGATGAAGATGATGCCGAAATGGACGGGGTCGCCGCCGAGGCTGAGGATCAGGGGCAGGAAGATCGGTGTCAGCATGACGATGAGGATGGCCCCGTCGATCACGAAGCCGGCGACGATCACCAGCAGCACGATGATGACCATCACCGTCTCGAGGTCGCGGCTCACACCCAGCACCCAGCGCGAGATGGTGTCCGGCACCTGCTCGTAGACGATGCCGTAGCTGAAGATCGCCGCGAGAGAGAGCAGGAACATGACCGAGCCGACGTCCCTGAGGCTCATCTCGAGCCCTTCGAGGAAGCCGGCACGGGTGAGCGCTCGATGGGCGAAGATCCCGACGCCGACGGCGTAGACCACCGCGAAGGCGCCGACCTCGGAGGGCGTGAAGACGCCCCAGCGCAGGCCGAGCAGCAGGAAGACGGGGAAGAGGATCGCCCAGATACTGGCCTTGAAGGCGCTGCCGATCTGGCGGACCGTGGGGCGCTCGGCGAGTTCGGCGTCATAGCCGCGTCGCCGCGCCACCACCCAGATGACCGCCGCCATCGCCGCCCAGAGCAGGAAGGCCGGCACGAAGCCCGCCGCGAAGAGCCGGCCGATCGAGACCTGCCCGACCGTGCCGTAGAGGATCATGCCGATGCCCGGCGGGATGACCGGCGTCAGCAGCGACGAGTAGGAGATGATCCCGGCGACGAAGCCTTTGGACATGCCGCGGCGGATCATGTTCGGACCCAGCATCCGCGCCGACATCGCGGCATCGGCAATGGCCGAGCCCGAGACGCCGCCCATCAGGCCGGAGAGCGCGAGATCCACCTGCGCGAGGCCGCCCTTGAGCCGCCCGACCAGCACGGTCGCGAGCTGGATCATCCGCTCGGTGATGGCGGACTGGTTGAGGAAGTTCCCCGCCATGATGAACAGCGGGATGGCCAGCAGGGCGAAATTCTGCGTCTGCGACACCGTCAGCTGGACCGGGACGGTGAAGGGAATGTCGGGGTTCAGGACGAAGAAGAGGGCACCCGAGATGCCGAGCGCGAAAGCCACGGGCACGCCGATGAGGGTGAGGACGAGGAAGGCGATGAAGACTGTGAGCATGGCGCGCTCAGGGCTCGACGGCAGCGGGCTGCGGGCCCGCCTTCACGTGGTCGACGAGCTTGAACACCGAGGTCAGGAACATCAGCGCGCAGCCGACCGGAAGGCTCAGCGTGACGATCGAGTAGCTGACGTTCGGCAGTCCCTGGAAGGTGCGGTTCCGGCTGATCCAGGCGAGCCACAGGCCGGCCACCACGATGAAGCCGAGGAAGGCGAGGACGATCAGGTGCTTGACGACGACGACCAAGTGGCGCGCGGAGGGCGTCAGCCGGTCGACCAGGAGATCGACCGACATGAGCGCATTGTGCCGCCAGGCGATGTCGGCGCTGAGGAAGCAGGCCCAGGCGAACAGTGCCGTGGCGGCGTCGCCCGACCAGTTGAGCGGATAGCCCATCAGTCGGCCGACGCCGCCGGCGAAGATCAGGACCACCATCAGTACGAGGAAACTGCCGGCGATCACGGCCTCGGCACGGCCGAGGTGATGGTGGAAGGATCGCATGCTCGTCTCCTCGTGCCGGCAGGGGGTCAGCGCTGCTTGCCGATCTCGCGGTGCACGGCGTCGCGCACCTCGAGCAGGTTGAGCGTCTGATAGGCGCGCTCACCGGCCCGGCGGAAGGCGGCGAGATCGACGTCGGTGACCAGCGTCATGCCGCGCTCGCGCAGCGTCTGCCGAACCTGCGCCTCCGAGGCGAGGATCTTCTCCGAGGTCTCGCGGCCGGCCTTCTGGCACTCCTCCACGAGCGCTGTCTGGAGCTCGGCCGGCAGACGATTGAAGAACTGCGAGCCGACGACCTGGAAGTTGATCAGCAGGATGTGCGAGGTCTCGTTGGCGTGGCTCAGCACCTCCCAGAACCGGCGGCCGGGAATGTTGTTGTGCACGAGCTCGACGCCATCGATCGCCTTCTGCTGGAGCGCCGGATACATCTCACCGAAGGCCATCGCGACCGGCGAGGCGCCGAGCGCGCGGACAGACTCCTGCCAGATCGGAGCCGGCGGCGTGCGGATGCGCAGTCCGGCGAGGTCCTCCGGCTTGCGCACGGGCTTGTTGGTGTAGAAGTGGCGCATGCCCTGCACCCAGTCGAAGCAGACGACGCGCAGGCCGTGCTGGCTGGCGAGCTCGTCGACGAAGCGCTTGATGGTGGGCGACTCCCTGAGCTTCGCCACCTCGTCGAGCGTTTCGGCGAAGTAGGGTCCGTTCATCACCGCGATGCCGCGGACATAGGTGCCGAGGCGGGCGGCATCCGTGTTCTGGCCGATATTGGAGCCCTGGCGCATCTGCTCGATGATGTCCTCCTCGACGCCCAGCTGGGCGGAATGGAAGATCTGCATGCGCAG
This sequence comes from uncultured Hyphomicrobiales bacterium, assembly GCA_964587395.1. GTDB lineage: Bacteria > Pseudomonadota > Alphaproteobacteria > Rhizobiales > Phreatobacteraceae > Phreatobacter. Next base: position 4,207 of record CAZPMD010000114.1, read on the forward strand.
GGCGCCGCGGGTCCGCTCCTCGACGCGTCGCGCCCAGAGCTGGAAGCCCTCGTGGAACGGCTCCGTCGGCGCCAGCACGTGGTTGAGCCTGAGGGTGAACTGCTGGGCGGTGGCCGGCGCCGGCACGGCGAGCGAGAGCGCCGCACCGGCAAGGATGCCGGCCATGGCCTTGAGACCCATCTTCATCGTTCCTTCTCCCTGATTTGCCGTCCTCGGGCGGACGGTCGTGGTGGCTCTTGAGTCATTGAACGCAGTCGAAGGCCGGCATCGCGATGCCAAGACGTTTCGAAAGCGCGGTGAAGTCCTCGATCGTCACCGGGTCCACCGGGACCCCGGCAAGGGCCCGCCTGTCGGCCTCTGCCCATTCCCTGTCGCCAGGCGCCATGACGGCAGCGCCGGGCGCTGTGCGAGAACTGCGCAGATGGTCGAGATAGCGGTGCATCGCCGCCTCAAAGGTCTCCCGGGCGATGAAGGCCTCCGGCCGGATGGCGATCACGAAAGCGCCCATGGCCCGCGGCGTCGCGAAGTCCGGCCCGCCCATCGGCGCGATGTCGAAGGACAGCTTCATGCCCGTGAGGACGGCGGAGAGAATTTCGACGAGGCCAGCCAGTCCCGCTCCCTTGTGGCCGAAGGCACCACCCAGCGGGGCGAGCATCTCCACACCGTGGGGATCGTCGATGTCGATGCCCTCGCCATCCGACGCGACACCCTCGGGCAGCGCCAGGCCGAGGCTGCGATAGAGGAGGACGCGGTTGTAGGGAATGGCACTGGTGGCCATGTCGAGGAGCCAGGGCCTCTGTCCGCCTACCGGCACCGCAGCGGCAATGGGATTGGTGCCGTGGAAACGCTCGGCGCCGCCGTGAAGGCGCATGAAACTGTCGGAGTTGCACACGGCGATGCCGATCAGACCGGCCTCTGCCGCCGCCAGCGCATAGGCGCCGGCTGCACCGAAATGCGAGGACCTGCGGATCGCGACGGCGCCGACGCCGGCCCTTTCCGCGAGCTGGCAGGCCCTTTCCATGGCGGCATAGGTCGCAACGGCACCATGGCCATCGTCGCCGTCGAGGATCGCCGCAGCCGATGCCGTCGGGGTAACGGTGAGGCGCGGCCGGCCGTTCACCCGGCCACCCTCGATCGCCTTCACATAGTGACCGGTCAGCCTGACACCGTGGCTGTCGATGCCAAGCAGGGAGCCGTGCATCATCGCCCGCGTTGCGGCGGAGGCGGTCGTCTCGTCGGCGCCGGCCGCTGCCAATACCAACCTGCAAAAGGTCTCAAGTCCATGTCGGGTGATTCGCACCGGCTGGGCTGCGCTCGGCGGGGACGCGTCGTGCCGAAGGGCGCTCATAGCGTCTGCCCTCCGTCGATGATGAGGAGCTGGCCCGTCATGAAGCCGCTCTCGTCGCTCGCAAGAAAGACGGCCGCCGCCGCCATCTCCTCCACCGTCGCCAGCCGACCGATGGGATGGCGTGCGATCATCGCCTTGCGGGCCGTGCCCTCATCGCCCGCCGCCGCGATGCGCTCGGCGAGGGAGGGTGTGTCGGTAGTCCCGGGGCAGAGCACGTTGCAGCGGATGCCCTGGCCGATGAAGTCGCGCGCCACGGCCTTGCTGAGCCCGATCAGCGCCGCCTTGCTGGCGCCGTAGGCGGCGCGGCCGGCGACACCCGTCAGGCTGGAGGCCACAGACGCCACGTTGACGATCGTGCCGCCGCCCCGTTCGAGCATGCCAGGCAGGACCGCGCGCATCATGCGGTAGGCGGAGGTGGCGTTCTGGTCGAGGCTGCGGGCCCAGTCCTCCGGCGAGCAGTCGAGGATCGTGCCCGAATGAACCCAGCCGGCTGCGTGGACCAGCACATCCACCGGACCCGCCGAGGCGACGACTGCGGCGACAGCCCTATCGTCGGACACGTCGAGCCCGGCGATGGCGAGAGCTGGATGCCGGTCTGCAAGATCCTCGAGCTTCGAGAGCGTCCGGCTGGTCGCCAGGACGGCTGCGCCCTCGCGGCTGCAGGCGATCGCAATGGCCCGGCCGATCCCCTGGCCTGCGCCGGTGACCAGCACCCGCTTGCCCTGCAGCCTCGCCATATCCGGCGCCTCCCGCCCTGATTTTGATTGATGTATACACTAGACATTTCTGACGGACAGACAACCCTGTTTCTGCGCCCTCTGGTCGCGCTAAGGTGTCGCTCCCGCCGAGGGGCACGTGCCGCGGCCGGGGCAGGGAAAAGAGGACCCAACGGTGCTGGACCATCGGCAGCACGCACTCCAGGGCAAGGCGCCGCGCATCTTCGAGCAACTGGTCGCTGTCCTGTCCCAGCGTCTGGCCTCCGGCGCCATCGCACCCGGAACCATCCTGCGGACGGCTGCGGTCGCCCGGGAGTTCGGCACAAGCCGCGGGCCTGTGCGCCGTGCACTCGACGAGTTGCAGGCTGCCGGATGGCTGTCCGGGAGCGGGCTGGCCTTTGTTGTCAGGACTCCCGAGACCCTTCCAAGCGGGAGCCCGCAGCCCGAGGTGGAGACAGCCGTCCCCCGGATCGCGGCGGAGGCGAGCTGGGCCCGCATCTACGGGGACGTCGAGACCACACTCGTGGCGCGGATGTCCTTCGGTTCCTGGCGGGTCGTCGAGGCGGAACTCGCCGATCACTATGGCGTCTCGCGGACTGTGGCGCGCGAGGTGCTCGGACGCCTGCAGCAGCGGGGTATCGTGAAGCAGGACCAGCGGTCCCGCTGGTATGTCCCCGGCCTTGGCCGCGACTACATGGCCGATCTCTACGAGATGCGCCGGACGCTGGAGCCACAGGCGCTGATCAATGCGGCGCCCCGCCTGCCACCGGGCATGGCGAAGTCATGCCTCGCGAGCCTCGATGATGCCATCGCCCGGGCCGGGGAGCTCGACGGACGGGATCTGGACCGCCTCGAGCACGAGCTCCACGTCGACCTCCTGGGCTACTGTGGCAACCGCACCATGGTCGAGGCCATCCAGCTCTACCAGTCCCTGCTGAGTGCCCACAGCTTCCTCTATATGACAGCGCCGCGCATCTTCCCGACCGAGCCGTTCCTGCCCGAGCATCGCGCGGTGCTTGAGCGCCTGGTGGCCGGACACGTGGAGCCGGCAGCGGATGCCTTGAGGCAGCATCTCGCGCTCTCGCTCGACCGTGCCGTCTATCGTATCGAGAAGGTGCGCAACCTCGTGGCTCCCGCGCCCGTGGCCTATCTCGTCCCGATCCCTTAGCCGCCGCGCCCGCTGATCGATCAACCTGCCGGTGTGCCCACGTCGCGCAGCCGCCATCCCGCTCTCGCAAAGGCGTGGACGGCGGGCGAAGTCTCGCCGCGCCGGGTGCCGATACAGACCTCCACGGGCTCAGGCCCGTCGCCGACGCTAAGGAACCGCACGCCGCGGACGCCCAGGCGCGCCGCCACTTCCGGCACCAGAGCCACGCCGAGGCCGGCCGAGACGAGGCCGACAACGGTGTGGATCTGCGTCGCCTCCTGGACGACAGGCGGGGTCACTCCGGCGCGGTCGAGGGCCCCGGTGATGCGCGCGTGGAAGAGCGGGCTCGTCAGCCGCGGAAAGCTGATCATCGGCGTGGTGGCGAGATCGCGCAGCGACACCTTCTCGCGGGTGGCGAGCGGCAGGTCCTGTGGTACGGCAAGCAGGAAATGTTCGCGCCGGATGGTCTCGAACACGATGCTCTCGACGCCGGCCACGGGCCTGAGGATGCCGACGTCGATGTCGCCCGCCGTGAGTGCCGCCGCCTGTTCGACCATGGTCATTTCCGAAAGGTCGAGCACCACCTGCGGATGATCATGCGCAAAGATGCGCAGCAGTTCGGGCAGGGTGCCGTAGGTCGACGAGTGGATGAAGCCGATGCGCAGCCGGCCCGACCTGCCCTCGGCGATGGCCCGCGTCTCGTCCCCCGCGCGGCGGAGATCATCGAGGAGTCGCCGGGCCCGGGGGAGAAGGGCGATGCCGGCACGGGTCAAGGCGACGCGGCGCTGGGTGCGCTCGAACAGGACAGCGCCGAGATCCGTCTCCAGTTCGCGGATGCGACGGCTGAGATGCGGCTGGGCGATGCCCAGCCGCGCCGCGGCCCGCCCGAAATGCAGGGTCTCGGCGACGACGACGAAGCTGCGCAGACGGACGATATCCATTTCGATACGGTTAGCGCATCAATCGGCATCCTTCAATTTATTGGACGTCTCTTAGGCGGTGACGATACTCCCGCGGCGAAGAAGGGTCCGGGAGGACATATGAGCATCGGTTTTCGCGTGCGGCCGCGCGTGGTGACGAGCAAGGCGCTCGTCGACGGCCTGGCGGGGGTCCCGACCTCCATCGCCTCGGACAATATGGGCCGGTTGTTCGCCGGCGGTTGCGGCCTGAGGCCCTTGCACCGGGGCGGCGCCCTCCTCGGCGCGGCCTTCACGGTGCGCACCCGGCCGGGCGACAACCTGATGGTGCACAAGGCGATCGACATGGCCGAGCCCGGCGACGTCATCGTCGTCGATGCCGGCGGCGACCTGACCAATGCGATCATCGGCGAGATCATGCTGTCGATCGCCGCCCGCCGTGGCCTCGCCGGCTTCGTCATCGACGGTGCGGTGCGCGACACGGACCATATCGGGGCCTCGCCCCTGCCGGTCTATGCGCGCGGCATCACCCACCGCGGCCCCTACAAGGACGGGCCGGGCGAACTGAACGGCCCGGTGAGCATCGGCGGCATGCCGGTCATGCCCGGCGACATCATCATCGGCGATGCGGACGGTCTCCTTGCCGTTCCGCAGGCGGAGGCGGCAGAGGTCGCCCGTCTCAGCCGGGAGCAGATGGCGCGCGAGCAGGCGATCCTCGCCTCCATCGCCGACGACAGCATCGACCGCTCCTGGGTCGACGCGACCCTGAAGGCCAGGGGCTGCGCGCTGTGACCCACTACGCCCCCGCGGCCCTCACCGAGTTCTGCGCGGCGGCGCTCGTCGCCGCCGGGGTGCGACGGCCGGTCGCCGCATCGGTGGCCGCATCGCTCGTCTATGCTGATGTGCGTGGCGTCGATTCCCACGGCGTCCTGCGCCTGCCGATCTATGTCCGCCGTGTCAGGGAAGGCATGGTGGACGTGATCCGCGAGCCGGCCGTGGTACAGGACCGTGGCGCGACGGCGTTGATGGACGGCGGCAACAATTTCGGCGCCTATGTCGGCCAGAAGGCCCTCGACCTCGCCATCGAGCGCGCGCGGCGCCATGGCGTGGCGACGGTCGGCGTGCGCCGTTCCAATCATTTCGGGACCGCTGCCTATTTCGCCGAACAGGCGGCTTCGGCCGGCCTCATCGCCGTCATCGTCTCGAACGCCTCGCAGACCATGCCGCCGACCGGCGGCGTCCGGCCCTTCCTCGGCACCAATCCGCTGGCGATCGCCGCCCCGTCCGGCGGTCCCACGCCCTTCCTGCTCGACATGGCGACCAGTCAGGTCGCGCGTGGCAAGATCATCGCGGCGGCGCGCCGCGGCGAGCCAATCCCGGAGGGCTGGGCGATTGATGCGGCGGGGCGGCCGACCTGTGATGCCGAGGCGGGACTGGCGGGCGCGGTGCTGCCGCTGGGCGGTGCCAAGGGCTATGGCCTGTCCATGGCCATCGACATTCTTGCCGGCGTGCTCACCGGTGCCGGCTACGGCCCGTACGTCCGCAACATGTACGAGGACTGGGAGAACCCGCAGGATGTCGGCCACGCCTTCATCCTTGTCGACATCGCCGCCTTCATGCCGATGCCGGCTTTCCTCGCCCGCATGCAGGATTATCTGGCGCTCCTGAAGGCGGAGCCACGGGCGCCCGGCGTTCCCGAAATCCTCTTCGCCGGCGAGTCCGAGCACCGGCTCGCGGAAGGGATCCGCGAAAGCGGCATCGTGCTTGCCCCGGCGCTCGTGCAGGACCTGGCGGCGCTGGCGGCCGACCTTGCCCTGGCCATGCCGGAGCCCCTCGCCACGTCCGACCACCGGAGTGGAACGGCCGCCGCCGGCCGCTGACCACGCCATCATCAAGTCGCCGCCGCGCGACGCTGCAAAAGGGAGGAATACCATGTTCGACCGCCGTCACTTTCTGGGCCTCGCCGGTTCCGCTCTCCTCGCCCCGGCAACGTCGGCCAGGGCGCAGTCCGGTTGGACACCGGACCGTCCGATCACCCTCGTCGTCGGCTTCCAGGCCGGTGGCGGCACCGACGTGACCGCCCGGACCGTGGCCCAGGCGGCAGAAGGCATTTCTCCGGTACCGGTCGTGGTGGTGAACCGCCCGGGCGCCGCCGGAGCCATCGCCGCCGAGTTCGTTGCCCGTGCCGAGCCGGACGGCCACACGATGCTGGTCGGTGGCGGCAGCGAGAGTACCACTCTGCCGCACTACAATCGCCTGAACTACAAGCTCGAGGATTTCCGCGGCATCGCCCGGGTCAACCGCGAGCACATGGTTCTGGTGACCTATGCCAAGGGCGGCATCAATTCGGTCGCAGAACTGGTGAAGCGCGCCAAGGCCGAGCCGGGCAAGCTGACCTATGGATCGTCCGGTCAGGGTGGCATCCTGCACGCCGCCTTCCAGGCGCTGGAGAAGGCCGCCGGCATCCAGATGACCCACGTCGCCTATCGCGGCGGCGCGCATGCGCTGCAGGATGTGCTCGGCGGCCGGCTCGACATGACGCTGCTGACCCCCGGCGAGGCAAAGAACCAGGCGGATGCCGGCAATGTTCTCATCCTCGCCACCACGTCGAACCGGAGCGGCATCCTGCCAGAGACGCCATCCCTCACCGAGGCCGGCGTGCCGGTCAACATCGAGAACATGAAGGGTCTGATGATCTCCGCCCGTACGCCGGCACCGGTCATCGCCTATCACGACGCGCTGTTCGCCCGGATCCTGCAGAGCGATCGGATGAAGGAACTCGCCCAGCGAGCCAATCTCGACCTCGCCTATCTCGACGGCGCGGGCTTCATGAAGGCGATGGAGGACACATCCCGGGCCGTGCTTGCCGCCAAGCGTGACGCCTGAGCCATGGTTGGGTCGGCAGCACACGTCGCCTTCATCGGGCTCGGCGTCATGGGGGCAGGTATGGCCGCCAACCTGGCGCGCAAGGGGTTCGACACCACGGTGTTCAACCGCAGCGCCGTCAGGGCGGAGCCCGTGGTCGCCGCCGGCGCGCGCCTGGCGGCTTCCGCGCGGGAGGCGGTGGAGGGCGCGGAGGTCGTCTTTCTCTGCCTGCCGGCGACGGGAGACGTGGAGACGGTGCTGTTCGGCCCCGGGGGCATCGCCGCCGTCCTCGCCGCCGGGACCGTGGTGGTTGATACCAGCACCATCGATCCCGTGGCGACGCGCGACTTCGCCGCGCGCCTCGGCCGCCGCGGCGTCATGATACTCGACGCGCCTGTCTCGGGCGGCCAGAAGGGGGCCGTGGACGGTACCCTGACCTGCATGGTGGGCGGCCCCGAGGAGGCCCTCGCCCTCGCCCGGCCGTTCCTCGCGGCAATGGCGACGACCATTGTCCATGTCGGCGGCCACGGCGCCGGGCAGGTGGCCAAGGCCTGCAACCAGATCTGCGTCTCCGCCAACCTCGTCGGCGCCAGCGAGGCGATGGCGCTTGCGATGAAGATGGACGTCGATCCCGCGCGCGTGCGCGAGGCGCTGCTCGGTGGCGCGGCGCGCAGCACCGTGCTCGAGCGGCATGTGCAGAAGCTGCTCGATCGCGACTTCCGGCCGGGCTTCCGCACCGCTCTGATCGCCAAGGACCTGACCATCGCGGCGAAGGCGCTGAACGACGCGGAGGTATTCGCGCCGGTCTCCGCCGTCGTGCTGCAAGTCCTCAAGGGCCTTGCTGCATCAGGTCGGCAGGAGGACGATTGGTGCTCGGTCGGCGACTTCATCCAGCAGCTTTCGGCCGTCGAGCCGGCGGTGGGCGCCAAGTCCGGGCGCTGAGCGCAGGGCTTTCCGCTCTTGTTTCTGTTCTCTGGGGCTCGCTTCGACCCGCATCGTGCGTGTCGACCAGCACCGGAGCGCAGCCTTCAGCTACGCGCCTCCACTGCGGTCGCAGGAGAGTTCTCCGAAAACGGACATTCCTCTCGTCGCGCACGGGGATGGGGCTCACGGGCCGGCGCGATCTGCCCCAGGGTCCGTTCAGGACAAACGCGATGGATGCCTTCGCGGCGGGAGCCCTTCAGACCGGAAGCACCAGGAACGGCGGAGAGGTCTCTGGATCCAGCTTCCCATGGCCAAGTCAGCTCTGGCCGATCCCCCTGCCCGGCGCTAGCCCCTGAGCGTTTCCAGCAGTTCCGCGATGTCGATGGTGGCGATCTTCGAGAACGTGTCCGAGACCGCATAGGGCAGGATGATCCTGTCCCCGTGGCGCATGGCGCCGCAGGTGTAGACGACGTTCGGGACGTAGCCTTCACGCTCCGACAGGTCGGGCCGAACCAGCGGTTCGGCCGACCTGGCGATCACGCGGGACGGGTCCTGCTTGTCGAGGAGCACGGCGCCGATCGAGTATTTCCGCACGGGGCCGACACCGTGGGTCAGCAGCAGCCAGCCCTCGTCCAGTTCGATCGGCGATCCGCAGTTGCCGATCT
>CAZPMD010000115.1:0-12724 GCA_964587395.1 uncultured Hyphomicrobiales bacterium
CGCCGCCCGGATCGCCGGCGATCCGGCCCGCCAGGCTGGCATCGAGCCCGAAGGCCCGCGCGATGGCGTCGGCGAGCGCATGGGACCGGCGCGACAGGGCGGCGACCTCGAGGCTCTGGCCCGTTTCCGCCATCCGCGGTCCGGCGCCCGCGGGCAGGGCCTCCCGTGCCATGGCGAGTTCGGCGATGAGGGATTCCCGCTGGTTCGTCGAACCCGCGAGAAAGCGTCGGCCGATCTCGGCCGGGCCGGAACCGGCCGGCGCGCGGGCCGGCGGCGGGACCTTGCCGACGCGTGCCGCGAGGGCGGTCTTGATCACCGGGTCGTCCATCTCCTCCAGAGCCACGAGGGCGGCAAGGCCGATGTCCTCCCGTTCGGCCACGGCCAGCGCCTTGGCGAGGTCGCCGGATCGCACCGCCAGGAAGAGATCGTCGTCGGACAGCGCCCGGCTGTGCAGGAGGACCGGGCGGGCGACCACGCCGACATCTGCGGCGAGCCGCCGGGCGACTGCCGTCGGTGTCTGCCGATGGGTCGCGAGTTTCTCCGCGACGATGGCGCGGTCGGATTCGCTGGCCTTGGGCAGAAGGTTGAGGACGAGTTCGCCGAAGCGGGTCACCTCAGCGGCGGGGTGATGGCTGTCAATGACGAACTGGTCGACCAGGATCCTCAGCAGTGTCGGTCGCACGTCGATGCCGTTCGACCGCGCAAGGCCGACGAGACGCTGGACACTGGGCAGGCTGGTGGAGGACATGCGGAAAGGGCGACCGGATTGCCGGAGGAACGACTGCCGACAATACGAAGGATTTCGCTAACGATCCGTTAGTGACAACACGGCGTTAACCATTTGGGCAGGCGTCCGGATCGGTCCCGCCCTACGATCCTGTCAGGCAGCCGGCCCCGCCATCAGGCCCGCATCGTCCGGCCAGGGGTACAGCCGGTACCCCGCGAAGTGCGGCCCGGCGCCGAGAGCGCCGCGAAGCAAGGCAGGAGCGGCGATCGCAGTGACGATGTCGTCCGGCGGGCGTTGCGCCGATTCCAGCACAAGTGCCGCGACGGGGCGGTTCGACGTGCCGGTCGGAGCAGGGCGGGTGCGCTGCAGCACCCTGATCCCGTCAATGCCCCGGGAGCGCAGGGCGGCCTCGCCCTCCTGCGCCAGCCAGTCGATGAGCCGCGCCATCACAGTGGCGTCGGCGTCGAGGCGCCAGAGGGTGATCCAGTCGGTCGACAGCGGCTCCTGCGCCGCGCTGCAGCCGGGGGACGCGGCGACATAGGGCGTGCGGATATTGGGGATCCCGGTCATGAACGCGGGTAGGTGCGGATCGGCGGCGGCGACGCGCCGGTAGCGGACGAAACGATCGCTCTCGAAGATGCTCCAGTCCGGAGCCTGGTAGATATCGACGATCTGCATCGCGCCGGAAACGCCGCGATAGGAGGTGCAGGTGGTGAAGCCCGCCTCGTAGAGATGGGGCGCGTGGACGTTGGCGTACCAGGTCCGGAAAGCCGCAAGATCCCTCCCCGGATCATCCGCGGGCAGGTCGATCTCGACGACATAGAAGAGCGGCTCGGGCATGGGCTTCCTCGCGCGGACGGCAGCGCTATGCGGCGGCCTGCGTGAGGCGCCGTCAACCCGACCTGCCGCGGGCCTGCCGTGCCGTTCGACGGCATCGCGGGGCGGGGCGCTCGGGTAACCACTCATTAACCAAACGGGCCTCTTAATGCCCCGGCGCGTCGGCGAATGGTCGCCGGGCATGGCCGCATTGGAGGGCAGGCGCAAAGGAGGGGTTTATGGGTTCCGTCATTCGCTTCCCGCTCGAACGCCGGCGCATCCTGTGCCCGGACCCGGGCGCTGCCGAGACCGGCCAGATTCTGGTGCTGCCGGTGGTGCGCGTTGAACGCCATGATCTTCCGCCACCGCCGGTCCTGACCGTCGATCCGCCCCGCAAGGGTGGCGACCGGCCGAAGCGCGGGCGCAGGAGCGCCTGACACCCACCCCGAGAACGGGCGGCGATCTTCTTCGGGAAGGCCCTCGCATGCCTCAGGCGCGCCCGTCATCGGCGACCGTGAGCCCCCTTGTTGCTCTGCTGCGTCACGCTGCGACCGCGGTCGCGCTGGTGCTGCTGGCGGCCTGTGCGCCGCAGGGCGATCTCGGCCGACCCGCGCCGAACGTGCTCAACGACGAGATCATGCCCTGGGCCGGCGGCCATGCCGCGCGCCATCGCGGCGAGCCGGTGTCCGGCTATTCCTTCACCGATGCCGAGCGCGAGCTGCGCCAGCTCGGCTATGGCCTGATGATGCCGACCCATCCGCTCGACCGCTGGAACCAGTTCTGGGCGGAGCTCCGCCGCACCCGCATCGGCGATCCCGTGCGCTTCGATCCCGACCCGCGCGGCTATTGCCGGACGCTGGCGCGCGAGGACTATCGCTCGTCCAAGGCCCGCTTCATCCGCATGACGGACGACATGCGCGCCGACCGCCAGCGCATCCGCCCCTTCTGCCTGAAGGCGCGGGAAGTCGCCGAGGCCGACCGTGTCCGCGAGGGTGCGCTCGCCCAGATCCCGACGCTGACGCCGGTGGAGATCCGCTCGGCCCGCGACCGCATCGCCGAGAACCGCACCATCGTCGCCTGGGTGCGCCACGGTCTGCGCCAGCACGCCGATGCCTATCGCTGCGCGCTGAACACCCAGATCGTCGCCACCCCGGAGATCGAGGCCGTCATGGCCGAGCGCGAGTTGCGCGGGCTGGAGGAGGACATCCGCGAATTCGACCAGCTCTGCGCCGCGGGGCCCGCCCGCGGCTCGATCGGCGTCGAGCAGGCGCCGCCGCGCTACTTCCCGCGCTCGCCGCCGCCGGAAGAGGTCGTCATCAGCAAGTAGGCCGGGTTCCGGTCGCGGGTGGACGGACCGCCTACTGCGTCGCGGGTGCCTGCTCCGGGGTCAGAATTTCGCACAGGGACTGCGAGGCCAGCTGTTCCCGGACGATGGGCGCGAGGCTCGGCTGCACTGCCAGGGCACGGATCAGCACGAAGCCCTCGGTGGTCGGTGACACGAGGATGAGGTTGTCGGCCGCGGTGTCCTCCTCGTCGGTCGACAGCTCCCGGCGCTGGGCCTGGGTGACGACGAAGAGGTCGAGCGTGCGCCGGGTCGCGGCGCGGTCGTTGATGGCGCCGAAGGCGATGCCGGTCGAGGTGTAGAGCGCGATCGCGGTGTAATGCGGCGTCACCGGCGCGCGCACATGCAGCGCCCCCGCCGAGAGATCGTAGCGGCAGACGGCCGTCTCGAAGGCCGGATCGGCGAGCGGCAGCACCACCTCGTTGCCGCCGGACAGCGTGGTGACGCGGTTCACCGTCGTCACGTCGGCAAGGCGCGAGCGGGCATCCTGCGGCGCGAGGCGCGGCAGGGCGAAGACCGACAGGATGTGCACGGCGATGCCTAGCAGCAGTCCGGCCAGGACCCACGGTACCGCTCCCATGATGCTTCTGATCGGGGCCGGGAGTGTCATGGGCAGCCCAGCTTGCTGACCGCGGGCAGCAAGGTCCCCGAGGAGATCGTCGTGGCGATGGGCGTGTCGTAGAGCCTGAGGATCAGGCGCAGGTCCGGCCTTCCGCCCGACGGCAGCCAGTTGCCAGGCCGTGCTTCCGGGGCGACGACGATCTCGTCGGGGGCATCCGCCGCGCGAACGATCTCGTAGCTGGTGAAGCCCTGGCGCACGCCATCCCCCACCACCGGTCGGTAGTCGGCACTGGCCGCGGTCAGCGTCCAGAAACGGGCCGGCGGCATGGCGCCGGCAACCTTGTAGGTGCAGCGGCCGTCCAGATGCTCTCCGGCGTTGTCACGGTCGGCGATGATGGCGAGACCGTCGGCGAGCGCCAGCGGCAGCGTGCCGAGGCGCGCTGCCACGGCGCGCGCATAGGGGTCGGCATCGGTGGTCCCGGCCTTCGGGGTCACCTGCCAGCCGCCGATGCGCAGGGTGCCGGCGCCGGTCCCGCCACCGACGGAATAGGCTGTCAGGCCGAGGCCTGTGGCGGCGCCGATCCCCATCGCCAGGAGAAGTCCGGGAAGCACGCGCATCTAGCGACTGTCCCTCCGCTGGCCTGCCATGGGTGTCACGCTCTGCCCCTGCCGTCAGCGCAGCAGGGAGCGCGCCGGCCCCGCCGACAGCGGGCCCGGCCGGGTGGTCTCGGCGGCATCGCGCAGCAGGAGGTCGATCCGCCCGAGCACCTCCAGCGAGTACCGCGACAGGACCTGGGGCCGGTCCGGAACGCCGGCCAGCGGCACCGGAGCCGTCGTTGGCGCGCCGGGCGCCGGGCGCGGCCCGATGGTCAGGCCGAAGATCGGCCGCCGGTCGAGGCCCTGATGGGCCGTCGTCATGATCTGCGAGAAGGTCATGGCCGGCAGCGAGCCGCCGGTCATCCGGTTCGTCTCGGAGTAGTCGTCATTGCCGTACCAGATGCCGGTGACGAACTGGCTCGAATAGCCGACGAACAGCGCGTCGCGGTAGGAGTTGGTGGTGCCGGTCTTGCCGCCGACCTGCACGCCCTGCACCTGCGCCCGGCGGCCCGTGCCGGATTCGACGACGCCCACCATGATGCCGTTCATGTCGGCCGCGACCTGCGGCGTGAAGATCCGGCGCCGGGCGGGAAGGTCGCGGTCGGCGCGCCACACCAGCTCGCCCGAGGAGTTGCGGATCTCGACGGCGGCGTGCGGCTGCACGCTGAGGCCTCCCGAGGCGAAGGTCGCATAGGAGGTGGTGAGCTCGACCAGCGTCACCTCCGCCGCGCCGATGGGCAGCGGGGCGGAATCGGTGAGCGGACGGGTGATGCCCATCTCGCGCGCCGTTGCGATGATCTTCTGCCGGCCGACGCGGCTGTCGCCGCGGCCCATCTGCTGGGTCAGGATCACGGGGATGGAATTGATCGAGCGCACCAGAGCCGAGGTCACCGTGGTCGAGCCGGAGAACGAGCGCCCGTAGTTCTGCGGGCACCAGTTGCCGAGGCAGATCGGCCGGTCGACGACCACCGAGCGGCCGTTGATCAGGCCCTCGCGCATGGCCGCGCCATAGACGATCGGCTTGAAGGAGGAACCCGGCTGGCGCATCGCCTCGGTGGCGCGGTTGAACTGGCTCGCGCCGTAGTCGCGCCCGCCGACGATGGCCCGCACCGTCCCGTCGACCTCCATGACGACGGCCGCCGCCTGGCTCGCGCCGTAGTCGCCGCCATACTGGCGGATGATGCTCTCGATGGACAGTTCCGCCTGCTTCTGGACGGTCAGGTCGAGGCCGGTGCGCACGGTCAGCACGCGGTCGACCAGAGTTGGCGTCGCCGCCACCAGCCGCTTCACGTCCTCGAAGGCATAGTCGAGGTAATAGTTCGGGACGGCATCGTCCTTGCGGTCGACCGGCGTAGCCGGATTGCGGCGGGCGCCAAAGACCTGACCCTCTGTCATGAAGCCGGCCTCGACGAGGTTGTCGAGAACGGTATTGGCCCGGGCGCGGGCGGCCGGCAGGTTGACGTGCGGGGCAAAGCGCGTCGGCGCCTTGAACAGGCCGGCGAGCAGCGCGGCCTCGGCCAGGGTCACGTCGCGCACCGACTTGCCGAAATAGTACTCCGAGGCGGCTTCGGCCCCGAAGGCGCCGCCGCCCATATAGGCGCGGTCGAGATAGGTCTTGAGGATTTCGTTCTTGCTGGCGCGCGCCTCCAGCCAAAGGGCGAGGAAGGCTTCCTTGATCTTGCGCTCGATGGAGCGTTCGTTGGTCAGGAACAGGTTCTTGGCAAGCTGCTGGGTCAGCGTCGAGCCGCCCTGCACCACGCCGCCGGCGCGGGCATTGGTGGCGATGGCGCGGAAGGTGCCGATGAGGTCGATGCCGTAGTGCTCGTAGAAGCGCCGGTCCTCGGTCGCCAGAACCGCCTTGATCAGGTGGTCGGGGAATTCCTCCAGCGGCACGGAATCATTGTGGCGGATGCCGCGCCGGCCGACCTCGTTGCCGTAGCGGTCCTGGAAGACGACGGAGAGCTCGGAGCGCTTGCGCCAGTCGTCGGCCGTCTCGCGGAAGGCGGGGATGGCGAGCATGAGCAGCACGACGAGGCCGCCGGTGCCGAGCGTCATGCCCTCCGAGGCGATTTCGGCACCCACCCGCTTCCAGCCGTAGACCTGCACCCGGTCGGCCAGGTCGGCGAGCCTCTCCCAGCCGCGACCGATCATCCCGGCGAGGCGGAAGGCCCCGTCGTTCAGTCGGGCGTCGAGGTCGAGGAAGAAGCGCTTGATGGCGCTGCCCCACCCACCGCTGGGCTGAGAGTCACTCAAGCCGGAAACCCTTTCGGGATGAACTCTTGACGATCCGCTTACCATATCGGAGATCGGCGGGGCGAGCCAACGGCGAGGCGCCCGGCGCATGGTTCTCTGACAACAAGGTTACTGTGGGCCCGGCCCGAGCCGGGACCGCCGAAGCGCGAGGAGTTGGCCCTTCATGGCCGATGACGTGGAAGGGAAGGGGGGTCCGGAGGCGCCGTTCTGGCGGGTCAAGCGGCTCGAGGCGATGAGCGAGGCGGAGTGGGAGAGCCTGTGCGACGGCTGCGCCCGCTGTTGCCTGAACAAGCTCGAGGACGAGGATACGGGCGAGATTCACTTCACCTCTGTGGCCTGCACGCTTCTGGACGGCGAATCATGCCGCTGCCGCGACTATCCGAATCGCCAGGAGAAGGTGCCGGACTGCGTGCGCCTGACGCCGGAGGAGGCGCGCAGCCTGCCCTGGTTGCCGCCGACCTGCGGTTACCGGCTCGTCGCCGAGGGGCGCGACCTCTACTGGTGGCATCCCCTCGTCTCGGGCGACCCGGAGACGGTGCACCAGGCCGGCATCTCCGTCCGCGGCCGCATCACCGCCTGGGAGCACGACCTTGAGGCCCTGCAGGAACTGGAGCACCATCTGGCTGAATGGCCGGGCAAGGACCTCGGCTGATCCCGGTCACGGCGAGCCGCACAAGGTTGAGGAGGGACGCGATCATGAGTGACGAGACGCTGGGACACGTCGATCCGACCAAGGAGCGTTTCGCCCTGTTCAAGGACCTGCCGCGCGACGAGCCGGTCCACATGCTGAACCTCGTGCGGCTGAAGCCCGAGGCGACCTATGCCGATGGCCGCAAGGCGACGGGACGCGAGGCCTATGCCGCCTATGGTCGGGACAGCGGTCCTGTCTTCCGCCGCCTCGGCGGCCGCATCGTCTGGACCGGTCGGCCCGACCTGATGCTGATCGGGCCGGAATCCGAGCGCTGGGACATCGCCTTCATCGCCGAGTACCCGTCCGGCCAGGCCTTCATCGACATGATCCGCGATCCCGTCTACCGCGAGGCGGTGAAGCACCGGCAGGCGGCGGTCGCCGACTCCCGCCTCGTCCGCATGAAGCCCGGCGCACCCGGCGCGGGCTTCGGCGAAGAGGGGTGAACCTCAGGCTGCCCGCCGGGTCTTTTTCGCCGGGACCGCCGGGGCGGGCCGGTGGTCGCCGAGTTCCTCGATAATGGGGCAGGCGCTCCTCTGCCCCTTCTCGCAGGACCCGACCAGCCCTTTCAATGCCGCGATCATGTCCTGCAGCTTGCGCGCCTGCTCCTCCATTTCCCTGAGGTGGGCGTGAGCGATGGCACGCACGTCGGCGTTGGAGCGTCCGGTATCGCCCCACAGCGCCAGCAGTGAGCGGATCTGCTCGATGGAGAAGCCGAGGTCGCGAGCCCGCCTGACGAAGCCGAGCCGATGGATGTCCTCGGGCCCATAGTCGCGATAGCCGCTGTCGCGGCGTCCCGCGGCCGGCAGCAGGGCGATGGACTCGTAGTAGCGGATCATCTTGGCGGAGACGCCGGAGGCAGCGGAGGCCTGTCCGATGTTCATGGCGGGAAACCCTCGGTGACCGGGACCAGATACGGTTTCCGCCGACCCGTCCGGGGTCGACGCCGGAACCTGCTTGACCTTCCTATGATGGGAAGGATTACACGCCGACGCAAGAGGTGAAGGAGGCTGTCCATGACAGATCACGATCACAAGGCGTCCGGCGGCTGCTGCGGTGGCACGGCCAAGACCGAGTCAGCCCGGCCGGCGGCTTCCGAGCAGGGCTGCTGCGGCGGCAAGGACAAGGGCGCTGTCGCGGCGGCGGCGGCCACGGAGAGTCCGGGAGGCTGCTGCGGCGGGCATGACCACAGCCATCACGGCCATCCTCACGATCACGGCCCTGGCCATGACCACGCAAAGGCCCATGCGGCACCTGCCGACGGCAAGGTCATCGATCCCGTCTGCGGCATGACCGTCGATCCGGTGACGACCCCGCACAAGACGACCTATCAGGGCGTGCACCACTACTTCTGCTCGGCCGGCTGTGTCGTGAAGTTCACCAAGGACCCGCAGCGCTATCTCGACCCGTCGAGCGCGCCGCCGCCCGAGCCGGTGCCGGAAGGCACCATGTTCACCTGTCCGATGCACCTCGAGATCCAGCAGATCGGCCCCGGCACCTGTCCCATCTGCGGCATGGCGCTGGAGCCGATGATGGTGACGGCCGACGCCGGGCCGAACGAGGAACTGATCGACATGACCCGGCGCTTCTGGGCCGGCCTCGCGCTCGCCCTGCCGGTCTTCGTGCTGGAGATGGGCGGCCATGTCTTCGGCTGGAACCCGTTGCCGCATGGCTGGTCGAGCTGGGTGCAGCTCCTCCTCGCCACGCCGGTGGTGCTCTGGGCCGGCTGGCCCTTCTTCGTCCGCGGCTGGCAGTCGGTGCAGACCGGCCACCTCAACATGTTCACGCTGATCGCCATCGGCACGGGCGTCGCCTGGACCTATTCCATCGTCGCCACCCTGGCGCCCGGCCTGTTCCCGGCGGCCTTCCGCGACCACCACGGCAACGTCGCCGTCTATTTCGAGGCGGCTGCAGTCATCACCGTCCTCGTGCTGCTCGGGCAGGTGCTGGAGCTCAGGGCGCGCGACGCCACCTCCGGCGCCATCCGTGCCCTGCTCGACCTCGCCCCGAAGACCGCCCGCCGCATCGGTGCGGATGGGACCGAGGCGGAGGTGCCTCTTGAGGAGGTTCAGGTCGGCGACGTGCTGCGCGTCCGTCCCGGCGAGAAAGTGCCTGTCGACGGCAAGGTCGCCGAAGGCCGTTCGGCGGTGGACGAGAGCATGGTGACCGGCGAGAGCATGCCGGTGACCAAGGAGGTCGGCGACCGCGCCATCGGCGGCACGCTGAACCGCTCCGGCGCCCTTGTCATCACTGCCGAGAAGGTCGGTCGCGACACCATGCTGTCGCAGATCGTCCAGCTGGTGGCGACCGCCCAGAGGTCGCGGGCGCCGATCCAGCGCCTCGCCGACCAGGTGTCGGGCTGGTTCGTGCCGGTGGTGCTGGCGGTTGCCGTCCTCGCCTTTGCCGCCTGGGCTCTGCTCGGCCCGCCGCCGCAGCTCGCCTTCGCCCTGGTCGCGGCGGTTTCGGTGCTGATCATCGCCTGCCCCTGCGCCCTCGGCCTTGCCACCCCCATGTCGATCATGGTCGGTGTCGGCCGCGGCGCCGAGGCCGGCGTGCTGATCCGCGACGCCGAGGCCCTGGAGCGCATGGAGAAGGTCGACACCCTCATCATCGACAAGACCGGCACGCTCACCGAGGGCCGCCCGGCGGTCACCGCCATCGTGCCGGCCGAGGGCTTCGAGGAGGCCGAGGTGCTGCGCCTCGCCGCCGCCGTCGAGAAGCCCTCCGAGCATCCGCTGGCGGAAGCCATCGTCCGCGCCGCCGAGGCGAGGGGCATCGCCATCCCCAAGGTGTTGGGCTTCGACTCGCCGACCGGCAAGGGCGCCTACGGCATGGTCGAGAGGAAGCGCGTCACCCTTGGCTCGGCCGCCTTCCTGAAGGAGCTCGGCATCGACGTCGCGCCGCTGGCGGAGCAGGCCGAGGAGCTGCGCCGCGACGGCGCCACGGCGATCTTCGCCGCCGTCAACGGCAAGCCCGCCGCGGTCATCGCCATCGCCGATCCGGTGAAGGAGACGACGCCGGCTGCGCTGAAGGCGCTGACGGACGAGGGCATCCGCATCGTCATGCTCACCGGCGACAACCGCACCACGGCGCTGGCCGTGGCGAAGCGTCTCGGCATCGCCGATGTCGAGGCGGACGTGCTGCCCGAGGGCAAGGCCGCCGTCGTCGAGCGCTACCGCGCGGAGGGCCGCATCGTCGCCATGGCCGGAGACGGCGTCAACGACGCTCCGGCGCTCGCGGCGGCGGATGTCGGCATCGCCATGGGCACCGGCACCGACGTCGCCATGGAGAGCGCCGGCATCACCCTGGTGAAGGGCGACCTCTCCGGGCTCGTCCGCGCCCGCCGCCTGTCGGAGGCGACCATGGGCAACATTCGCCAGAACCTCGTCTTCGCCTTCGGCTACAACATGCTCGGCGTGCCGGTGGCGGCGGGCCTGCTCTATCCCGCCTTCGGCCTGCTGCTCTCGCCGATGATCGCCGCGGCAGCCATGTCGCTGTCCTCGGTCAGCGTCATCGGCAACGCGCTGCGGCTCCGGAGCGTGAGACTGGACTAGCAGCGGCGGCCACGACCGGCCGGGCAGGTGATCCCGGCCGCCCCCGGGGGGCGCCGCGCATTTGACGGCGCCCTGCGGATCAGTCACAGGCGGCAGGCCGCAGGACCGGGTCGCACGTGACGCTCATTCTTTCGCCCTTGTTCGCCCTGTTCGCCGCATCGTCGCTGCTGGCGTTCAGCCTCAACGGCCTCGTCGCCCCGCCCGTGGTCCTCGCCATCGCCGTTCTGGCCAGCGGTCTCGTCGTTCACTGCATTCGCCGGTCCGCCGCCGCCGCCGGCCTGTCGCTGGACAACGGACCCGACGGCAGGACCATCGCGGCGCTCGCCGGCCTGTCGGCCGCCATCATCTTCCTCAGCGGCCAGGCCGGCGTGCTCTACCTGAACCACGACTGGCAGATCCGCCTGCCGCTGCTGCGCGATCTGGCGGGCAACGCATGGCCGATCGGTTACCGCATCGATGGCGTCGACCAGGTGCTCCGCGCCCAGCTCGGCATGTTCGCCCTGCCGGCGCTCGTCGGCGACGTCGGGGGCATGGCCACGTCGCGGGCAGCCCTTGTCCTCCAGAACGCCACGGTCCTGACCCTCGCCCTGGCCCTGGTCGCCATGCTCGGACGGACCCGCCGGGAGCAGGCATTGCTCGTCGCCGTCGTCCTCGCCTTCAGCGGCATGGATGCGGTTGGCCGGACCATCGTCAACCTGGCCAAGGGGGGCGCGTTCGACTTCGACCACCTCGAAACCTGGGCCGGCATCCAGTTCTCGTCGACGATCACGCAGCTCTTCTGGGTGCCGCACCATGGTCTGACGGGGCTCATCGCCGCCGCCCTCTATCTGCTCTGGTGGCAGGGGCGGCTGCCGCCGACAGCGCTGATCGCCTTCGTGCCGCTGATGGCGTTCTGGAGCCCGCTGAGCTTCCTCGGCGCTCTGCCCTTCGCCGCCCATGCCATGGTCGGCGCCCTGCGGGATCGGCGTGGCCTGCCATGGGTCGTCGTGGCCGGTGCCGTGAGCTCCCTGCTCGCCGTCTACGCCATCGCCTTTCTCCAGTCCGGTACGGACAATCTGCCGTTCCACATCGGCTTCGCCAAGAGTCCGGCCAGCACCGAGCGTTGGCCGACGGTCCGCTATGCCGGCTTCCTCGCCATCGAGATCCTCGCCTTCGTCGCCGTCGTCGCCGTGGCGCGGTCGTGGCGGCCGCTGACCGCAACGCCCTTCGTCATGGCGGTCGGCGTGCTGCTGATCTGCCCGCTGGCCTGGATCGGCCAGGGCGAGGACTTCGTCATGCGCGTCTCGATCCCGGCGCTGAATGTCCTGGCGCTTCTCGTCGCGCGCATCCTCATCGATCCGGAGCCCGGCCCTGCGGCCCCACTCCGGCGCCTGGCGCGGGGCGTCGCTGTCGCAGCCCTCGCCATCGGCGCGATCACGCCGCTGATGGAGATCCGCCGTGCCTTCGTCCGTCCGCTCGGAACGGTCTCGGCCGCCTGCAGCGTCGTCGATGCCTGGGCCGAGTCCGAATGGCCCCTGTCCCAGGTGTCGATCTATCTCGCCGACGAGGCACGCTTTCCCGCGGCCCTGCGTCCGCAGGTCGCCACCCGGCTGGTCCTCGCCGATCCGCGGAAGGCCTGCATGGAAGGGTCCTGGCGGCGTTCCTAGAGAACGGCTGGCGTGGCGGCGGAACCTTGCTCGACGCGCGGCGTTGTTGTCCCGTCAGTTCCCCCGCAGCGAAGGAGATTTCCGATGGGCAGCACCAGCGACAAGATCAGGGGCATGGCCAACGAGGCCGCCGGCAACGTCAAGCAGACCGTAGGCAAGGCCATCGACAACAAGGAAATGCAGGCCAAGGGCAAGATGCAGGAAATCAAGGGCGAGGCCCAGCAGCTGAAGGGCGATGCCAAGGACGCGATCAAGAAGGTCGTCGACCGCGCCTGACGATCTGCGGAAAAAAAGATTAACATGTGAAAATAAGCCTTGACAGCGTAACGCTGGTCGGCTAGGTTTTCGATATGTTGAAGAATTGCGCCCGGCGGGGGAAACCCCGGCCGGGCGCTGTCGTTTCCGGCCGCGCTCTGGCGTGGCCGCAGGGGAGGCCGCCTTGCCGTCCGTCCGCAACTTCCGCGCTCCCGACACCGCCGCCGCAGCAGCGCCCACCGCTCCCTCCGCGGCGCCCGAGCGCGCCGCCGTCGCGGTCTCGCC
>CAZPMD010000116.1:0-2365 GCA_964587395.1 uncultured Hyphomicrobiales bacterium
CCGTCTCCAGCCGCTCCGCCGCAGCGGTAGTCTCGGCCAGAGCGGCTGCGCCGTCCTCGTCGGTGCCGCGCACGGCATTGCGCAGAGCCTGCCAGCTTTCGAGGGGCGCGCGGGCGCCTTCCGCCAGATCGCGCGCGGCGCCCCGGTAAACGTTCGCGGATTCGAGCGCGCGGTTTGCCGCGTCCGTGAGCCCGAGATCGGGCGCGGTGAGCGGATTATCCTCGAAGGCCCGGTCGAAGGCCGCCTGTGCCGCCGTCGTGGCAGCATTGGCCGCGCCCGCGAAACGGTTCTCGATCTCGCCGAGGTCGAGGTCGGGCACCAGCGTGATCCGTCGCTCCGACCCGAGCGCTTCCAGCCCCTGGTTGATGCCACCGATGAAGCCGTTGATGCGCGCGACCACGCCGTTCAGCATCGCCTCGACACCATCGACCAGGCTGTTGGCCGCCTGGAACGCCAGATCGCCGATGGCGGCAGGCAGCAGACCCCAGATCGCCTTGATCGCCTCGTAGGCGCCTTCGAAGGTGTTCGCCGCGGTGTTGCCGAAGCCCACCACGCTCTCGATGGCGCTCTGCATGCCCGACGCGGCATCGGCCTTCAGGTCGAAGAACATTGCCGTGGCGGCTGCGCCCGCCGCCGCCGCGCCCATCCTGATCCGCTCCCAGACCTCGACCGCGAGGTCCTTCAGGAGCGACATGGCCTCGCCGAAGCCACCCGCGCCGGAGACGAGGCGGGAGAACTGGTAGACGAGTTCGCCCGCGCCGACGATCAACGCGCCGATACCGGTGCGGATCAGCGCCCCACGCAGGACGACGAGCGCGGTGGCAAGGCCACGGACCGAGAGCGCGGCAGCGGCCATCCCCGCCACCCAGCGGCCCGCAAGGAAGGCCGCGAAGGTGGCGGCGTAGGTGGTCAGGCGACCGATGTTGTCGAAGAGGCCGTGGATGGCGATGCCCAGCGGCCCGGTGCGGCTTGAAACAGACGCCATCGCATCTGCGACCGCTTCCAGCGCAGGCGCCGCGGCAACCGCCAGCTGGTTCGACAGCCCGCGCCAGATCAGTCCGAGCCGGGAGATCGCATCGTTCGTCCGCTCGATCTGGTCGGCATCCTGCTCCGAGACGACGACGCCGAAGGCGAGCACGTCCTCGGTCGCCTGGCGCAGCGTCGCGGTGTCGATCCGGCTCATCGCGATGGAGCCTTCCTCGCCGAAGAGCTGCCCCGCGACCGCCGCGCGCTCGGCGGCAGGCACGAAGCTCTCGATGGCGGCGTTGATCGCACCGACGCGCTGGTCCAGCGGCAGCGCGATCAGCTCGTTGGCCGAGAGCCCCAGCCGGTCCAGCGCGTCGGCGGCAGGGCCGGTCCCGGCGGCCGCCTGGCTGAGACGGCGCGTCAGATCCTTGGTCGCCTGCTCGATGCCGGACATGGAAACGCCCGCTAACTCGCCCGCGCGCTCCAGCGTCTGGATCGAGGCGACCGTGGTGCCCAGCGACTGCGCGAGTTTCGCCTGCGCATCGACAGTCTGCAGGCCGGAGCGGACCATGGCCACGCCAGCGGCGGTCGCGGCGGCAACTGCGGCAGCAGCGGCCACGCGCACCCGGCGCGAGAAGGCCGCAAGGCGGGCGTTCGCCGCCTCCATCTCCCGGCTCAGCCGTCCGAAGCCACGCGACCCGGCCTCGCCGACACCTTCAAGTTCGGCGCGCACCTGCCGTCCACCGACCGCAGCGAGGCGGACGGACACTCGCTTCTCAGCCATCGGGACGTTCCATCTGTTCGTTGAGCTTGGCGACCATCACCGCTTCGATGACGGGCAGCAGTTCGGCCATGGCGAGCGGCGGCACGCCGAGGGCGTCACCGAGCGCCAGCGCGGCCGACATGTCCCAGCCGATCACGGCGCCGGGCAGGACGCGCAGCTGGCCGCCGAGACGGCCGACGAGGTCCCAGACCTGCCAGCCTTCATGCGTCATTGGTCGGTTCAGCCGCGCCGGGCAGTCTTCGCACGCCGTTTGGCAGGCGTCGCAGTATCGGTCGCCCCCACCTAAGGACCATTCGGCGAGAGCGAGGAGACGTTTTTTTCCTGCTCCAGCAGCAGGCCTTTGGAGACGTAGGTCAGCTGGAAGGCCTCGAAGATCGGCCAGACATCGAGCAGCGCGTCGATGGCCTCGGGGCTCGGGTCGATGGCGTTGCCGTCGGCGTCGCCGATGCCCTCCCAGCCGAGCACCGCCCGCCGCGCCAGCGCCTTGGCGAAGGCGACCGCGCGCTCCTCGTCGGACGCCTCCTCGGGCACAGCCTCGACGACCGGATCGCTGCGCGTCGCCACCATCAGCGCGGTGGTCAGCGGGCGCAGCTGCACACGCACGCCGGGCGCGAG
>CAZPMD010000116.1:2375-12659 GCA_964587395.1 uncultured Hyphomicrobiales bacterium
CGGCCGGCGACGCTGTCGCGGGCGGCCTGCCAGTCGAAGGTCGCCTGCACGCCCTGCGGCCCTGAAATCTCGATGCGCGGACGCGGCAGATAGACGGCGTGCACGGTGAGGGTGAAGCTCTCGCCCGAGGGCAGGACGTAGGCGAATTCCATCTCGCAGGCCTCGCCATTGATCGCCTGCGTCACCAGCGTCTGGTCGGCAAATCGCACTTCGATCCGGCCGGTCAGCGCGGCGATGGACGGGTCCGCCCCGTCGATGCGCCCGTCCGAGCGGATGGTCTCGATCCGGTCGAGGTTGTTGGCATAGGTGATCTCGGCCGAGACCACGTTGCCGAGGGCGGTGCCATTGCGCGTGATCGCCCCGTTGAAATGGCCGAAGCGCTTCAGCTCCAGCGCGGCGGGCGTGCCGGCGCCGGTCGTGGTGCCCACCGTCTCGCCCTGCGCCACCAGCCGGGCCGTGGCGGTCAACAGGCCGGAGCGCTGCATCTGCCAGGTGATCTGGTCGAGCACGCAGCCCGAGTACATCGCATAGCGCGGCACCTCCGGCATGCCGGTCTCGATCGACATGCTGGGCAGCGTCCAGGACCCCGACTGGAACTCGTGGCTGTACGGGGCCTCGACGCCCGTCGTCGTCGGCGCCCCGAAGGCCGCCTTCAGCCAGAAGCCCAAGGCCTCGGCGTCGAGCGGCACGACGACATCGCCGTCAGCGGTCACCGCGTCCTTGATCGGCGCCAGCGGATCGCGGCCATAGCCGAGAAGCTCCGAGTTCAACAGCGGCTGCTCGGCGCCGAGCGAGGTACTGGCGAAGGGCATCTTCGTGAAGCCGCTCGCGGGCGGCGTTCCATATGTCGTCTCGAACGCAAGCGCCATCAGCGCCCGCGCCCCCTGGGCTCGTGCCATGGTGTTCTCCTCGGGTTGTAGGGGTCAGCCGAGCGGATCGGCCGTGGAATAGTGCAGCACGACCGGGATGACTGCGGCCTTCAGGCTGGCCGCGCCCTCGACCGGCAGGTCGACCGGGCGCGGCGCTTCGGCCTCGACCCAGTCGCAGAGCCCGCCTAGCGTGCGGTCGGCGGCGAGTGCCGTGCCGATGCTGGCGGTCAGCGCATCGAATGCGGCGTCACGATCGGCGCCCTGAACCACCGCCTCGATCTCGGCGCGGTGCTGGTAGTGGTAACGCAGTGGCGACAGCGTCACTTCGGGTTCGCCTGGCTCGCCGTCGCGCAGGATCAGCAGCCCTTCGGTCGGCACGCGCTCGGGCAGGACGTCGCCGCGCAGGGCCGTGGCGGGCAGCGCCGAGAGCCGCGTGTGCAGCGCGGTGAGGATGGTTTCGCGTGGGGTAGTCATTTTCGCCTCAGCCATAGTAACTTCCGACGGCGCTCATGCATATGTTTCGGCGTGTGAGCACTGGGCCGAGATCCCACATCTATTGATGTGAAGAAATAAAGAGGTGCCTCGAATGGACATGGCGTCCTATTTGTCGGAGATCCGGCATGCGTGCGAAACCGTCTTTCCCTCGGTTTGGTCCGAGTGGGACGCCGTTGAAGCGCTCAAGGGGAAAATAGCCTCGCTGACGGCCGCCACCGTGGAGGGCTACCGCCGCGCAGAGGCATTTCAACAGTTTGAGGATCCTGATGACTACATGCTCGGCGTAGGCATCCACTGGGACACCTATTTCGGGCCGGACAAAGAAAGATACCACGCGGAAGCATCTCTTCCTGACCTTGAGCAGCAACGTGACGTACGGGCGTTCGCTTGCACGTCGCTGGCCGGGTCCGTTCTACAGTTCGCCAAGCAGGGCATTTCGCTCGTACACGGCGGAATTCAAAATTGTCCAAGCGGCAGGATCGTTCATGGCGTTGAGCTCAAATCCGTGATCTGGCAGGGACGAAACCAGTCAATGCATTGGGAGGAACCACAGCTCAGACCCGCTGTCAGGCAATGCTTCGAGGCGCTTAAGGCAGCGGATCCTGCGTTGGGAGACTACCTGCAACGAAATTTAGCTTTCGAAGTGGTTAGGCTTCTCGAGTGGCGTGAATTTGCTGATTTTGAAGCAGACTTGCTACTGCTGGCTTGAAGAGGGCGTCGTCGTCGGAAACCGCTCCTTACTGGCAAAAGACGTCTCAAGTCACTTGTCCCTCCACCCAGTTCGCCACGATCAGCACCGGCACGCTGTCCAACGCCCGGTCTGCATCCCGCGCGAGGTCCAGCCGCTTCGGCAGCTTCACCTGCGGCACCAGCAGGAAAATCGGCGCGGTGACCTTGCCGCGCCCGGTCTTCGAGCGCGACACCACCGCCTGACCCTTCGTGTTCAGCCGCCCCTCCGCCACAAGCAGGCTCGGGCCCGTGCGGCGATAGACGAACCGTAGCCGCAACCCGCGTCGCCGTTCCCATTCGCCAGGCGTGATCCGGCCGCCGCGCAGGGACTTGCCTGCAGCGGGCAGCGGGATCGCCAGCCAGAAGCCGTCCTTCGAACGGATCAGCGGGCCGGTGTCATGCGCGCCCACGATGACCGGGGCCTTCGACCAGACCAGCGCCGCGGCGTCGAGGCTGTCGCCCGACCTCGGGAAGTTCTGGCTGCGGATGGAGTTGGCAAGCCGGGGCCCGAGCCCCGCGCCGGTGATCTGCAGCCGCCATGCGGCCTTCAGCCCGGTCCCGGCCTCGCGCATGGCGGCCGTCACGGCGCGTTCGCCCGCCGCGATCTCTGCCGCCATCATCGCGACGATGTCGGGATCGATGTCGAGCTTCAGTTTCATGCGGGCCTCAGATCTACGGTCCAGACCAGCCGCTCGCGGTCGCGGACAGGCTCGCCCTGAATGAGGAAGGCGTCGCCGTCGATCTCGATCCGGTCGCCGGGGCGCGGGTTCGCCACCTCGGTGACGCGCAGGTCGATGCGGGTGGTCTCGGACCAGATACGCGCATCGCCGAAGTCGCTGATCGCGTCGGCACGCCGGGCGACGACGCGCACCAGCACGGGCGCGCCGCCGTCGGCGATGTAGACCGCGTCACGGCCCATGTTGGGATCCGCGAAGAGCGCGCCCACTGCGGCGGCGAAGGCGCTCATCAGAAGGTCGCGTTCAGGCGGACCCGGCCGATGGTGTCGCCCGCGCCGCTCGCCACCGCCTCGACGGCCACGCCGATGAGGGTGTTGTCGGTGGCGACCGTGGTGCAGCGTTTGTTGGTGTCGTCCCAATAGACCTTGGCGCCGACGGTCCAGGCCTGGGAGCCGACCTTGGTGATGTCGAAGACGCCGACGAGCGCGGTCTCGACGCTCTCGCCGAGGGCGGCGTCCCCGGCCGCGATGCCGAAGATGGAGCCGACGAGCAGGCCATCACCGGAGGCGACGGCATAGGGCGCGGTCAGGGTGATGGTGTTGCCGGGCTGGACGTAGTTTTTCATGATGGGGATCCTCGTGGAAAGACGAAGGGCGGCCCGTCAGGACCGCCCGCGTGTCAGGGTTCAGGAAGCGCGCCTTACGCGCCCGGGTTCTTGTAGAGGCCGCGCCAGTCGATGGCCTTGGCGCCGAAGTCGAGGCGGCACTTGATCTCGACGCCGTCGACGTCGAAGCCGTTGCGGGTCTCGATGTAGGCGCCCTGCTGACCCTCGAGATAGGCGTACTCGATGGTGTCGATCTGGTTCGGGCTCGCCGCCAGATACCAGGCGGTCTCGCTGGCGGCGTCGAGGCGCGGCTCGCTGATCGGCGCCAGCGTCCGGATCGACTGCGGCACCACGCTGGACGTCGCGGCAGGCACCAGGTTCTGGGCGACCAGCTGCTCGGCCTTCAGCTCCAGCGAGGCGGGCACGATCAGGAAGGCAGGCCGAACGTTCAGCACCGTCTTCTTGTCGAGACCGGTCTGCTTGGCCATCGCCGCGCGCGCCGCACCGACGCTGCCGACGTCCAGCGCCGCCCCGGTCCCGGCGAGGTTCTTGTGCGTGGTGTGGAAGAGCGCGTTGCCGTCGGCCATCGCCGGGTTGGCGGTGATGATGCCCCAGACCACGTCCGATTCCAGCTGGGCGATGGAGTTGCCGTACATCGCCGGGATGCGCGTGAAGGCATCGAGATCGTCGTTGATCAGCGTCTGGCGGGTGATCGCGACCACCCGGCCATAGGTTTTGACCTTGTAGCTCTCCTTGCTCTCGCCGAGCGTCCCGCGCTTGAACTCGCCGCTTTCGCCGACCTCGAGCAGTTGCGGCGCCTCGCCGAGCTGGACCCGGTGCATCGCCTTGAAGTCGGTGGCGAGCACCTGGCGGCAGAACAGCATGAAGGTGCGGGGATAGGCCTCGTAGGCCTGCCGCAGGGTCTTGTTGGTGACCGCCGACAGGATCTCGGGGAAGTCGGAGGTCGAGTGCAGGGCCCGCGTCGCCACCTCGTCGCGCGACAGGCCGCGGGTGTTCACCCCGGCATTGCCGAGGCTCTCCCTGGCCAGTTCCAGAAGCGTCATGCCACGATACTGGCGCGCGGCGTCTTCGAGCGGGAAGAGCGTCGGGCTGTAACGGTGCAGCAGCGCGTTCGCCACGGCGTCGCGGCGGGTGATGCGCTCGTCCCGGCCGCCGAGGGGGACGGAGACATGGGGGAAGGTCCGGGTCTCGTCCGACTTCGCTGCGACCTGATCGAGGATCAGGCGGCGGGACTCATCGACGCTGATGCCGCGCTTGACCAGGTCCTCTGCGAAGCCGCGCTCGAGGTTCAGCCGCCCGGCCAGATCGTAGATGGTGGAGACGCGATCGCGCTCCGCCTCGCGGGCGCGGGTGGCGACAGCCTCGGTGTCGGGCGCGGGCGTTGCCTGCGTCTTCGGCTGGCTGCGCGTCTCGCTGGCCGCGACCTTCGGGTCAGGCGCAGCCGGTTTCGGCTCGGTCATGGCGGTGTCCTCGGTTTCGACCGGCGCGGTCGGCTGGGTGGTGGCGGGGGTTGCGGCGTCGCGCGCCGGGGTCTCGGTCTTGTCCGTCATCGGGATCGGTCCTTTCGTGCTTGAAGGGGCGTCCCGGCGGTGGAGGACGCAGTCGTGAAGAGGATGCTGGGCGCGGAAGCCAGCGGCGGGGTCGGCGCCCACGGCAACGGCGGAGACCTCGAAGGGCGTCCAGTCCACCGCCCGCCAGAGTTCGCGGGCGGCCTCGGGTTTCGAGACCTCGAAGCGGTGGACCTGGTAGCCGATGGAGACCGCGCGGATGTGCCCGGCCTGGATGTCGCGCCAGATCGGTTCGACATCGGCCCGCTCGCTGATCCGCACCAGCGCGATCCCCCGGCCATTCTCGATCCGCGCCGAGCCCGGCACGACAGAGCCGATCACCGCATCGAGCGTGTCGAGCTCGTGCACCTTCAGGAAGGGCGCGCCTGCGTTCAGCCGGTCGAGCCGCACATGGGCCGGATCGAGGCTCAGTTCCTCGTCATAGGGCTCGCCGAAGAAGGTGGCGCGGCGGACGCGGGCGCCTGCCGACCAGACCACCTCGACGGTGCGGCTGTCGGCATCGGCCGTGTTCGGCGCAAGCTCCGCCGACCGGCGCATGGCCGGCAGTTCGATCATCGTGTCCATGAAGGTCAGTCCTGTTGGTCGGCCTGCGCCGGGTCGGTTGCATCCGCGTCGGCGGTGGGATCGTCGGTAGCGGGATCGGTCGCCGGATCGCTGGTCTGGGCGCTGCCAGTTTTCGTGACCCGCCGCGGGTCGCTGTCGAGCACCAGCCCCAGCGCGTCGAGCTTGGCGTTGGTCGCGGCGATCTCGGCCAGCACGGCGTCAGGGTTGCGGCCCTGTTTCGCGATCACCTCGGCCAGCGTCATGGTGCCGGAGCGGATCGACAGCAGGTTCGCCATCGCGTCCTTCTGCGGATCGACCGCCTCGAACTTCGGCGGCGACCATTCGACCGGCACGGTCGGCGACGGGATCTGGCCCGCCGCCCATGCAGCCTCGGTGAACCACCGCCAGACGGGCGCGCAGAACATCGGGATGAACAGCTGCCACTGCACCGCGTCGATCTGGCGGCGGAATTCCACGAGCCCGGCCCGGATCGACGAATAATTCACCTGGCTGAGATCGCCGGTCAGCAGCTCATAGGGCACCCGGAAGCCCGCCGAGATCGTGTGGAGGCTCGCACGCTTGTATTCGCCGTAGCCGCCGGTCGCCGAGGGCTGGTTGAAGCGGATGTCCTTGCCGCCGCGGGCATAGGCAATGAGCCCCGGTTCGAACTGCTCGACCCGGTTGCCATCGGCATCGATCACCGAAGGCGCAATGCCCTGCTGCGCCTCATCATCGCCGAAGACGATTGCGGTGACGCAGGCCTCGGTTTTCTTGCGGACCAGCTCGGCCACTTCATAGTCATCGAGATCGCGCAAGGACCGGATCACCGGCGCGCCCCAGGGAACGCCGCGCGCCTGCGTGCGCTGCTTCTCGTAGACATGGGCGATCTCGGCCGCCGGGACCGGGCGGCTCTGCAGACCGTTCTGCAGGGCGCCATAGGCGTCTCCGGGATGCTTGGCATGCAGCCAGTACGCCCGGCGTTTGCCGACCGGGTCGAACTCGATCCCCTGGACCAGCCGCCCCGCGCCGAGGGCGCCGGATTTCGTGGCGTCGAGGAAGTCGGCTTCAAGCACCTGCAGCTGCAGCGGCAGCGGCAGGCCGTCGCTCGCCCGCCGCAGGCGTCGCCGCACCAGTACCTCGCCCGCCTCGACCATCTCGCGGCAGATCAGCGTCTGCAGGCCGTAGAAGTCGAGCTGGCCGTCAGCGTCGCACTCCGCCGTCCAGCGCTCGAAGAGCGCATCGACCTTGCGGTCCAGCGTGTCGTCGCCGCTCGCGGCGCGCGGCATGATGCCTGCGCCGATGATGTTGTTGACCAGCACCGCCACGGCCTTCGCCGCATGCGGGTTGTTGCGCACCAGATCGCGCATCCGGTCGCGCAGCAGCGCCCCCGCGACGCCGATCTCGGTGTCGGCCGAGGATCCCGACGCGCGCCAGCCCTCGGTCCTCCGCCCGCGCGCGGCCCCGTCATAGCCCCGCGTCAGAGTCTCGAACGCCTGCCGCGCCATCACGCGGCGCGCGGCCATGCGCGGCGCCACCGTGGCGATGGCGTGATCGAACCAGGTCGCCGACATCAGCGATCCCCGCGCGAGAAGCCAGCCAGCCCTGCCACTGGCAGCGGCCGTGTGGTGCCCGCGATGGCGCGCTCGATGGTCCGGATGCGCGCCAGCAGATCCTCGGCCGAGCCGTAGTCGACGGACTTGCCGTCGTAGTTCACCCGGGTCGTGCCGCTGGCATAAGCGCGGCGCAGCGCCGACAGCTCGGTTTCCGTCCAGTTCATGCCCTTCGCTCCCGCTCAGTGCGTTCGTCCCTCGCGATGCTCCACTGGAGCCTCGCGTCCGCTGCGCGGACCGGTCCTCACCATGTCAGAACCATCCTCCACGCCGCCCGAGCCAGTCGGAGCGGCGCTTGCCCTGCGGGGCCTGTCCCGGCCGGTTGATCTGTCCCGCGGGATCGGTGTCGGTGGGGGCGGCCCCGAGCTGATCCTCGAGGTCGCGCCATTTCTCGTCGGGCCAGCGGTCCGCGCCCGCGATCCAGGCGGCGGCGCGGGCGTAGACCCGGCAGTCCAGCGCCTCGTTGCGCTCACGGAGCTTCTGCCATTCCAGCCGGGCGAAGCCGCGTTTCGTGCGCACCGTCACCAGCTGCTCGGCCACGAACTGCTTCAGCCACTCGTTCTCGACCCAATGCGGCAGATGCACCGATCCTGGCGGAAACGCCGCTCCCTCGGCCATGTCCTCATCGGTCGGGCGCGCCAGCCGCAGAAAGCGGTAGGTCTCGGCCTTGAAGGTCGAGACCGCCACGGTCCAGAGCCGCGCCCCGCGCCGCAGGCGTTTGCCGCCCTCGGTCGCGTCGACGAAGGTCGGCCCCGACACCGGGCTCGAGCGGTTGAACCCCTCGACGCCCTTCACCGGCGAGACCTGTGCGAAGCCCTGCGCCCGCGACCAGGCATAGACCGCCGGGGCCTCGTAGCCCGTGTCGATGGCCAGCCGCGCGATCCTGAGATGCGCGCCGCGTTCATGCGGCCAGCTACGGTCGAGCAGCGCGGTCAGTTCCGACCAGGCGTCATGCCGGTCGGGTCCGCCCTCGATCACGACGTGATCGACGAGCCAGCTTTCCAGTCCACGACCCCAGGCCCAGACATCGATTTCGATGCGGTCCTTCTGCACATCGGCCCCGGCGGTCAGGAACAACCCGCCCGCTGGCACCGTGCCGGATGTCCAGCGCTCGCGCCGGTCATAGAGCCGCTGCCAGTCGGGCGCTTCCCCCGTCTCGACCCATGTCTCGCCGAGGATGGTGTTGCGGAAGGCCTTGATCGCCTCGTCCGACCCCTGTGCCGCGTCCCAGGCCCGCACGATCCGCTCCCAGCTCAGCCAGCCGATCGGCGAATAGAGCGCCGAGAGGTGATACCCGACCGTGGTCGGATCGGCGGCCGTGGCGGTCGCGCGCCATTCGCCGCCCTCCAGCATGGCCGTCTTGTGGTGTTCCGCGATGGGCGTCTCGCAGCCCTCGCAGTGATATTCCGCCGTCTCCGGGCGGCCCTTCTGCCAGCGCAGCCGGTCGAACTTCAGCCATTGCATCGCGCCGCAATGCGGGCACGGCACGAAGAACCGGCGCTGGTCGGACGCCTCGTACTCCCGCTCGATGCGCGACAGCCCCCGGATGGTGGGCGTCGAGACCAGCAGCACCTTGCGCCGGTGGGCGAAGGTCAGCGAGCGCGCCTCGGCGAGCGGCACCGGATCGCCTTCCTCGTCTGCCGAGGCCGGATAGGCATCGACCTCGTCGAGGAAGATGTAGCGCGCGGGCGTCGAGCGCAGCCCGACTGCCGAGTTGGCCCCGGTCATGATCAGGATGCCGCCCGCGAACTCCTTCGACAGCATCGTGTTGCCCGCGTCGCGGGATCGGGCAGGTTTGACGCGGTCCCGCAGCTCCGGGCTCTCGTCGATCAGCGGGTCGATCCGCTGGCGCGAGTTGCGTTTCGCCAGTTCCACCGTCGGCTGGACCGCCAGCATCGGACCCGGCGCCTGGTGGATGGCGAACCCGATCCAGTTGTTGCCCGCCTCGGTCGCCCCGACCTGCGCGGCCTTCATGAACACGATCCGCTGCGTGGGATCGCCGGGCGACAGCCGATCCATGATCTCGCGCATGTAGGGCGTGCGGACGGTGCGGTATCGCCCGGGTTCGGCCGAGGCGCGGCCCGAAAGCATCCGGTGCCGGTCGGCCCATTCCGAGACGGTCAGGTCCGGGTCGGGCCGCAGCCCGTTGCCCCAGGCGCGCAGAATCTCGCCCGCGCCGTCGAAGTCCCTCAGGCCATCATCATCACCGGAAGTCGGGCCGGACCTCGGCGAGTTCGTCGAGGTGGGCGCGTACATGTTTCTCCAGCACCTTCTGCATCGCGGCTGGCTCCACGGTGATCTGCTGGCCCGTCGCGTCGCTCCATGAGGCCGAGAGCTCGGCCGCCATCAGCGCCGCGGCGCGCGCGGGCCAGTTCACCCATGCGTCCCGTTCCTCCCGCGCCAGACGGAACACCAGCGCCAGCGCGCGGGCCCGCTCGATCAACTCCCCCTTAAGCTTCTGAAGCCGGATGCGCCGCTCCTGCGCCTTCAGCACCTCGTTCGCCGTCTTGGCCTGCAGGAATGTCGTGCCTCCGCCGACCGCCGGAACAGCCAGCCCTTGTTCCCGCAGGGTGTCACCTACGGCTGTGACGGCAGCTTCGGGCACCGGCTTCAGCTTCGGCGCGGGCGGCTTTCGGGTCTTGGACGGGTCCGTCGTCTCGGCACGTCGCGCATCGCTGGCCGCCGCGTTGATGCTGCCATCGGGATAGAGAACCAGCCGCTCGGCCGTCTTTGCCTTCTGGATCGCGCCCCGCGACAGCCCGACATGGGCGGCGTACTGGCGCTCGCTCATGCCCTGCATCGTCGGCTCCGATTATCATTTAGTTTCATGCACTTATCGAGTTGATAAGTCTCCGCGACGGAGCGAACGTTCATCCCACAAGGACGATGCAACTCACCACGGAGCCACCACGATGACCCGCCGCGCGACCGACAACACGAAAGCCCTCGACGCCTTCATCGCCGCCAAGACCGAGATCGACGCGATGCTGGAGCGGCTCGCCGTTCTCAGCGCGGACCATTTCCAGACCAGCCCAGACCAGATCAACTGGGGCCACGTCGGCACCCTGAACCACTACCGCGCAAAGCTGCGCGAAATCACCGACATGGCCTTCAGGGAAGGCGAACACGCCGAGTAAGGCGACATGCTCCCGGTCCCGCCCGCCGACT
>CAZPMD010000117.1:0-12489 GCA_964587395.1 uncultured Hyphomicrobiales bacterium
GGCGCCTGGGTCCACTGCATGAACATGCGGTGCCGGAACTACGCCTACATCACCTTGGAGCGAATGCGGGTGCGGGGGACCGAAGAGGTTCGCGATCTGGAAATCCGAGGCCGTCTTAGATGCTCCGTCTGCGGCTCACGCGATGTGCGGATCAGACCGTACTGGACGCAGCCGCTCGGATGACGTCGATGTCACCACCTAAAGGTAGCGCTCGTGACGCGACCCATTCATCTCTCTGCGGTCACTCGCCGACCGGTGCCGCTTTCGCCTTATGCTCGCCTTCCAGGTGGTCGGCGATGTTCAGCCAGAAACGATAGGCATCGATGTCCTCGCCATGCTTGGCGCCGTGCGACGCGATCCTACGGATCTTCGGAAGCAGGTTTGGATCGGACCGCACGGCATCGCGTAACTCTAGCCAAGCGGGAAGCCCTCCATAACCGATCACGTCGTCGATCTTGGCAAGCGTCCATCCCTTGGGGTCAATGTGGCGGTGGGTCATGCCCTACCCAAACTGTGGTGTGGTGCGCTCGGCCGGTGTGGGTTCCGATACCGTTCCTGCCGGTGTGGCGGTGATAAATCGACCGTTTATGAGGCGTGGGGGAAGGGCCTCGGCAAAACTGTCGCAGGCCTGTTCCGATGTCTCGAAAGGCGTCTCGAAATCGCGTCTCGTTTCCCATGCGCCCCACGAGAATTGAAACAAACTGAAGCTGCAAGTCTGCCTGATGTCTGAGGATCGATCCGGTCTGCCTGGCCTTTAACCACGGCGGAAGAGGCTTCCAGTTGATCGCATGCATGCCCGCAGGAGCGTTTCTGAGTGCGGACCAACAAGCGCATCGGCCGCCCCGTCCGGCATCTTCGCGCTGCCCAAGGAGGAGCGGGGCGGACCGCATCCGGAGTGTCTTAGGGACACCGGGATAAGATGGCAGCTTGAGAGCCTTCCATCATCATGCGTTTGTGGCTTCGATCGGAGTCATCGCCGTGATCAACGCTTCGATCTCGGCAGATAGCGCTGCGTGAACGTCGACGGGCAAACTGGGGGCCGACAACGAGACGAGCAAAGCGTAGCGACCGTGAAGCGCATACCGCTTGTCCTTTGCTCGCGTCATCCACCACCCCTTCAGGGGGCGCACGCAGATCAGGCGACGGCTTAGGAGTGATGCGACATCACCGTTCCAGACATCACATTGCAGAGAGCCGGCCCGGCTATGCTTGTTACCGAGCATCCAGCCCGAGTCATCGGGACCCTCCTCGTCGCCTTGCGGTTCAGCGGCGTTCGTCCGGGCCATGAAGACTTCTTCGGGTTCGCCGGCCCTCTGGAGATCCCATTTGAGCCCGTAACTGCGATAGATGTCGGGGTAACGCGACCCCATGGCCCCGGGATTAGGCTCCACGAACCAAGACAACGTGACCTTGAGCGACACCTGCTCCTTGAAATGCTCTTCGAGAACATTCCTAGGCCATGGCAGGGTGTAGTAATGGGCTTCGTTGAGGCCGATGCGGGATGTCTCGGCCCCAGTCTCCTCGTTCCTGCTCCTGATGCGCCTGAAGGGCTTGATCTCGGCTTCCGCCAACAGCGCTAGGTCGTTGGCCGTGCTCGCGAGCGCCCGCGCTCGGTCGGGCACGCCGAACCCGAACTGCCGGATCATGGAGGCGCAGTGCTCTTTCGTGGGTCTTCCGCCCAGCCGTCGCCGCATCTCGGGCGTCCAGTCAGCGGAATGGACTATCAAGGCGCGAACGGTCTCGGGCCATAGGCCAGGATTCACGCTCAGGATCTCGGCTGCGAATCCTGCGGCTCGCGCTGCGGCTGGGCTTGTCATCTCCGTGCATTCGAGCGGCCGGCTGATGACGTCCCTCCCGGTCGTCAGCATCGACAGGCTATCGATGCCGCTCACGAAACCGCCGGCAGGATCCTTGGCCCAGTTGCCGGCCTCAAAAACCACTTCGGGCTTCTGCGGCGTCTGGCTGCGATCCCACGCCAAGCTCGCCCTGCTGTAGGGACTGCGGTCGCCGGTTCGCGCCGCGATTTCCCACCCATGCATGGTGGGCTCCGAAATCTGCGTTCTTTCCGTGTAGCCCCCCACGGAAAGGGCGTTCCAGGCCTGCGCCGGGTCTTCGATCGGATGGTCGCGCAAGTCCTCATTTGCGGACCACTCGTGCGGAAGAATATTGCCCACCGCCTGCAACCAGAGACGTCTCGGGCCGATGTCCTCGACTTCGGAGGCCCCTGATGTCGCGGCGTCGATCGCTGCGCTCCACGTTGTGGCCAGGCCTGTCAACGAAGACTGCGCCGTCACTGTGCAGCAGTGGACTCGCTCGCGGTCCGGTGAGGCGACATCAAGATCGGACATCGCGTCCCTGACGACGAGCCCCCATGTCTCAGGCGGGTTGTGGCCGTTGGGCGGCAGCATCTTGTAGGACTCGAGTCGATGCGTTGGACGGATCGGGTCTTGATCCTGGAGCCTGAACTGAAGATCGCCGAAAGCCGCGATGCCGGCCATGTTCGTTCCATGCCCGTCATGGTCGTCCGTCGACCATGATTCCGCTCGCGCATGCATGTCGCCCTTATCCAGCAAAGGCTGCAGCATCGGATGAGCCCGGTTTACTCCGGTGTCATGCAAGGTCACGTAGGGGCCTTCCGGCACGGCGCCTAGACGACGGACGGCGTCCTCCACCCACTCGATTGGGGCGACGCCGTCAGACCTGACCGTCGTGAACACTGAGGCGTCGATCCGCGCGGGTCTGACCTCCGCCACGTAGACGTTCAGCTCGCGGACAAGTCGCCGCAACGAGCCTCCGGTCGCCCTAATGAATCGTACGACGAATTCTGGAAACATCAGCTTTTCCTGCGAGATGTGCAGGCCCAGGGCATCCTTGCGCCGGTCCAGATAGGCTTCGGCGTCGGGCGCGTCCTTCGTGGCTTTTCGACGCAGCCAAAGCTCGAACCAGCCGGCTTCGTCGTTCCCGGGCAACGGATCAGGCGATGTCCATAAACCGGCAAGGCCATTGAAGGCGATCGCTTCGACCTCATCGAAGCGCTTATGCACGGCGTTCGGCTTGTTGGCCCCTTCGCTGTCGCGATACTGCTCGATCTGCGCCTTAAGACTCTCGCGCATGTCGTCGGGAACGAAGTAGGACACCCGCTCGAGAGGGTCGGCATCGGCGCGGCGCAGCAGTTCCGTCACCGCTCCTACCAGAACGCCATCGGATTTTTGTTGCAGCTTTTCCTGGGGCAGTTTGGCAGGGCGGTCGACGGATATGTAGGCGCCCGTTTCTCCAAGCTGTTCGGTCATGCCGAGGCGCGTCTTCTCGACGTCGGCCTGGCCGAAGGCCATGACAATCTGATCGAGCAGCCGCTGCCCGAATTCAGCGCGGTTCTCTCGCTTGAACTTGTCCTTGATGTTGACGCCCTGCCCCTTGAAGGCGCGCGTCCGGCGGAGCCGATCAATCCGCAAATGAGCCCTTCGACCACCGCCGCCTGGCGCCCCTTCCGACATCTGCCTAGCCCCAACCGCCGCCGAATCGAACAGCCCTAGGATAGTATAGAGGGTCAGAGCCTCTGAAGCACATCCCGCGATAACTTTCGGGCGACAAACGCATCGGCCAGAAGATTCTCGGAAACCTTACGGTTGCCGTCGAGAATGGCGTCCTTGATGACGTCATCGACAGCCGTCACGATGTCAGCCTGGGACAAACCAGTCGCCGCTTGCGTGATGCTGGGCCAGTCGAATGTCTTTGAGACGCGCCGGTCGACGAGCGATGTCACGAGGCTGCAGATCTCCTCCGCCGTGGGAAGATCATATCGCAACACGTCGCCGAACCTGCGGAACAGCGCTCGATCAAGAAGCTCGGGATGGTTCGTGGCCCCGACGATCAAGCTGTCTGTGCCATTGTCCTCTTCCAGGAACTGCAGGAACGAGTTCAGCACGCGCCGCATCTCGCCGACTTCGCCGGACTGGTTGCGTTGCGTCCCGAGGGCGTCGAACTCGTCGAAGAGATAAACCCCTCGGACAGAGTGGATCTGGTCGAAAACAAGCCTCAGCTTCGTGGCCGTCTCACCGAGATAGCGCGTGATTAGCGTATCGAGCCGGAGGCGGAACAAGGGAAGATGAAGTTCGCCCGCCAGCGCCGACGCGGTCAGCGTCTTGCCCGTCCCAGGCGGTCCGACAAGCAGGACATGCGTCATGGGGCGCCTACCATGCTGCCGCAGGACGGCGCGCTGGGACTGATGGCGGATCAACCGCTCCAGGCGACTCTTGATGTCCGGACCGAGGACGACATCCGTGAGCTTCGTTTTAGGATAGGAGGCAGAGACGATGTCCTCAAGTTCGGCGCGAGGACGCGCCAACGGGATCGGCTTGGCTGCAGGCGCTTTTCCGCTCCGCCCCTGATCGACCAGCTTCTTGATTTCGTCAGCTATTTCCTGGCGCCCTTGACGGGCTTCTGAGGCAGCAACCTGCAGCGCGAGAGACAAGAATTGCTCGTCATCCCGTTGGACGTGCCCTCTGATCAGGGCGACCATCTGCTTGGCCGTTGCCATCTCGCTGTGCTCCGCGCCCTCCCGCGCATTGCAGGCACTGTGAACGCTTATCCTCAAAGATCGGTTTCTTGATCGCATGAATCGTAGCGCGAGAGGCCCGCAAGGAACAGATGCGGAGGTCGAGCGAGCGGCGAATTTCGACGCAAGCCTTGCTTTGCTCGCTGGGTGTTGCAGAGATGTCTTGCAATGCCGACGGGTATCAACGCTCATC
The DNA here is from genome assembly GCA_964587395.1 of uncultured Hyphomicrobiales bacterium. GTDB lineage: Bacteria > Pseudomonadota > Alphaproteobacteria > Rhizobiales > Phreatobacteraceae > Phreatobacter. The sequence continues at coordinate 4,749 of CAZPMD010000117.1, forward strand.
GCAGTCGAAAGCGTCAAAATCTACGCGATCACTGCGCAGGACCACCGGGCGTGGGCTTCTTCAGGTCTGACGAGCGGGTATATGTCGGCTTGCCGGGCCGCGAGAAATCGAGGATGACGCCCTTCTGTTAGGGCCATAGATCGAGATCACGGCTGACGAACTCCGAGCCTTGGCCAACCCGGATCGTCGCTGGATAGCCTACGGCAGCGCAGACCCGTTTAAGGGTCAGCACCACATCCTCACTCCGTTAGCTGAACCGCGCATCGACCGCCGGTGAGAACCGGGAGAAGCTATAGACGATCGTCAGCACGCGGATCTTCCCGCCGGTCGCCAGCTGGTCGTGAACGAAGTCCATGGCCCGATGTCGACATTCGCGACGATCGGCAGCGGCATGTCGTTCGATTTTAATGCCTCAGCTCGCTCGCATCGTCGGCTCGCTAGCGCTTGAACCGCCCCGGGTCTGCCGGAGGCTCCAACTTCCAAGTAGGATGGAGCCATGACGAGCAAGACAACGAACAAGTTCTCACCTGAGGTCCGCGAGCGGGCGGTGCGGCTGGTGCTCGACCAGGAGGGCGAGCATTCCTCGCGCTGGGTTGCCTGCGCCTCGATCGCCGCCAAGATCGGCTGCTCGACCCACACGCTGCTGGAGTGGGTCAAGCGGGCTGAGGTTGATGGCGGGAAGCGTGCTGGCGTTCCCTCCGATGTCGCGGAGAAGCTGAAGGCGCTCGAACGGGAGAACCGCGAGCTGCGCCAGGCCAACGAGATCCTGCGCAAGGCGTCGGCTTATTTCGCCCAGGCGGAGCTCGACCGCCCGTTCAAACGATGATCGCCTTCATTGACGATCATCGCGACGTCTATGGGGTCGAGCCGATCTGCAAGGTGCTGCCGATCGCCCCGTCGACGTACTACGCACACCGCGCCCAGCGCCGCGATCCCGCTCGGCGGTCTTGTCGGGCTCAGCGGGACGAGGTGCTGCGGTCGGAGGTTACACGCGTCTTTGCCCAGAACTTCGAGGTCTATGGCGTGCGCAAGGTCTGGCGCCAGTTGATGCGGGAGGGCGTCGACGTTGCGCGTTGCACCGTGGAACGGCTGATGCGCGAGTTGGGTCTCCAGGGCATCATCCGCGGCAAGCCGGCTCGCACCACCATCCAGGACAAGGCCGCCCCTTGTCCGCTCGATCACGTCAACCGCGTGTTTCATGCCCCAGCGCCGGATCGTCTATGGCTCTCGGACTTCACCTACGTCTCGACGTGGTCTGGGTTCGTCTATGTGGCTTTCGTCATCGACGCCTATGCGCGGCGCATCGTGGGATGGCGGGTCAGCCGGACAGCCCATGCCAGCTTCGTCCTGGACGCGCTCGAGCAGGCACTCCATGAGCGAAGGCCCGCCAGCAAAGCCGGGCTCGTGCATCATAGCGACCGCGGATCGCAATACGTCAGCATTCGATACACCGAGCGCTTGGCAGAAGCTGGCATTGAGCCCTCCGTCGGCAGTGTCGGCGATAGCTACGACAACGCGCTCGCCGAGACCATCAACGGGCTCTACAAGGCGGAGCTCATCCATCGCCGCGGGCCTTGGCGGAGCTTCGAGGCCGTCGAGTTCGCGACGCTGACCTGGGTCGACTGGTTCAACAACCGCCGCCTCCTCGAGCCCATCGGTAACATCCCGCCGGCCGAAGCCGAGGAACGCTACTACGCCTCGTTGGCAGAGACAGCGATGGCCGCATAACTTACGACAATCGGCCTCCGGCAAAACCGGGGCGGTTCAGCTCGATCAGCGCCGGATCGCTCACCTGCTGGTCCGCCGACATGATGTCGAGCAGCGTGCCGGGCGCGAGCTGGATCAGCGTGAAGTTCAGAACGATCACGCCGAGCAGCAGCGGCAGCACCTGCAGGAGGCGCCGGATGACGATCCGTCCCATGGCGGCGCCTATCGATCCAGCCAGAGGCCGGCCCAGCTGTCGCCCAGGAAATCGGCCGTCTGCGAATGGCCTCGCACGTCGGCGCGGGCGATGGTGGTGGACTGGATCTCCACCAGCGCGGTCCAGGGCAGCGTCGCCGCCAGGTTCTCCTGGAATTCGCGTGCCAGCGCCGCGCGCCGCTCGGGCAAGATCTCCGTGGAGAGCTTCTCGACGATCCCGTCCAGCTTCGGGTCGGAATGGCCCGTCGCATTGCGGAAGGCGCCGCCCTTGATGATGTTGTCGGTGGTGACGAAGCGCGTCCATTCCGGCACGAGCTCGACGGTGCCCGAGTTGTTCGACAGGGCGATGTCGTAGTCATAGTCGGTGTAGATGCGCTTGAACGAGGTGGCGCGGTCGGGGATGGCGAGGTCCACCTCGAGGTCGAGGTCCTCCAGCGCCTGCCGGACGTACTGGCCGAGCTTGACGTTCTCCTCGAACCAGCCGGCGGCGACCAGGTTCACCTTGAACCGCCCGCCGCGCTTCTTCGGGAAGCCGGCCGCATCCAGGAGCCGGCCGGCCTCGGCGAGGTCGAAGGCGTAGGGCTTCTGCCTCGGATCGAAGAACAGCTTGTTGGTGCTCGGGATCGGTCCCGAGGCGGGCTTGGCCAGCCCGAAAAAGATGGTGTCCGCGATGAACTGCCGGTCGATGGCGAGGTTGATCGCCTTACGCACGTCGGGGCGCCTGACGATGTCGCGGCGGCTGTTGAACTCGATGGTCGAGACCCAGGAGGAGTTGTCGTAGCCGCGCGTCGTCGCGGTGAAGCGCCGGGTGTCCACCAGACGCTTGATGTCCGGGGCCGGCGTCGGGTTGAACACGCCGAGGTCGAGCTGGCCGGCCTCGAAGGCGGCCGAGCGGGAGGCCGGGTCGCGCCACCAGCGGATGACGAGCCGGTCGAGATAGGGCCGCGGCGCGTCCCAGTAGTCCTCGTTGCGCACCAGCTCGACATGGCTGCCGCGGACCCATTCCTTGAACCTGAACGGGCCGGTGCCGACCGGTGCGTTGTTCGCGGGATTGGTGAGGATGTCGCGGCCCTCGTAGACGTGCTTCGGGATGACGAGGCCCGCCTTGCCGGCGAGGATCGACTTCAGGAAGAACTCGGGCAGCGGGGAATCGAACTTCAGGAGCGCGGTGGTCGCATCGACCGCCTCGGCGCCGACCAGCGCCTTGAGCGCGATGCCGGCCGAGAGCGGCTTCCAGTACTGAAGCGCGTTGAACACGATGTCCTCGGCGGTCAGCGGCTTGCCGTCGTGCCATTTCACGTTCGGCCGCAGCTTCACGCGGTAGCTGCGGAAATCCTCGGAGGGCGAGACGTCGAGCGCGAGGACCGGGACGAAGTTGAGGTCGTTGTCGAGCGTCAGCAGCCGCTCGTGGATCTTGGTCGACGTGAAGTAGGGGCTCGACCCGCCGCCGGGCGGCACGAACAGCGCCTGCGGCTCGAAGCCGCCCCAGGTGCCGGTCAGCGTGCCGCCGCGTTTCGGCTGCGGTGCCGCGCCCTGGGCGGTGGCCGGCCGGCCGAAGGCCGCGGCGGTGGCGAGGCCGGCGGTGCCGGCGAGCAGGTCTCTGCGGGTGATGGAGGGCATGGGATTCACCTCGTGACGGAAGCCGGGAGCGCCGGCGCTCAGGTGGCGGACAGGGTGGCGTAGGTGGCCCGGCCGATGGCCAGGAGCGTGCCGCGCTCGTCGAAGACGTCGACGTCGGCGACGCCGACGCTGCGGCCGTTGCGGCGCACCTTCGCCTTGACGATGAGGGCGGTGTTCACGGCGGGGCGCAGGTAGTCGACGCGGAAATTGATCGTCGGCAGGCCGCGGCCGAGCAGTTGTACAAGGGCGAAGTCACCGACCGTGTCGATGACCGACGCGATCGGCCCGCCGTGCCACTGTCCGGTGCCGCCGCCCCGCTCCAGCTCCGGCCGGAACGGCGCGCGGACGGTTATCTCCTCGTTCGCCGCGTTGGCTTCCACAACCTGAAGGCCGAGGAAGGCGATGAAAGGGGAGGCGTCGAACTTCGCCTGCAGCGCCGCCACGGACAGTGGCAGGACCGGTGCAGCGGTGGCCTTCTGTGCGGAGGTGCTCACGGCGTCACCACGACCTTGCCGAAGACCTCGCGGTCCTCGATGACGCGCAGCGCCTCGCGGGCCTCCGCCAGGGGATAGGTCCGGTCGACCAGCGCCTTGAGCTTTCCCGACCCGACGAGGTCGAACAGCGTGCGGATGTCGTCGGGCTCCCAGCCATTGGAGCCGAGGATCTGCAGCTCGAAGGTCCAGATGAAGCGGATGTCCTCGGTCGGCGCATAGCCGGCCGTCGCCCCGCAGGTGAGCAGCCGGCCGCCGAGCCGCAGTGCCCGCAGCGACTTCACCCAGGTGTCGCCGCCCGTGTAGTTGACGACCACGTCGACGCCGCCGGGCGGCCCGCCGCGCCGGCGGTGAGGCTTGCCGTGGCGCTCGTGGAGGACCTTCAGGAAGTCCTCCTGCGTGTAGAGGATGATCTCGTCGGCGCCGAGCGCCTTCAGCCGCCGGCCCTTCTCCTCGCTGCCGGCCGCGGCGATGACATAGGCGCCGGCGAGCTTGGCAAGCTGCACGGCGCAGACGCCGACGCCGCCGCTGGCTCCGAGGATGAGCACCTTCTCCCCCGCGCTCACCTTGCCGATGGTGCGGATCATGCGCAGCGCCGTGCCATAGGCCACGGGCAGGGCGGCGGCCTGCTCGAACGGGATGGCGTCGGGGATGCGGATGAGCTGGTGTGCCTTGGCGCGGCAGTATTCGGCGAGGCCCCCGTTGACGGTCTCGCCCATCAGCCCGCCTTCGATCCGGTTGATCGGATCGACGAGCACGCGGGCCCCGACCGCCCAGCCGGTCACGCCGGGGCCGATCTCGGAGATCTCTCCGACCACGTCGAGGCCGATGACGACGGGGAGGGGAATCCTGATGCCCGGCATGCCGCGGCGGGTGAAGACGTCGTGATAGTTCAGCGAGCTGGCGCGCACGCGCAGCACCACCTCGTCCGGCCCTGCCGCCGGCGTCGGGAAATCGGTCTCGTAGACCAGCTTGTCGAGACCGCCGTGCTCGCGCAGGACAACCGCATGCATCGTCATTGAACTCCATCCCACCCGCGCCGCCTCATGGCGGGCGCGTGCGGCCGGCAGCTTCGAACGGCGACCGCAATGGGCGCCGCCGGTGCCGGTCCGCGACTCCGAAAGTTTCGAAGTCGGGGGCGATGAAGTCAATGAAACGTTCTTTTAAAAGAACGATACAATCGAGATGACGACTCTAGATGGCCGCGCAATAGGAGACTTTTGCTCCTTCCTAATTCTGACGCAGCCTGAGTGGCGCTCGCATCTACGTCTGGCGCAACTCTTCAATTTCGAACTGTTCGTTATTGAGAACGAGCGTGGTGCTGCGCATGTCAGTCCCGGCGGCCTGTCGCCCGTCCTCGACGTGCAGGCGGCGCGTGCCGCCTAGTGGAAGCCCAGGAGCTCGTAGACCCGCCTGACATGGTTGCCGAACAGCGGCGTCGTCTTGATGTCGAGCGTGCGGTCCGCCGGCAGGTCGATGGTGAAGTAGTCGGCCATCCGCGCCGGCCCCGCCGTGAGCACGGCGCAGCGCCGGCCGAGAAACACCGCCTCCTGGATCGAGTGGGTGACGAAGAGGATCGTCTTGCCGCTCTCGCGCCAGATGCGCAGCATTTCGAGGTTCATGCGCTCGCGGGTGAGCGCGTCGAGCGCGCCGAAAGGCTCGTCCATCAGGATCAGCTTGGGGTCGTGGACGAGCGCGCGGGCGATGGCGGCGCGCTGCTGCATGCCGCCGGAGAGCTCGTAAGGGTATTTCTGCTCGAAGCCGGCGAGGCCGACCATGGCGAGGAGGTCGCGCGCGCGCTCGCGCGAGGCCTTGGCCGGCAGGCCGAGGATGTCGGCGGGCAGCAGCACGTTGTCGAGGATGGTGCGCCATTTCAGCAGCAGCGCCTGCTGGAACACCATGCCGACGTCGCGGCCGGGCGTGAAGGCGGTGTGGCCGTTGCCGATCCTCACCTCGCCGTCGTCGGCATCGTGCAGGCCGGCGAGGATCTTCAGGACCGTGGTCTTGCCGCAGCCGGAGGGCCCGACGAGCGCGACCATGTCGCCCTCGGCCACGTCCATGGTGACGTCCGAGACGGCGACGAACCGCTTGCCGCCGGTCGTATAGACCTTGGCGACGTTGCGCAGGCGGATCAGGGGCTCGGCGGTGGCGACCGTGTCCGTCATGCGAGCCAGCGCTCCAGATTGGCGGCGACGAAGGCGTCGTCGGCGAGGTCCGCGTGCTCCCGCGACACGCGGTCGATCAGCGCCGCCTGGCCGGGGCTGAGACCCTCCTTCGGGTTCAGGCACCAGATGCCTTCCAGGAGTCCCTGCCGGCGCAGCACCTCGTGGCAGCCGGCGATGCAGCCGTGGAAATCGTTGGCGACGTCGAAGAAGGCGGCGTTGCAGTCGGTGACGCGGGCATCGAGCGCCAGGATCTCCGCCGGCACGGCGGGCTCGGCCGCCGCCGCCTTCAGCCGGGCGAGCAGGTCCACCGCGCCCCTGGTCCAGACCGACCAGTGGCCGAGCAGGCCGCCCCGCACGCGAACCTCCACCTGCCGGCCGTCGCGCATGGCGGCGAAGGGGTTGACGAGGTCGAGAACGATGTGGTCGTCGTTGCCAGTATAGAGCGCGATGCGCTCCTCCGCGCCCGCCGCGACGATGCCGCGCACCACGTCCAGCGTCCGGTAGCGATTGAAGGGCGCCGCCTTGATGGCGACGACATTGTCGATGCCGCAGAACTCCGCCCAGAACGCGGCATCGAGGTTCATGCCGCCGACCGCCGGCTGGAGATAGAAGCCGACCAGCGGGATCTCCTCGGCGACGGCCCGGCAATGGGCGACGATCTCGGCCTGGGTCTTGCCCTTCATGGCCGCGAGGCTGAGGAGGCCGGCATGGTAGCCGAGCGAGACGGCGAGCCTTGCCTCGCGCACCGCCTGCTCCGTTTGCCCGCAGACGCCGGCGATCATCACCAGCGGCCGGTCGGTCCAGGCGCGGGCATCCTCCATGGCAGCGGTCAGGACCGGTTCGTAGAGGCCGACGTCGCGGATCTCGAACTGCGTGGTATGGACGCCCACCGCGAGGCCGCCGGAGCCGGCATCGACATAATAGCGGGTCAGCGCGCGCTGGCGGCGGCGGTCGAACGTTCTGTCGCCCGTCAGGGCAAGGGGATGGGCCGGAATGACTGCGCCCTGCATCAGCACGGCCCGGACGTCGGCGGGAATATCGTTGCGGTGAAGGCCCATCGGGTGCGGTTCCGTTCCTGATTCAGCCAAGCTCTGGGCCGGCAATGGCGAAGAGCCGGAATTCCTTGCCGAAAGGGGTGGCGCGCCCATGCGCCATGCGCAGGTAGGGCCGCTCCCTGGTGAAGCCGGCGCGGGCGAGATGCGCTTCGACGGCGGCCCGGCCCTCGACGACGTCGATGAGCACCGGCCCTTCGGTGGCGCTCAGCGCCGCCGTCAGCAGGCGGATGGCCTCCGCCTCGTCGGAGGCGACCAGCGGGCCGACCTGCAGGGCCGCGCGGCCCGGCCGTCCGAGGACGAAGCCGCCTTCCTCCGTCACGAAGGCGACCTCAGGCGCCCGCTCCATCAGCGAGCGGATCAGCCTGGGGCGTGCGGCGCCGAAGGCCGCGGCATCGGCCGCGACGATGGCGGCAAGGTCGTCGGCCGTGGCGCGCCGAACGCCGGAGGGCAGGGCGCCTCCGGCCTTGCCGCGCCAACGCCAGAGCGGCGT
>CAZPMD010000118.1:0-12452 GCA_964587395.1 uncultured Hyphomicrobiales bacterium
TTCTGCTCGGCGACGAGGAAGGACACGTCCTCCTCGGCATTGAGACGGCGCACGATCTCGAAGATCTCCTCGACGATCTGCGGCGCCAGCCCCATCGAGGGCTCGTCGAGCAGGATCATCTTGGGCTTCGACATCATCGCGCGGCCGACCGCGCACATCTGCTGCTCGCCACCCGAGGTGTAGCCGGCCTGCGAATTGCGGCGCTGCTTCAGCCGCGGGAACAGCTCGTAGATCTTCTCGAGGTCGCGCTTGATCGCGGCGTTGCCGTCGCGGCGGGTGAAGGCGCCGGTCAGCAGGTTTTCCTCGATGGTGAGATGGCCGAAGCAGTGCCGGCCCTCCATCACCTGGATGCAGCCACGTCGCACCAGTTCGTTCGGGGACAGGGCCTGAACCTCCTCGCCCTCGAAGACGATGTGGCCCTTGGTGACCTCGCCGCGTTCGGCGTGCAGCAGGTTGGAGATGGCCTTGAGCGTCGTCGTCTTGCCGGCGCCGTTGGCGCCGAGGATGGCGACGATACCGCCGCGCGGCACGACGAGGGAGACGCCCTTCAGCACCAGGATGACATGGTCGTAGATGACCTCGATGTTGCTGACGTCGAGGATCAGGTCCTGGGCGGGCGCAGTGGCGGTGGTGGCACTCGTCTGGGCGTTCATGGGTTCATCCGGTTGTCAGCAGCGCTGCATCGGGCAAGTGCGTCCTTCGAGGCTCGGGCTGCGCCCTCGCACCTCAGGACGAGGGAGGTAGTGGCTGGCATCGGCGACGAACGAGGTTCGGCCGTCGCGCCTTGTCATCGCTGGAGCAAGGCGCTGTCCTCCTCATCCTGAGGTGCGAGCGCAGCGAGCCTCGAAGGACGCACTCTGGAACATGCGGGAAACTGCGGAGCAAGACCGGGGGCCGCGGCGAACCGCGGCCCCCGATGGCGTTCACAGGCTCACGACCGCTGGTCGCAGGCCTCCGTGCGGCGCGGCCAGCCGGCATTGGCCTCCGCGTATTTCTTCGCCGCGTCCTCGATCAGCGGGCGGACCACGTCGCGCAGCGGCGAGATCCAGTTGCTGTCGCGCACGTAGCGGGTGCCGTCCCAGCGGGCCACGAAGACGTTGTTGTGGCCGTTGTGGTCGGCGCAGGTGAGCCGCACGGGAGCTGCGAAGCCCTCCATGCCGATCTCCTTCAGCCGCGCCTCGGTGATGTTCATCGTCTCGAAGCCGCGACGAACGTCCTCGCCCGTCACCACCTTCTTGCCGGTGAGCTGCTGGGCATGGCGGATCGCCTCGACCATCAGCATCGAGTTGTAGACGCCGCGGTTGTAGAGGTTCTCACCGACGCGCGAGCGCGCATCGACGCGCGACAGGTTCTTGTCGACCACGTGCTTCAGGATGTCCTGGATGACGGGGAAGTCGGTGCCTGCCTGGTGGAAGTTCAGGCTGCGGTATCCTGCCGCCTGCGCGCCACCGGCGCGGGCGTCGTCATCGCCGCCGGCCCACCAGACGCCGACGAGGCGGTCGATGGGGAAGTTATTGCGGATCGCCTCACGCACGGCCGTGGGGTTCATCGCGCCCCAGCCCTGATTGTAGAGGTAGTCCGGGCGATCGCGGCGGATGTTGAGCCAGATGGCGCCCTGGTTCTGCATGTCGGCGGCGGCCACCGGATAGAGCTTCAGGTTGAAGCCGTACTTCTCGGCCATGGCCTGGAGCACCGGGATCGGCTCCTTGCCGTAGGGCGCGTCCAGATGGATCAGGCCGAGCGTCTTGCCGCGCAGCTTCTCGAAGCCGCCCTCGCGCTGGGCCATGTAGGACACCATGACCGAGGCGCCGTCCCAGTAGGTGGCGGGCGGATTGAAGATCCACGGGAAGGTGTTGCCGTCGGCCGAGGCCGAGAGGCCATAGGCCATGGACAGCATCGGAATCTTGTCGACCGCCGCGCGCGGGATGAGCTGCAGCGTGATGCCGGTCGAATAGGGGTTCACGACCACAGGATTGCGCGAGCGCAGCGAGTCGTAGCACTCGACGCCCTTCTTGGTGTCGTAGCCGGTCTCGCATTCCTCGATGACGATCCGGACGCCGTTGATGCCGCCGTCACGCTGGTTGATCATCTCCAGGTAGTCGCGCATGCCGTTGGCGATCGGAATGCCCGACGAGGCGAAGGGGCCTGTCCGGTAGCTGAGCAGCGGGATGAAGATGGTGTCCTGGGCCTGGGCCTGCGCCGGCATGGGCGCCGCCGCGGCGAGCCCTGCGGCGAAGGCTGCGGCCATCGTCCACTTGAAGCCTTTCATGGAAGTTCCTCCTTGGAAGTCCGGACGCTTCCGCCCGGGTTGGTCCTGTTGTTCTTGCCCGCCTTGCCGGCAGGTCTCTCGGGTTTGGGCGCTGCCGGCCGTTCAGTAGGGGAACGGCCAGACGCGCAGTTTCTGCTTGGCGATCTGCCACAGTCGGGCGAGGCCATGCGGCTCGACGATGAGGAAGATGATGATGAGGGCGCCAACCATGATGTGGGTCAGGTGCTCGGCGACCGCGCCCGTCAACGGGATGCCGATGGCCGGCACGCCGAACTTCAGGATGGTCGGAAGCGTCGAGATGAAGAAGGCGCCGAAGAAGGAGCCGATCAGGCTGCCGAGGCCGCCGATGATGACCATGAACAGCACGTTGAAGCTCTGGTTGACGTTGAAGGCATCGTTCGCCTCGCCGCCGCCGTACCACAGGAACATCATGCAGGCGCCAGCCACGCCGCAGTAGAAGGACGACACCGCGAAGGCGAGGAGCTTGGTGGGCAGAAGCTTGATGCCCATGAGCTCGGCGGCGATGTCCATGTCGCGAACCGCCATCCAGGACCGGCCGATGCGGCCGTGCACGAGGTTGGAGGCGATCCAGGTCAGGAACGCCACGATGGACAGCAGCACGAGGTAGCGCACCTCGGGAGAGGACCTGGCGCCGGTGATGGCGACGCCGAACAGGGTGCGCTCCGGCACCTCGATCGCGCCCGAGGCATTGTAGTTGTAGAGCCACGGGATGCGCACGAAGCACCACTGCAGGAAGAACTGCGCGGCGAGCGTCGCGACCGCCAGGTAGAAGCCCTTGATCCGCAGGCTCGGCAGGCCGAAGACGACGCCGATGGCGGCGGAGAAGAAGCCGGAGACGATGATCCAGACGATGATGTTCACGCCCGGAAAGAGCGTCGTCAGCTTGTAGCAGGCATAGGCGCCGACCCCCATGAAGGCGCCGGTGCCGAGCGAGATCAGGCCGGTGTAGCCGGTGAGGATGTTGAGCCCGATCGCCGCAAGGGCGAACACCAGGAAGGGCACCATTACCGAGAGGATGATGAACTCCGAGGCGAAGAGCGGCACGGCGATGAAGCCGATCGCCAGGATGGCGAAGATGCCGACGCGATCCTGCAGCAGCGGGAAGACCGACATGTCGGTCTTGTAAGAGGTCTTGTACTGGCCGGCTTCACGATAGAACACGGGTGACGCTCCTCAGATCCGCTCGATGATCTTGTCGCCGAACAGGCCCTGCGGCCGGAACATCAGGAAGGCGAGTGCGATGACATAGGCGAGCCAGCTCTCGATGCCGTTGCCGAACAGCGGGCCCCAGTAGAACTCGCCGATCTTCTCGCCGATGCCGATGATGAGGCCGCCGACGATGGCCCCCGGAACCGACGTGAAGCCGCCGAGGATCAGCACCGGCAGGGCCTTCAGGGCGATGGTCTGCAGGCCGAAGGAGACATCGGAACGTGCGCCCCACATGATGCCGGTGATGAGGGCGACGATGCCGGCCGTGAACCAGACGATGATCCAGATCTGGTTCAGCGAGATGCCGACCGAGAGCGCCGCCTTGTGGCTGTCGGCGACCGCACGCAGCGCCCGGCCGATGCGGGTGTACTGGAAGAAGAAGGCGAGCACCGCGATCATCACGATGGCGATGAGGGCAGCCGCGATGTCGAGCTTCTGCAGGCTGACCCGGCCGCCGAGGATGTTGAGGTCGATCGCCCCCGAGGGCAGCCCGAGCTGCTGGGCGATCATCACCTTGGGCGAGCCGCCGAAGATGGTCTCGCCGAGGCCGATCAGGAGATAGGTGAGGCCGAAGGTGGCCATGAACAGGATGATGTCGGGCTGGTTGACCAGCGGCCGCAGCACGACGCGCTCGACCGCCACGGCGAGGGCGAACATCACCGCCAGCGCCACGATGAGGGCGGCATAGGCGGCGATCATACCGGAGAAGCCGATGGCGGCGAACTTCTCATAGACACCGACCAGCGTCAGGCCGGCGAAGACCACCATGATGCCCTGCGCGAAGTTGAAGACTCCGGAGGCCTTGAAGATCAACACGAAGCCGAGGGCGATGAGCGCGTAGAGGACGCCGCCCACGAAGCCCTCCCAGATCGTCTGGATGAAGAGATCGGGAATGGTCACCATCTCGACGAAGGGACCGATGAAGATCCGGTAGGGAACCGAGCCTTCGGGAATGAGACCGGTTGCACCGCCGACCACGATGAGGACAAGGGCAGCCGCAGCCGCGGCCCAGCCGATCAGGTCCTTGCGGAGCGGCTTTGTCATGCTGCCGGAGAGGGTTGCGTCGGTCATCGCCTCGTCCTCAATGCGCCACGCCGAGATAGGCGTCGATGACGCGCTGGTCGCGCTTCACCTCGTCCGGCGTCCCGTCGGCGATCTTCTGCCCGTATTCGAGCACCACGACGCGATCCGAGAGATCCATCACCACGCCCATGTCGTGCTCGATCAGCGCAATGGTCGTGCCGTACTGGTTCGACACGTCGAGAATGAAGCGACACATGTCCTCCTTCTCCTCGAGGTTCATGCCGGCCATCGGTTCGTCGAGTAGCAGCACGTCGGGCTGCATGGCGAGCGCCCGTCCGAGCTCGACGCGCTTCTGCAGGCCGTAGGGCAGCTTGCCGACGGGCGTCTTGCGGATGTGCTGGATCTCGAGGAAGTCGATGATCTCCTCGACGAACTTGCGATGCTCGATCTCCTCGTCCATCGCCGGGCCGTGACGCAGCACCTGCCAGAAGAAGCTGCGGTTCATCTTCAGCGTGCGGCCGGCCATGATGTTGTCGAGCGTCGACATGCCCTTGAACAGCGCGACATTCTGGAAGGTGCGGGCGATGCCGCCGGCGGCCGCCTCGTGCGGCCGCATCTTCGGGCGGGTCTGGCCCTTGAAGGTGATGCGCCCCTCCGTCGGGTGGTAGAAGCCGTTGATGCAGTTCAGCATCGAGGTCTTGCCGGCGCCGTTCGGGCCGATGATGGCGCGCACCTCGCCCTTCCTGATGTCGAAGGAGACGTCGGTCAGCGCCTTGACGCCGCCGAAGGCGAGCGAGACGTTCTCGACCGCGAGGATGACCTCGCCGGCGGCGATGTCGGTCGGTGACGGCGCCCTCATTCCGCGGCCTCCCTGTAGGCGGGACCGGCGGCCGGGTAGACGGTCATGTCGATGATCTCCACGTCGCCCTCGATGACGCCCTTCCGTCCGTCCTCGAAGGTCACCTCGGTCCTGATGCGGCCACGCTTCGAACCGTCGTAGAGCGCATCGACCAGCGGCAGGTAGCGCTCGGCGATGAAGCCGCGGCGCACCTTCTGCGTGCGGGTGAGTTCACCGTCGTCGGCGTCGAGTTCCTTGTGCAGCACCAGGAAGCGATGGATCTGCGCGCCGGCCATCAGCGGCTCCTCGGAGAGCGACCGGTTCACCTCGTCGACATGGGCGGCGAGGGTCTTCAGCACGTCCTTGTGACCCGCCAGCTCCTGGTAGGAGCCGTAGGAGACGTTGTTGCGTTCGGCCCAGGAGCCGACCGCCGTCAGGTCGATGTTCAGGAAGCAGGTCACGAAGTCGCGGTCCTGCCCGAAGGCCACCGCCTCCTTGATGTTCGGATAGAACTTCAGCTTGTTCTCGATGTATTTCGGCGCGAACAGCGCGCCCGAGCGCAGCTTGCCGACGTCCTTGGCCCGGTCGATGATCTTCAGGTGTCCCGTCTTCGGATCGAAGAAGCCGGCATCGCCGGAGCGCACCCAGCCGTCGGGCGTCTTCGTCTCGGCTGTCTTCTCGGGGTCCTTGAAGTAGCCGAGGAAGACGCCGGGCGAGCGATAGAGCACCTCGCCGTTGTCGTCGATCTTCAGCTCAACATCGATGTTGGGCTTGCCGACCGTGTCGGCATAGATCTCGCCGTCGGGCTGCGCCGTGATGTAGACGCTCGCTTCCGTCTGGCCGTAGAGCTGCTTCAGGTTGATGCCGAGCGAGCGGAAGAACTTGAAGATCTCGGGACCGATCGCCTCGCCGGCCGTGTAGCCCACGCGGATATTGGTGAGGCCGAAGCGGTTCTTCAGCGGGCCATAGACGAGGAACTCGCCAAGCGCATACTTCAGCCGCGCGACGAGGGGCACCGGCTCCTTGTTGAGGATCTTCTCGCCCCACTCCTTGGCGACGCCGAGAAAGTAGTGGAACATCCTCTTCTTGAAAGGTCCGGCATCCTCCATGCGCACCATGGTCTGGGTCAGCATGTTCTCGTAGACGCGCGGCGGCGCGAAGGCATAGGACGTCCCGATCTCGCGGCGGTCCTCGACCACGGTCTCGGCGCTCTCGGGGCAGTTCACACAGAAGCCGAGGACATAGGACTGGGCATAGGAGAAGATGTTGTCGCCGACCCAGGCCAGCGGCAGGTAGGCGATGGTTTCCTCCGATTCCGTCAGGTGGTCGAAGAGACCGCCGTTCCGCGCCGAGACGATGACGTTGTCGTTCGACAGCATCACGCCCTTGGGCCGCCCGGTGGTGCCGGAGGTGTAGAGCATGATGGCGAGGTCCGCCCCCTTGCCGATAGCGATCGCCTCGTCGAGGGCCTTCACCTTGGCCGGATCGCTGGCCGCCTTGCGGCCGATCTCCTGAACCTCCTCGAAGGAGTGCATGCGCGAATGGTCGTAGTCCCTGAGGCCCCGCGGCTCGTCGTAGATCACATGCGCGAGGTGCGGCAGGCGCTCCGAGACCGAGAGGAGCTTGTCCACCTGCTCCTGGTCCTCGACCATCGCCATCGAGGCCTCGGCGTGCTCAAGCACATAGGCCATCTCGTCGGCGACGGAGTCGGAATAGACGGGAACAGGCACGCCGCCCCAGGACTGGATCGCCGCCATCGACCAGTAGAGCTTCGGCCGGTTGCGGCCGACGATGGCGACCTTGTCGCCGCGCTTCAGGCCGAGTTCGCCGAGGCCGAGGGCGAAGTCGCGCACCTCCCGCGCCACATCCGCCCAGGTCCAGGTGCGCCAGATGCCGAGGTCCTTGTGGCGCATGGCTGGGCGCGTCGCGAAACGCCTGGCGTTCAGCGCGAGCAGCTTCGGAAATGTATCGTGGGCGCCGGATACGGCGCTCGCGTCGGCGTGGTTGGCCACGGCCGGCGTCCTCCCTGTTTTCCTCGTCCGGATGGTCCTGAAGGACAGCCGGCATTCCCTCTCACGACCCTTTGTCGGGTTCTGTGTCGTCCCCGTCACGCGCCGCGGAGGTGCCCTGTCGAGGTCGAGCGGATAGTTGAACGCGCGGTCGGTGAAATCAAGGGGACCAATGGCTAAGGCCGGCTCGGCCGGTCGACGGATAGCGCTTCGGCGCACCCCGGACAGCTTCGCCGCCCGCGATTCCGTGCTGCCATGCCGATTTTCTTCAAGAATCCGGCGGCCGACATGCTAGGGGGACGCCATGACAGGCTCGCCCGCCAAGGCCTCGACCATGGGAATCGGCGCGCTCGCGCGCGGCGAGCATACCCACTTCTTCGCGGCCAGCCGCTTCGGCGGCATCGACTGCCTCAATGCCACATTCCGCACCCACGTCTATCCACCGCACAGCCACGACACCTATGTGGTCGGCACCATCGAGACCGGGGCAGACGCGGTCTCGGCCCGCGGCTTCAGGGGCCATGCGGGCCCCGGCGACCTCGTCTTGATCATGCCGCAAGACGTCCACGACGGAGCACCGGCAGAGGGCGGCTACTCCTATCGCATGAGCTATCCGGGCGAGGACTTCATGCGGATGGTCGCCGAGGCGATGGGACGCAGGCCGGTTCATGGCGCCCCGCTGTTCAGGGCGCCCGTCGTCCACGATCCCGAGGGTGCCGGTCTCTTCTCCGCCGCGCATCGCGCCCTTGAGGCCGGACAGGACGGCCTTGCCGGAGAAGAACTCCTGCTGCGCGCCTATGCGCGGGCGCTCGTCCTGCATGCCGGCATCCCTGACGCCACCGCTGGCGACGAGGCCAGCCCGGTGCGGCGCGTCCGGGCGTTGATCGAGGCCCGCTATGCGGAGGATCTGAGCCTCGCCGAGCTGGCGGGCGAGGCCGGTTTCTCGACCCATCACCTGATCCGCGCCTTCCGCCGCGAGGTCGGCATCACCCCGCATGCCTATCTCATCGATGTCAGGGTCCGCCGCGCCCAGGATCGACTTCGGGCCGGCTGCGCTCCGGCACAGGTCGCCGCCGATGTCGGGTTTGCCGATCAGGCGCACCTGACCCGCGCCTTCCGGGCGCGCATTGGCGTGCCGCCGGCGGCCTACCGGCGGGCGGTCGCCGCCTGAGGATACGCCATCCCGGCATGCCGATTTCCTTCAAGAAGCGCTGGCGAGGCTCTGCGACTATCCGGCCATGAGTGAGTCATCCCCTCCCCCCTTCTCCGAGTTCCGTGACGGCATCCTGGAACTCCTGCCCGCCATGATCGCGGCCATGCCGCTCGCCCTGCTCTACGGGGCGATCGCCACGAGCAAGGGCCTGTCGCCTCTCGAGGTCGCCCTCTCGTCCGGCCTGGTCTTCGCCGGAGGCGCGCAGCTTGCCGCCATCGAACTGTGGACCACTCCGGTTCCGGTCGCGGCCATCGTCCTGTCGACCTTCCTCATCAATGCGCGCTACGTGCTGATGAGCGCCTCGCTGGCGCCGAAGGTCGCCCATCTCCCCTTCGCGGGACGCCTTCTGGGCTTCCACGTCCTCGCCGATGAGAACTGGGCCCTTGCGGAACGACGCGCCATGCGCGGCCGCATCACCGCCGCCTATTTCTTTGGATCGGGTGCCGTCTTCTGGGTGAACTGGGTCGCCTGGTCCTGGGCCGGAACCATCGTCGGCCCGCTGCTCGGCGACCCCCGCCGTTTCGGCGCCGACTTTGCCTTCACCGCGATCTTCATCGGGCTGGTGGCGGGCTTCGTCACCACCACGCGCGCGGGCCTCGTGGTCGTCGTCAGCGCCGTGGCGGCCACCGCCGCCTTCCTCGCCTTCGGCTCCCCCTGGCATGTGCTGTCCGGCGCTCTCGCAGGCATGGCGGCCGCGGTCCTCGCCTGGCGGGACGAGACGAGCGAGGTCGGCGCGTGAGCCTGGATCCGATCACCCTGCTGACCATTCTCGGAATGGCCGCGGCGACCTATGGCTGCCGCCTCGCGGGCCTCTTGCTCGGCGGGCGACTGGCCCTCTCCGGCCGGGCCAGGGCGGCGATGGATGCGATTCCTCCGGCCGTGCTGACGGCTGTCATCGCCCCCACCCTGCTTGCCACCGGCTGGCCCGAGACCGTCGCCGGGGCGCTGACGATCCTCGCCGCGACACGCCTGCCCCTGCTCGCCGTCATCGCGACCGGCGTCGTCAGCGTCGTGGCCTTGCGCGCGCTGGCTGGCTGACGGGCCGGTCGGCGGCCACGGCCTCAGCGACCCAGGCCTGGACCTGGCGGTGCAATGCACCGCTCTTCTCGATGTTCAGGTGATTGATCCCGGCCATGTCCCGCAGGTCCCGGTTCTCGAAGCGTCCGGCGAACGCCTGCCCGCGGTTCACCGGAACGGCCCAGCCGTTGTTCGACTGGAAGAGGTTGACCACCCGCTTCGCGCCACCGCGCAGTTCCTGCCGGGAGGTGGGATCGAAGGTGACGATCAGCGACACCGGTTCGGCGCCCGCTGCCTGGACGCGGTTGGCGATCCGGATGGCGGCGTCCGCCCCGAGCGAATGGCCGATGAGCACCACCGTCTCGCCGGGAACTGCCCGTCGCCGTGCGATGATCTCCGCCGTCAGCGCGTCCGCACTGGCCGCGCCGTAGACCCTCGCGGCATGGCCGTCCCGGCGCAGGTGGCTGCCGAGGCGATCCATGCCGAGTGAAAAGACCTCGAAGAGGCCGCGGATGAGGTAGACGCGGGCCGGCATGCTCTGCGGCAGGGCAACTGGAGCGACGGCTGCGCTCTGGGCGAAAGCCGGCGCCGCAAGACCACAGAGGCTGCTCGCCAGAACCGCGGCGGCAAGGCACGAGATGACCCGGTTCATGCTCTTCCCCAAGAGACGGCAACACCACGAAGCCATCGGCGATGCCGACTGAACGGGCGCTGAACCCTCAGCCCCGCGGGCGTCCGAGCCCCGCTGCGATCGCGATGCCGGAAGCCACGATGAGGCCGATACCGGCGAAAGTGAGGATATCCGGCCGCTCGGCGAAGAAGATCATGCCGATGATGAGGGCGAAGGCCGTCTTCGTGTAGTTGAAGGGGCCCACCTGCGAGACCGGCGCCAGGCGGAAGGCGGTGATGATGGCGGCCTGGCCGCCTGCCAGCAGCAGGCCGGCGAGACCGATCATCAGGGTCTGCTGTACGCCCATCGGCGAGAGCCCCTGGATGGCGGCAAGCAGCAGGGCCGCCACCATGACGACGCTGACGGTGGAGAAGGTCACGGTCGCCGAAGAGATGTGGGGCGGCAGGAACTTGACCGTGATGTCGCGGAAGACGAAGCAGACGGTGGTGGCCAGAACCAGCCCGATAGCCGGATCGAATCCCGTCGAGAAGGGCCGGGCGATGAGCACGATGCCGGCAAAGCCGCAGATCACCACGAACCACTGCACCGGCGTCACCTTCTCGCCGAGCACCAGGACCGCGATCGGCAGCAGGAACAGCGGCATCGACTGGGAGACGGCGGTGACGTCGCCGATCGGCATGCGCCAGAGGGCCTGGAACAGGAAGAACACCGCCAGCCCCTCCGCCAGGGAGCGGCCGAGGACGAGGGGATGCCAGTAGCCGCGCAGCGACAGGGGCGTCCCCGAGAGGATGTACCAGGCAGCCACCCCGAGCGTTGCGAAGATGCCGCGCACGCCGAGCGACTGCGCCACGGTCATCGATCCCATATGCGCCTTCACGATGGCGTCGTTGGTCGCGAAGAGCAGCATGGCGAGTGTCATCAGCCCCATGCCGAGGCGCAGGTTGCGCGGATCGGATGGAGCCATCACGCGACGCCCGCGCGCAAGAGATCGTGGACGTGCAGGATACCGACGGGACGGCCGTCCTCGACGGCGAACAGGGCGGTGATCTTCAGCCGGTTGACGAGGTCCAGAACCTCGCTGGCGAGTTGGTCGGGGCGGGCCGTCTTCGGGCCGCGCGTCATCACCTGCTCGACGGGAAGCGCCAGGAGGTCGGCCTTCATGTGACGGCGCAGGTCGCCGTCGGTGACGATCCCCGCGAGGCGCCCCTCCGTGTCGAGGATGCCGCAGCAGCCGAAGCCCTTGGCGGTCATCTCGATGAGAACCTCGCTCATCGGCGTGCCTGTGCTCCTCAGTGGCAGGGCCTCGCCTGCGTGCATGACGTCACGGACCTGCGCCAGGACGGCGCCGAGCTTGCCGCCCGGATGGAAGGTGCGGAAATCGGCGGCGGTGAAGCCGCGTTCCTCGAGCAGCGCGATGGCGAGGGCGTCGCCGATGGCGAGTTGCATCAGCGTCGAGGTCGTCGGGGCGAGCCCGTTCGGACAGGCTTCCTCGGCGCGCGGCAGGTCGAGCACAACATCGGCCGCCTTGCCGAGCGCCGATTCGCCGGCCGCGGTGATGGCGACGAGACCGACGCTGAAGCGGCGGGAAAAGGCCACGAGATCCCGCAGTTCCACCGTCTCGCCAGACCAGGACAGGGCCAGGATCGCATCATCGGCGGTCACCATGCCGAGATCGCCGTGGCTCGCCTCGCCCGGATGGACGAAGAAGGCCGGCGTGCCGGTGGAGGCCAGCGTCGCGGCGATCTTGCGCCCGACATGGCCGGACTTGCCCATGCCCGTGACAATGACGCGACCGCGCACCTTCTTCAGCAGGGCCACCGCGGCTGCGAAGGGTTCGCCCAGGCCGTTGGCGAGCGCGGCCTGGAGCGCGGCAAGGCCGGCGGCCTCCACCGAGAGGGTGCGAAGCGCCGAATCTAGGGCTGTCGAGAAGTGTGACTGCGATTCCATGGGTGCCTGACGGGCCGGACGGACGGCGAGGACCCCTGCCGGAACGGCGGCAGGAGGGCGGCACCGTCTAGCATGATGCGGCGTGGGACGCATCCTCGCCGCCCGAGAACCTGTCCCGTCAACCCGCCGTTAACCACGGCCGTTTACCTCTCGTTGAGGAATCCGCGGGGGACAGTCGCGTCTTGGGTCATACCGCCCGCCTGCTTCTGGGTGTCAGCGCCATGGCGCTCGTCCTCGCCGGGACGGGCACGTCGGCGTTCGCCCAGCGGCTGCGG
>CAZPMD010000119.1:0-2245 GCA_964587395.1 uncultured Hyphomicrobiales bacterium
CTGGTCTCGCCGCCATCGGCGAACACGGCCACGGCGAGGGCGCCCGGCTCCTGCTGTTCGACCGTGATGCGGCCGGTCTCGCCGCGACGCAGGCGTCGTGTCCGGGGTCGGTGACTGTGGTCGGTAATGTGGCCGCCGCCGCCGACGTGAAGCGCGCCGCCGATACGGCACGGGAGAAGCTCGGACCGGTCGAACTGCTGGTCGCGGCCGCCGGAGTCATCGGTCCCTCGAAGAATGCCATCGACGCCGAGGAGGAGGAATTCGTCCTCGTCTTCGACATCAACGTGAAGGGTTCCTGGCTCGCCGCAAAACACTTCATCCCGCACATGCGGGAGATCGGTCGTGGTTCGGTGGTGCTGTTCTCGTCCACCGCCGGCCTGCAGGGTTCGCCGGTCTATTCGATCTACTCGGCCTCGAAGGGCGCGGTGACGCTGCTGACGAAGAGCCTGGCGCTCAACCACGCGACCGCGAACATCCGGGTCAACTGCGTCTGCCCGGGCACGATCGACTCGCCGATGCACCGCCAGGGCATGGCCGCCATCGCCGACCCCGTCGCCCGCGCCGAGCGCGAGGCCTTCCAGAAGGCCAAGCACCCGATGAACCGCTTCGGCCAGCCGGAGGAAGTGGCGGCCGGCGTGCTCTACCTGCTCAGCGACGATGCCTCCTACGTCACCGGTCATGCGCTGCCCGTCGACGGAGGGCGCCTTGCCTGATCCGACACGCTTCGCGGGAAAGGTCGCCATCGTCACGGGAGCCGCGCGCGGCATCGGGGAGGGCATCGCCGGGCGCTTCGTCGCCGACGGTGCGAAGGTCCTGCTGGTCGATGTCATCCCCGAGGTGGAGGCGGCCGCGGCGCGGCTCGGCCAGCCCTTCCTCGTCAAGGACGTCACCGATCGCGATGCCGGCGAGGCCATCGCCCGGGCGGCGCTGGACGTCTTGGGCCGCATCGACATCCTCGTCAACAATGCCGGCATCGGCGGCTCCAAGCGGCTGATGGAGAGCGACGACGCGCTCATCGACCGCTTCCTCGACACCAACCTCGCCGCCGTGCTGCGCGTCACCCGGGCCATCGTCCCGCACCTGCCGCGGCCGGGGGGGCGGATCGTCAACATCTCCTCGATCTTCGGCATCACCGGATATCCCGGCACCACAGCCTATGCGGTGGCGAAAGCCGGCGTCGCGCAGTTCACGCGCCAACTGGCCGGCGAGCTTGCACCAGAGGGCATCCTCGTCAACGCGGTGGCCCCCGGCCTCATCGAAACGCCGATGACGACCGGCCATCGCCAGAACGCCCTCTATCAGCGCCTCATCGTCGAGGGTACGCCGGTCGAGCGCATGGGCACGCCGGCCGATATCGCCGGCCCGGTCGCCTTCCTGGCATCGGACGATGCAGCTTTCGTGACGGGTGCGGTGTTGCCGGTGGACGGCGGCTTCCTGGCAGCCCGGCACGGCAGGGTTTGAGACAAGGCGGGGTCTTCGGGACACTTGCCCGACACGAGGAGACGAGACGATGCACGACATGAGCGTCCGGTGGCCGAACGGTGCGCGCTGCGCCGTGATGCTGACATTCGACTTCGATGCGGAAACACTCTGGACCTCGCGCGATCCGGAGAACGTCCGGCGCCCCGGCGTGCTCAGCCAGGGCCGCTACGGCGCCAAGGTGGGCGTGCCGAAGATTCTCGACACGCTGCGCGAGGAGGGCATCACGTCGACCTTCTTCGTCCCCGGCTGGACCGCCGAGAACCATACCGACCGGGTCGAGATGATCCTCAAGGACGGGCATGAGGTCGCCCACCACTCCTACTCCCACAAGTGGGTGAGCGATGATCCGCAGGCCGAGGTGGAGGAGATGGAGAAGGGCCTCGAGGCCCTGAAGCGCACCGTCGGCGTGGTGCCGAAGGGCTATCGCTCGCCCGCCGGCGAGGTCTCGGAAGGCCTCTTCAAGCTCCTGAAGAAGCACAACTTCCTCTATGACTCCTCGCTGATGGACGACATCAACCCCTACCGGCACGTGATGCCGGACGGCTCGCCGGGGGTGATCGAGCTGCCCTGGCACTGGTCGCTGGACGATGCCCCCTTCGCGCTGTTCTCGGTGAAGACGCCGCGGCCGATCTTCACCAACGAGCACATGCTGAGCGTCTACAAGGAGGAGTTCCGCGAGATCTACAAGTGGGGCGGCCTGTTCGACATGATCTTCCACCCGCAGGTGGGGGGACGTCCGAGCCGCATCGCGCTGATCCGCGCG
>CAZPMD010000119.1:2255-12420 GCA_964587395.1 uncultured Hyphomicrobiales bacterium
TTCATCCGCACCTTCCCGGGCGTCTGGTTCGCCACCGGGGCGGAGGTCGCCGAAGCCTGGTCGAAGGAACACGAGAAGGCCTGAGCCGTTCAGGCTGAAGGCGCGCGAAGGCTTGTCATCCGCCGGCCGCCATGGCCCCCTAAGGGTCGACTGATGCCCCCGAGGGAGACGCGGCTTGAGCACCGGCCTGATTGCACTGCTGGACGACATCGTCGCGCTGACCAAGATGGCGGCGGTCACGCTCGACGACGCGGCGGCGCAGGCCACCAAGGCGGGGGCCAAGGCCGCCGGCATCGTCATCGACGATGCGGCGGTGACGCCACGCTATGCGGTCGGCTTTGCGGCGACGCGGGAACTTCCCATCGTCGGCAAGATCGCCTGGGGCTCCCTCAAGAACAAGCTGCTCTTCCTGCTTCCCGCCGCGCTGCTGCTGAAGCTCTTCGCGCCCTGGGCGATCACGCCGCTGCTGATGGTCGGTGGCGCCTACCTCTGCTACGAGGGCTTCGAGAAGGTGCTGGAAATGGTCATGCCGCACGGTGAGACCGAGGTGGTTTCCGATCCGGCCGATACAGCTCCCGTCGACGCGGCCGCAGTGGAGGCGGAGCGCGTCGGCGGCGCCATCCGCACCGATTTCATCCTCTCCGCCGAGATCATGGCCATCGCCCTGTCGACCATTACCGCGACCTCGATCTGGATGCAGGCCATGGTGCTCGCCGTGGTCGGCGTCGGCATCACCATCCTCGTCTACGGGGCCGTGGCGCTCATCGTGAAGGCGGACGACGTCGGCCTCGCGCTGGCGCAGAGCCATCGCCCGGTGACCGGGCTCGGCACCGTGCTGCGCGGCCGTCCCACCGGGCTCGAGATGAACGGGCCGACCGCCATCGACCGGGCCCTGAGCCCGCTGACGCGGATGGTCGGCCGCGGCCTCGTCAAGGGCATGCCGCACTTCCTGAAAGGCCTCAGCCTCGTCGGCACGCTCGCCATGCTCTGGGTCGGCGGCGGCATCTTCGTCCACGGTCTCGCCGGCTACGGCTGGGCGGGGATCGAACACGCGATCCATGCCGTGGCGGTGGCCGTTGCGGCGGCGACGCCGGCGCTGAAGGGGGCTGTCGAATGGCTCGTGTCCGCGACCGGTTCGGGCGTCGTCGGCCTCGCCATCGGCGGCATCGCCTTCCTCGTCATGCACTTCGCCGTCGATCCGATCCTCGGACGCGGCAAGCACGGCGTGGGCGGCGGCAAGAGCGCCGCCCACTGATAGCCGGACGAGGCCTCTCCGGCGTCAGTCGTTGAAGTTGACGACCGCCTTCTCCGAGCGCTCGTCCGCATAATAGGGGTAGACCGAGTAGTCGCGGATGAAGTGCAGCGAGATGTAGAAGGAGATGCGGTTTTCGTCGCCGCTGTTCGAGATGCCGCGGTGGATGGTGCCGCGGCCCATGTAGAGCACCGACATCGGCCTGGCGACGATCTGGTGCACCTGGAAGTGGTCGACGCTGCGGGCGAGCGCATCGACGTCGACGGCATCGACGTTCGAGGCCACCTTCTCCAGCGCCTCCTCGGGCGTTGTCTCGGGAAGCGTGATGAACTGCGTCGCGTTCCTGTCGGTGAACTGGGTCAGCGGGATCCAGATGGCGGCGGCATCGGTCGTGTAGTCGACGTGCCAGACCTGCTGCTTCGAGCCGATCGGATTCACCACGAAGCCGTAGCCATCCATGATCGCACCCTTCTCGGCGAACTCCGCCGAGGCCTTCAGGCACCAGTCGTGAAGCTCCTTCGCCAGGGCCTTGTCGGAGAGCTCCATGGAGTCGCCCTCCTCGTCGTCCTGCCAGACGTTCATCCAGCAGATCTCCTTCTCGGCGATCTGCTCGACCCAGCGCGCGCCCATCGAGCGCTTCAGGTCCTCATAGGCCCGTGTCAGCAGCGGCCGCGCCGTCTGCGGCACGGTTCCCACATAGCGGAAACCCATCAGTTCGGGCTTCAGCTTCACATAGTCGCGGTCGTTCATCGCAGGCAAGCTCCTGTCCAGTCCTTCAGGTGACGACGCCAGCCCCCGCAACGAGTGAGGCACCGACCATGTGAACCGAAACTGAAGGCGGATTGTTGCGGCCGTTCGACAGGCCGGCCACGCGCGAGTGACTTAGCGTCAATAAACGACCACGGAGCGGATCGACTTGCCCTCGTGCATCAGGTCGAAGGCGGTGTTGATCTGGTCGAGCGGCATGGTGTGGGTGATGAGCGAGTCGATGTCGATCTTGCCGTCCATGTACCAGTCGACGATCTTCGGCACGTCGGTGCGGCCCCTGGCGCCGCCGAAGGCCGAGCCCTTCCAGACCCGGCCGGTGACGAGCTGGAACGGGCGGGTCGAGATCTCGGTGCCCGACGGCGCCACCCCGATGATGATGCTCTCGCCCCAGCCGCGATGGCAGCACTCAAGCGCCTGGCGCATGGTCGTGGTGTTGCCGATGCACTCGAAGGAGAAGTCGGCACCGCCGCCGGTGAGGTCGAGGATGGCCTGCACCACCTTGTCGCGGCCGACCTCGTCCGGATTGACGAAATGCGTCATGCCGAACTTCTTCGCGATCTCGACCTTGGCCGGGTTGAGGTCGACGCCGATGATCTTGTCGGCGCCGACCATGCGGGCGCCCTGGATGACGTTGAGGCCGATGCCACCGAGGCCGAAGACCACGACATTGGCCCCCGGCCAGACCTTGGCCGTGTAGATCACAGCGCCGATGCCGGTGGTGACGCCGCAACCGATGTAGCAGATCTTGTCGAAGGGGGCGTCCTCGCGGACCTTCGCGACGGCGATCTCCGGCAGCACCGTGAAGTTGGAGAAGGTCGAGCAGCCCATGTAGTGGAACACCTCGTTGCGGCCGCGGCCGCCGACCGGCTCGCAGGAGAAGCGCGAGGTGGCGTCCGGCATCAGGCCCTGCCCCTGCGTGCCGCGGATGGCGGTGCAGAGGTTGGAACGCTGCGACAGGCAGGTCTTGCAGGCGCGGCATTCGGGTGTGTAGAGCGGGATGACGTGGTCGCCGACCTTCACCGAGGTGACGCCGGCGCCGACCTCGCGGACGATGCCGGCCCCCTCATGGCCGAGGATCGCTGGGAACTTGCCCTCCGAATCGAGGCCCGACAGCGTGTAGGCGTCGGTGTGGCAGACGCCGGTCGCCATGATCTCGACGAGCACCTCGCCGGCCTTCGGCCCCTCGATGTCGATGGTCTCGATGGTGAGCGGCTTGTTGGCCTCCCAGGCGACGGCAGCACGTGACTTCATGAAGGGCTCCGGACGGTCGGGAGGCGGCGCTGCGCCGCCGACATGATGGCGTCGGACTGAACCATGCGGCGCCGCCAACCGCAATCGTCCCGCCGCGTGGTTGACGCTGTCAACCCGATCTGGTAGACACCGTCAACCTCACCGGCAGGAGGCATGCGACCATGGATGCGAAGACGGACATCGGCACACCGCGCGCCTCCGCCAGACTGCGGCGGTATGGCCCTGTCGCCGTCATCACCGGCGCCTCCGACGGGATCGGCAGGGCGATGGCCCTCGACCTCGCAGGGGACGGCTTCGGCCTCGTTCTCGCGGCCCGCAGACGCGATCGGCTGGAGGCTGTCGCCGCCGAGGCCGAGAAGCGTTCGGGTCTGACGCCGGTCGTCGTCGCCGGTGACCTTGGCACGGATGCGGGGATCGAGGCGCTCGTCGCGGCAACCTCGGCGCTCGACGTCGGTCTCCTCGTCTGCGCCGCCGGCTTCGGCACCTCGGGTCCCTTCCACGCCGCCGACAGCGGCAACGAACGCGACATGCTGCGGCTCAATTGCGAGAGCGCCATGCTGACCACCCACCACTTCACCCGGCGCTTCATCGCACGCGGCAAGGGCGGCATCGTGCTCATGAGCTCGCTCGTGGCCTTCCAGGGCGTGCCGCGCGCCGCCCACTACGCTGCCACCAAGGCCTATATCCAGACGCTGGCCGAGGGGCTCAGGCGGGAACTCGCGCCACTCGGCGTCGATGTCGTCGCCTCCGCGCCGGGGCCGGTCTCCACCGGCTTCGCCGCCCGGGCGGCGATGACCATGGGCAGCGCCGAGAAGCCCGAGGTCGTCGCGCGCCAGACCCTCGCCGCCCTGGGACGGAAAACGACGGTGCGGCCGGGCTTCCTCGCCAAGCTTCTCGAGGCCTCGCTGGCGCCGTTGCCGCGCGGCGGGCGGGTCCGCATCATGGAACTGGTGATGCGGGGCATGACGACGGGACAGGGACATGGCCAAGAGACCAGCCGGCGCAGCTGACCTGCGCGAAGCCTGCCTGCGGGAAGCCCTGGCGGTGATCGAGCGGTCGGGCGTCGAGTCCCTCAGCCTGCGCGAGGTCGCCCGCGGCCTCGGCGTCTCGCATCAGGCGCCCTACAAGCATTTTGCCAGCCGCGACCATCTTCTCGCCGGGGTGGTAAGGCGGATCTATGACGGCTTTGCCCGCCACCTCGATGATCGGCCGCGCCACGACGATCCGTATGAGGATCTCGGCAGCATCGGCGAGGCCTATCTCTCCTATGCGCGCGCCCACCCCCTGCAGTATCGGCTGATGTTCGCAACTCCGCTTCCCGACCCGACCGCCCATCCCGCCATGATGGCGAGCGCGCGCCACGCCTTCGCCATCCTCAACGAGGCCATCGACCGGGTTCATGGGCGGCCGGAGCCGACGAGCCCGGCCGGCCGAGCGGTTCCGCTGGATGCCCTCTTTGTCTGGGCGACCGTTCACGGGCTCGCCAGCATCATGCAGTCGAGTGCCATGGGGACGCTGGCCCTGCCGGCCTCTGTCCATGCCGCGGTCCAGCCTCATGCCATGGGGCGTCTCCATGCCGCGATGACGGCACCGCTACCGCCGGAGGAAGGGCGATGACCGACGGGCGCCCCGGCACCGCCGAACTGATCCTGTGGACTGCCACCCTCGTCATGCTGCTGATGCTGGCGCTGGCCGCCGTCGTCTGGACCATCGACAAGCGCCTGATCAACGAGGTCAGCGTCTGGGCCAAACCGATGAGGTTCGCCATTTCTGCCGCCATCCACATGGCGACGCTGGCGCTGGTCGTCGGCCTGCTCGGGAAGGGCTGGCGAACGGGAACCGTCCTTGCCGTTGTCGCCGCCGCCTGTGCCATCGCCTCGCTCGGCGAGACGATCTACATCATCATCCAGGCGGCCCGGCAGCAGGCCTCGCACTTCAACCTCTCCACTCCCTTCACCCGCGCCATGTATTCGATGATGGCGTCGGGCGCGGTCGTCATCACTCTCAGCGCCGCGGTGATCGGTGTCGTCGCCTTCGCCGATCCGGAGGCCCGCATGGCTCCCGCCCTGCGCCTCGCCGTCCTGCTCGGGCTGGTGGGTGGTGCGGTGCTGACCCTCGTCACCGGCTTCGCCATCGGCAGCCGCCTCAGTCCCCATGTCGGCATCCATCCAACGGGGGGCGCACGGATGGCGGTCACCGGCTGGTCGCTCGTGGTAGGGGACCTGCGCGTCGCGCATTTCCTCGGCACCCACATGATCCAGGCGATTCCCCTTGTCGGGCTGATCGCCGCCCGACGTCTGCCGCCCGCGGTGGCGCTTGCCACAGTCTGGATATCGGCCATCGGCTGGACCGGGCTCGTCTGGCTCGCGTCGCAGCAGGCTCTCGCCGGGCGCCCGCTGCCACGGCTGTTCTGAGAGGCCGCGCCGGGACTTCCGCCGGCCCGCCGGCCTGCTAGGCTTCGCGGCAATGCCTGCTGCCGCTTGCCGAGTCGGAGCGCGGCCCATGACCAGGCCGTCCGGAGGATCCAATGAAGGCGCTCGTCATCCACGCTCCCCACGACCTCAGGCTCGAGGAGCGCGAGGTTGCGCCGCTCGGACCGGGAGAGATCGCCGTGCGCATCGGCGCTGGCGGCATCTGCGGCTCGGACCTGCACTACTTCCACAATGGCGGCTTCGGCGCGGTGAGGCTGAAGGAGCCGATGATCCTCGGCCACGAGATCGCCGGCACGGTGGAGCGCGTCGGGTCGGAGGTCGCCGGGGTGAAGCCCGGCGACCGGGTGGCGGTCAGCCCGTCGCGGCCCTGCGGCCATTGCCGCTACTGCCTCGAAGGCAAGCAGAACCACTGCCTGAACATGCGCTTCTACGGCTCGGCCATGCCCTTCCCGCACATCCAGGGGGCGTTCCGCGAGGTTCTGGTCTGCGATGCCGTGCAGGCCCACAAGGTCGCCGACGGTGTCAGCCTCGGGGAAGCGGCCTTCTGCGAGCCGCTGGCCGTCTGCCTTCATGCGGCGCGGCGGGCGGGGCCTCTGCTCGGCAAGCGGGTGCTGGTGACCGGCTGCGGCCCGATCGGGGCGCTCTGCATCCTGGCGGCACGCGCGGCGGGCGCGGCCGAGGTCGTCGCCACCGACGTGGCGGATGCGACTCTCGCGGTGGTGAAGGGCATGGGGGTCGCAACCACGCTCAACACCGCGGCCGATCCCGATGCCTTGAAGCCCAACGAGGCCGACAAGGGCAGCTTCGACGTGCTGTTCGAGGCTTCGGGGAACATGAAGGCGCTGACCGGCGCCTTCGCGGCGCTGAGGCCGGGCGCGGTCATCGTCCAGGTCGGCACGGGCGGCGACTTCACCCTGCCGATCTCCGTGCTGGTGGCCAAGGAGTTCGAGCTGCGCGGCACCTTCCGCTTCCACGAGGAATTCGCCACCGCCGTGGCGATGATCGGCGAACGGCGCATCGACGTGCGCCCGCTGCTCACCGCCACCCTGCCGATGGAACGTGCGGTGGAGGCCTTCCACCTCGCCTCCGATCGCTCCAGGGCGATGAAGGTGCAGATCGCCTTCGGCTAGGCCCCGGAACGCAAAAGGCCCGGCGCTGGGCCGGGCCTTTCGTCAACGGCAACCCACCGTGTCTCAGGACGGATCGACCGTCGCGTCGATGACGTTCGACAGCTTGTCAGCGATCATGCCGATGTCGCTCTCGGTGACGATGAAGGGCGGCGTCACCACCAGGCAGTCGCCGGCGGTGCGGATCATCATGCCCTCGTCGTGGAACGACTTGTCCATGGCGACGAAGGCGCGCTTGCCCGGCGTGTCCTTCCAGCTCTCGATGTCGATGGCGGCGGTGAGGCCGACCTGGCGGATGTCGAGAACGCCGGCCTTGCCCTTGAGCTTGGAGAAGATGGCGTCGGCCCAGATGGGCTCCAGCATCTTGGCGCGCTCGAACAGGCCCTCGTCGCGGTAGAGGTCGAGGGTGGCGAGGCCCGCGGCGCAGGCGAGCGGGTGGGCCGAATAGGTGTAGCCGTGGAACAGCTCCACCATGTGTTCCGGGCCGGTCATGAAGGCGTCGTGCACGTGCTTGCGTGCGATGACGCCGCCCATCGGGGCCGCGGCATTGGTGACGCCCTTGGCGAAGGTCATCAGGTCCGGCGTGACGCCGTAGCGCTCGGCCGCGAAGGGCGCGCCGAGGCGGCCGAAGCCGGTGATGACCTCGTCGAAGATCAGCAGGATGTCGTGCTTGTCGCAGAGCTCGCGCAGGCGCTTCAGGTAGCCCTGGGGCGCCGGGAGCACGCCGGTGGAGCCGGCCATCGGCTCGACCATGACGGCGGCGATGGTGGAGGCGTCATGCAGGGCGACGATGCGCTCCAGCTCGTCGGCGAGATGGGCGCCCCATTCCGGCTCGCCCTTGGAGAAAGCCTGCTTCTCGCGATTGTAGGTGTGCGGCAGGTGGTCGGCACCGGCGAGCAGCGTGCCGAAGACCTTGCGGTTGGCGACGATGCCGCCGACGGTGATGCCGCCGAAGCCGACGCCGTGATAGCCGCGCTCGCGACCGATGAGGCGGGTCTTGGAGGCCTTGCCGCGGGCGTTCCAGTAGGCGATCGCCATCTTCAGCGCGGTGTCGGCGGCTTCCGAGCCGGAGTTGCAGAAGAAGACGTGGTCGAGATCGTTCGGGGCGAGCGCGGCGATGCGGCTCGCCAGCTCGAAGGCCTTGGGGTGGCCGAACTGGAAGGAGGGCGCGAAGTCGAGCTCGGCCGCCTGCTTCTGGATCGCCTCGACGATCGGCTCGCGCGAGTGGCCGGCGCTGGAGCACCACAGCCCCGCCGTGCCGTCGAGGATCTGCTTGCCCTCGGGGGTGTAGTAGTAGAGCCCCTTGGCGCGCGCCACCATGCGCGGACGGGCCTTGAACGAGCGGTTGGCCGTGAACGGCATCCAGAAGGCCTGGAGGTCGTTCGGAATGGCATTGGTGGTGGCGTCGTCGCCGACCACACGCAGCGCGCTCGTCTTGGACATGGAAGTTCTCCGGAAGGGGCGAGATAAAGAACGACCATACCAACAGGCCGACAGGGAGCAAGCCGGGGTTGTGAAGGGGAGGGATGCGGGGCGGGGCGCCGCCGCCCCGGACCTTGCACGCGCGAGAACGTCGGCCTAGATATGTCTCTAGAATAATTCTAATCTAGGTATCGCCATGCTCAGCCGCTTCTCCATCCCCGGCTTCGGAGCCAAGCGCCGTTTCGATGACCTCAGCGAGCAGGAGATCCTCGCGCTGGCCATCTCCTCCGAGGAGGAGGACGCGCAGATCTACCGCGCCTATGCTGGCAAGCTGGCAGCAGCCTATCCGCGCTCGGCGGCGGTGTTCGAGGGCATGGCCGCGACCGAGGACGAGCACCGGCGCCGGCTGATCGAGGCCTACCAGCGCCGCTTCGGCGACTTCATCATCCCGATCCGGCGCGAGCATGTCGCCGGCTACATCGCCCGCAATCCCGTCTGGCTGGTCGAGAACCTCGGCCTCGACCGGGTGCGCGAGGAGGCGGCCGACATGGAGCGGCAGGCGGGCGCCTTCTACATCGCCGCCGCGGCGCGGGCGACCGACGCCGATACGCGCAAGCTGCTCGGCGACCTCGCCGCGGCCGAGGCCGGCCACGAGCGTGAGGCCAATGCGCTGGCCGCCGAGCACCTGACCGAGGAGGGGCGCGGCGAGGAGGACGCGGCCGCCCACCGCCAGTTCGTGCTGACCTGGGTGCAGCCGGGCCTTGCCGGCCTGATGGACGGCTCGGTGTCGACCCTGGCGCCGATCTTCGCCACCGCCTTCGCCACCCAGAACCCCTGGACGACCTTCCTCGTGGGCCTGTCGGCCTCCATCGGCGCCGGCATCTCCATGGGCTTCACGGAGGCCGCCCATGACGACGGCAAAGTGTCGGGGCGCGGCTCGCCGCTGAAGCGCGGCATCGCCTCCGGCGTGATGACCACCATCGGCGGCCTCGGCCATGCGCTGCCCTATCTCATCCCCGACTTCTGGACCGCCACGGCCATCGCCTTCGCCGTGGTCTTCGTCGAACTCTGGGCCATCGTCTGGATCCAGAACCGCTACATGGAGACGCCCTTCCTGCGCGCGACGTTCCAGATCGTGCTCGGCGGCGCGCTGGTGCTGGCGGCGGGCATCCTGATCGGCGGGGCCTAGCGCCGTATCAGCAGAAAGGCCGCCCCGTCCTGAGACGGAGCGGCCCCTCCTGTCCGCTCGTGTCGAGCGCCGCGGCGGGGCGTTGTTACGCTTGCCCGCCGCAAGGACAGCCGCCGCGCCCGAAGGCCCGGCGGCGAAGCTCACATCACCACGACCCTCGTTCCCACCCGTACGCGGCTGTAGAGGTCGATGACATCCTCGTTGCGCATGCGGAAGCAGCCGGAGGAGACCGCCTGACCGATGGTCCAGGGCTCGTTGGAGCCGTGGATGCGGTAGAGCGAGGACCCCAGATACATGGCGCGCGCGCCGAGCGGGTTGGCCGGGCCGCCGGCCATGAAGCGCGGCAGATCGGGGCGGCGGCGCAGCATCTGCGCCGGCGGGCGCCAGTCCGGCCACTCGGACTTGCGGGTGATGGTCTTGGTGCCGGTCCAGCCGAAGCCGGGGCGGCCGATGCCGACGCCGTAGCGCATGGCGGTGCCGCCGGCCTGGACGAGGTAGAGATGGCGCTCGGCTGTGTTGATGACGATGGTGCCGGGCCGGTGGGTGGTCTGGTAGCTCACCTGCTGGGGCAGGAAGCGCGGGTCGATGCCGCGCGGGCGGGTGACGCGCGGCGACGCTTCGGCGCCGGGGCCGGGCTGATAGGCCTCGGTAGGCCGCGCCGTCAGCGGGCGCACCGGCTCGAGGCCGGGCGCCGGCTGGTAGCTGGCGCGCAGATGGGCCGCCG
>CAZPMD010000120.1:0-1838 GCA_964587395.1 uncultured Hyphomicrobiales bacterium
CCCCGTCCGGCCCAGCAGCCTCTCCGCGTGGCGCGTGCCGAACCTGCCGCCGCCGAACCGGCGCGTCCGACATCGGTTTCGCCTTCGCCCTCGCCGCCGCGGTCCGCCGCGGCCCCGCAGCCGCTCGATCTCGGGCCCCAGCGCACCGCCTCGGTGCGCGGTGCTTCGGCCGGGACCGGTGGCACCTTCGTGCAGATCTCGTCGCATCAGTCCGATGCCGAGGCTCGCTCCGCCTTCTCCTCGGCGCAGCGCCGCTTCCCCATGCTGCAGGGCCAGTCGCCCAACATCCGAACGGCCGAGATTCCCGGCCGCGGCACCTGGCACCGCCTCCGCGTCGGCCCGTTCTCGCGTGAGGAAGCTCAGGGCTTCTGCCAGCGGCTGAAGACGGCCGGCGGTTCCTGCGTCCTCAACTGACCGATGGGCGTTCAGGCGCTGATCCTCGGCTGCGCCGGCGCGCAGTTGAGTTCCGATGAGGTCTCGTTCTTCCGCGACCTGGATCCCTGGGGCCTGATCCTGTTCCGGCGCAACTGCGTGGATGCCAATCAGGTCCGCCGGCTCACCAGCGATTTCCGGACGGCCGTCGGGCGGGCGGATGCGCCGGTGCTCATCGACCAGGAGGGCGGACGCGTGCAGCGGCTCGGCCCGCCACATTGGCCGAAATATCCTGCCGCCCGGGCTTTCTCCCGCATCGCTGCCAATGATCCCTTCGTCGGCCGCGAGATGGCCCGTCTTGGCGCGCGTCTGATGGCCGAGGACCTGCGTGCGCTCGGCATCACGGTGGATTGCGCGCCGGTGCTCGACGTGCCCGTTGCGGGCGCCCATGACGTCATCGGCGACCGCGCCTTCTCGCTCGATCCCCGGGAGGTCGCGAACCTCGGCCGCGCCGCCGCCGAAGGCTTCCTCGCCGGTGGTGTCCTGCCGGTGCTGAAGCACATTCCCGGGCATGGCCGGGCAGGGGCCGACAGCCACAAGGACCTTCCCGTCGTCGATACGCCTCTGGAGATGCTGGCGGCGACCGACTTCCTGACGTTCCGGACCCTCACCGACATGCCGCTGGCGATGACCGCCCACGTCGTCTACACGGCCATCGATCCGCGTCGGCCGGCAACCACGTCGCGGACGGTCATGCGGGACGTGGTGCGCGGCCTCATCGGCTATGATGGGCTGGTGATGACCGACGACCTGTCGATGAACGCTCTGGCGGGCTCACTGGGGGAGCGCGCGCGTGCCGCCTATGCCGCGGGCTGCGACGTCGTTCTTCACTGCAACGGCAGGCTCGACGAGATGATGGAGATCGCCGGCCGGGCGCGCGGGCTGGCGGGCAAGGCAGGGCGACGGGCGCAGGCCGCACTGGCGCGGATCGGCCACGAGCCCGATCCGTTCGATGCGAAAGAGGCACTGGCGCGGTTCCAGGATGTCCTCGCCCGGGCCGACGCCCCGTCGTCCACAGGCTTCGCCGCGGACCATGCCCTGAGCGTGTGAACTGCGCTATCATCGCGCGCCGGCTCTTCCGGCGTGGAACCCTGCATGGCGCGCCCGCCCCATCCCGTCGGCAGCAATGTCCTGCCCTTCGAGAGTCTCGCCGAACGGGGCGCGTCGGAGCCTGCCTTCGTCGTGGATCTCGACGGCTTCGAGGGGCCGCTCGACATGCTGCTGGCGCTGGCCCGCACGCAGAAGGTGGATCTGTCGAAGATCTCGATCTTGGCGCTCGCCGACCAGTATCTCGGCTTCATCGAGGAGGCGCGGAAGATGCGTCTCGAACTGGCGGCCGACTATCTCGTCATGGCCGCCTGGCTCGCCTATCTGAAGTCGCGGTTGCTCCTGCCCGAACCGGTCAA
>CAZPMD010000120.1:1848-12415 GCA_964587395.1 uncultured Hyphomicrobiales bacterium
GAGCCTTCCGGCTCCGAACTGGCCGAGGTCCTGGCCTTCCGGCTGCAGCGGTTGCAGGCGATGCGGGATGCGGCTGCCAAGCTGATGACCCGTCACAGGCTCGGCCGGGACGTGTTCGGCCGCGGTGATCCGGAGCCGATCGTCGCCCTCGCTGCCCGCACGTGGGATGCTTCGCTCTATGACCTTCTGACCGCCTATGCGCAGCAGCGGCAGAAGCTGGCGCTCTCCCATGTCCGCATGGAGCACCGCACGGTCTGGTCGTTGGCCGAGGCGCGGGAACTGCTCGAGCGTCTGGTCGGCGCGGCGACAGACTGGACGCCGCTCGACGCGTTCCTGCTCGACTATCTCGTCACACCGGACAAGCGTGCCACCGTTCTGGCGTCGAGCTTTGCGTCGAGTCTCGAACTCGTAAGGGAGGGCGTGCTGGAGGTGCAGCAGGACCGGCCGCTCGGCACGCTCTTCATGCGCCGGCGCAAGCCCGATCCGGCTTCCCAGCCGCCGGGGACGTGATAGAAGCCGCGTATGAGCCACGACAATGACAGCGATGACGGTGACGCCCGGCTGCGCCTCGGCGCGCCGGTGGGTGTCGTCGAGGGCCCGGTGGAGCAGTTGCGCATCGTCGAGGCGCTGCTTTTCGCCGCGGCCAGCCCGCTCGACGAGGCGGCCATTGCCGAGAGGCTGCCGCGCGGCGCCGATCTGAGGCTGCTGTTGACGACCCTGCAGGCCTTCTACGCCCCGCGCGGCGTCAATCTGGTCAAGGTTGCGGGCAAATGGGCCTTCCGGACCGCCGAGGATCTCAGCTTCCTTCTCCACCGCGAGACGACCGAGGAGCGCAGGCTCTCGCGCGCCGCGCTCGAGACCCTCGCCATCATCGCCTACCACCAGCCGGTGACCCGCGCCGAGATCGAGGAGGTCAGGGGTGTCACGGTGGCCAAGGGAACGATCGACCTGCTCATGGAGACCGGATGGGTGCGCATCCGCGGTCGCCGCAAGGTGCCGGGCCGGCCGGTCACCTTCGGCACCACGCCGGCCTTCCTGGAACATTTCGGCCTTGAGGCGATCGGAGATCTGCCGGGCCTCGACGATCTCAAGGCCGCGGGCATGCTCGACGGCCGTCTGCCGCCGGGCTTCCGTATCCCCGTTCCCAATGACGACCTCGCGCTCCGTGACGACGAGGACCCGGACGATGGCGGTGAACTCGATCTGATGCTGTCGCCCCGTGCCGACGGGGACGGCATATGAGCCGATCGCTGATGGACACCGTGACGCGCTGGGGACGGCGCGGCACGGCCGGAACGTCGATCGCCTCGTCACTGACCTTCGAGGCGGTGGTTCACGGCTATGGCCATGTCCGGGCTCTGGCGGGAATATCGCTCACCGTCGCACCGGGGGAGATCCTCTGCCTTCTCGGCCCATCGGGCTGCGGCAAGACGACGCTGCTGCGTGTCGCCTCGGGGATCGAGAAGCCGCTGTCCGGCCGTGTCCTGATCGATGACCGCGAGGTGGCGGGTCCCGCCGCCTTCGTGCCGCCCGAGCGGCGGGGCATCGGCCTGGTCTTTCAGGACTTCGCACTGTTCCCGCACCTGACCAACCTCGCCAACGTGATGTTCGGGCTGCGTGCGCTTCCGAAGGTGGAGGCCGAGAATGCCGCGCGCCTCGCCCTCAGCCGCGTCGGGCTTGCCGACCACGCCCTCGACTATCCGCACACCCTGTCCGGCGGGGAGCAGCAGCGTGTGGCGCTCGCGCGCGCCATAGCACCGCGCCCGGGCATCCTCCTGATGGATGAGCCGTTTTCCGGGCTCGACAGCCGGCTTCGCGATACCATCCGCGAGGAAACCCTTGCCGTCATGCGGGAAACCCGCGCCACCTGCATTGTCGTCACCCATGATCCCGAGGAGGCGATGCGGATGGCAGACCGCATCGTTCTGATGCGGGAGGGGCGGATCGCGCAGATCGGCACGCCGCTCGATCTCTACCGGTCGCCGGCCGACCTCGACACGGCGCGGTTCTTCTCGGATGTCAACGAGGTGCCGGGCGTGGTGCGGGGAGGGCGGATCATCACCCCGGTCGGCTATTTCGACGCACCGGGGCTCCCGGAGGGTGCACAGGCCATCGCGGCGATCCGGCCCCAGTCCGTGCTGCCGAAGCCGGCAGGCATGTGCATTCCCGCTCGTCTCGTGACGCGCCGCTTCCTCGGGGAGGTGGAACTCCTCGAGATCGTGGTGCAGGGGCTGGAGGCGCCATTGAAGGCGCGGGTGCGCTCGGCCGAGGGGATGAGTCCCGGCCGCGACATCGGCGTTGAGGTTACCGCAGCGGAGGTTCTTGTTTTTGCCGCACCCGCCGCATAGTTTCCGAAACGAACGGTCGATCCAGGACCGCAGGAACAATCAGGCGCCGGCCCCTCGGGGTGGCGGGCACCAAATGGTCAAGGAGTGAATGATGGGTACGTTTAGCGCCTGGCACTGGATTCTGGTCGCCATCGTGGTGCTGCTGCTGTTCGGCCGCGGCAAGATTTCCGAGTTCATGGGCGACGCCGCCAAGGGCATCAAGGCCTTCAAGAAGGGCCTGGCCGAGGAGGACAAGCCCGAGACGCCCGTCGCCTCGCCGACCATCGATCATCAGCCGACCGCGACCGCGGCCCCCCAGCCGGCGCCGACGGCGACGGCAGCCACGCCCGAGCAGACGCCCGCATCGGCGCCCAAGGTCGGTTGATTAGCAAGGTCGGCCGCGGCGCCGGGTCCGCAGCTATGGGGAGCCGGCGCTTGAGCGCCGGCGGTGAATGGTCATGTTCGATCTGAGCTGGGGCGAAATTGCACTGATCGGCATCGTGGCGCTGATCGTCATCGGTCCGAAGGAGCTTCCCGGTGTCCTCAGGGGCATGGGTCAGGCTTTGGCGAAGCTGCGCCGCATGGCCTCCGACTTTCAGTACCAGTTCAATCAGGCGCTGCAGGAGGCAGAGGTCGACAAGGTCAAGTCGTCGATCAACAGCGTCACGGAGGCGGTGAATAGCCCGCCCGCCTCCACCTTCAATCCGATCGACTACGCGCGCGACCAGATCAAGTCCGCCGTGGATGACATCAAGGGGCAGCCTGCTCCGGGCACGGTCGGCCCGCCCGCGCCCGATCCATTGGCGCAGGCCGTGCCTGCACCGCCGTCCTATACGGCCGACCCCGCCGCCATTCAGAGCGCCTTCGGGCAGGTTCCGGTCGAACCCCCTGCCGCCTTCGCCACACCGCCCTCCGCCCCTGCGACGCCTGCGCTCGGGGCGGCCCCCGTCGATCCGCCGGCTGCGTTCATGGCAGTGCCGGGGGCGCCGCAGCCCGAGGCCGCCGAGGTGTTGGAAACCTCTGCCAGGCCAAAGCGGGCCCGCAAGGAAGCCGCTCCGGCCGAACCTGCCGCAGTTCCCGATGCCGCGCCGGCCGATGAGGCCGAGGGATCGAAGCGCGCCAGGAAGACCAAAGCATGACGCTCGCCCCCGCCCCTGAAGAGAAGCTGAAGGCGGACGAGGAGGCCATCGAGGCGTCCAAGGCGCCGCTGATGGATCACCTGATCGAACTGCGCTCGCGCCTGATCAAGGCGATGCTCGGCTTTGTCGTCTGCTTCATCTTCGCCTTCGTTTTCTCAAAGCAGATCTTCCAGCTCCTGGTGCTGCCCTATGAATGGGCGGCGGACTATCTGAAGATTCCGCGCCAGGAAGTGCGTCTCATCTATACCGCGCCGCTGGAGTATTTCTTCACTCAGCTGAAGATCGGCATGTTCGGCGGCGCGTTCCTCGCGTTTCCGCTGATCGCCATCCAGCTCTACAAGTTCGTGGCGCCGGGCCTCTACACCCACGAGAAGGACGCCTTCCGGCCCTATCTGATCTGGACTCCGATCTGCTTCTTCACCGGCGGCATTTTCGTGCTCGTCTTCGTCATGCGGGCGCTGATGCTGTTCTCCCTCGGCATGCAGCAGGCGCCGAGCGATACGGCCACGGCCATCCAGTATCTTGGACGCGTCGAGGACTATCTCAGTCTGATCATGACGCTGATCTTCGCCTTCGGAATCTCGTTCCAGCTGCCCGTGATCATCGCGCTGCTCGGCCAGATCGGCGTGGTCGATACGGAGTTCCTGCGCACCAAGCGTCGCTACTTCATCGTCATCGCCTTCGTTCTGGCGGCGATTCTCACGCCGCCGGACGTCATTAGCCAGTTATCGCTCGCTATTCCGCTGATCGGGCTCTACGAGATCGGCATCCTCGTCGTCGCCCGGATGGAAAAACGGCGCGCGGCGGAGAAGCCGGCATCCGACAGCGACGGGGACGGCGAAACGGCGACGCCCGCCTCCTGAGCTTGACGGAGACGGCGCAGGACCGCGGCGGCCGGACCCACCGGTCCGGTCGGAAGCATGCGGGGAGTTGAAATGTCCATCGTCGACAGTATCCGGACAACGGTCCTCGTTCCCGTTCACAAGGAGGGCTATCCCTTCATCGCCATCGCTGGCGTGGCGACGCTGATCCTCCTGTGGTGGGGTGCCTGGCTGACCTGGCCCATGCTGGCGCTCACCGTCTGGGTGATTTTCTTTTTCCGGGATCCTGCCCGCGTCACGCCGGTGCGTGACGGTCTGGTGATCTCGCCGGCGGACGGCCGCGTGTCTCTGATTTCCCGGGTAGCGCCGCCCGTCGAACTCGGGCTCGGAACCGAGCCCATGCTTCGCGTCTCCATCTTCATGTCGGTCTTCGACTGCCACGTGAACCGCGCGCCGATCAGCGGGACGATCGAGAAGCTGGCCTACCGCCCGGGCAAGTTCCTCAATGCCGACCTCGACAAGGCGTCGGAGGACAATGAGCGGAACGGTCTGGTGATCCGCAATTCCTATGGTGCCTTCGGCGTGGTGCAGATCGCCGGCCTCATCGCGCGTCGCATCGTCTGGTGGGTCGGCGAGGGTCAGCCGCTGGCGACCGGCGAACGTTTTGGCATGATCCGCTTCGGCTCCCGTGTCGACGTCTATTTTCCCGACGGCGCCAAGCCCCTCGTCGCGGAAGGCCAGAAGGCTGTCGCCGGTGAGACGGTCCTCGCCGACATGGCATCCGACGAACCGCAACGCATCGTCCGGATCGGCTGACGTGCAGGCTCTTACACGTTAGGCTCGGTGCCATGTCATCGCTGTTCCAGCCCTTCACACCGGATCGCAACGAACCGCCGAGAAAGCGGTTCCGTCCGGTGCCGATGCGCCTGCTGATCCCGAACCTGATCACGCTGCTCGCGCTCTGCGCCGGGCTGAGTGCCATCCGCATGGCGCTGGAGGGCAAGTTCGATTTTGCGATCTATATGGTCCTGCTCGCGGCGATCCTCGATTCGATGGACGGCAGGATCGCCCGCCTGCTGAAGGGAACGTCGAAATTCGGCGCCGAGCTGGACAGCCTCGCCGATTTCGTCAGCTTCGGAGCCGTCCCGGCGCTCATTCTCTATCTGTGGGGCATGAATCAGGCGGGACCTTTCGGCTGGATCGCCGTTCTGGTCTTCTCGATCTGCGGCGCGCTTCGCCTGGCCCGCTTCAACGTTCAGATCGATGATCCGAACCGCCCGGCCTGGATGGCGAACTTCTTCACGGGCGTACCGATCCCCGCTGCCGCGATCCTGCTGCTTCTGCCGATCTACATGGAGCGCAGCGGGCTGCCCAATCTTCTCAGCCCGCCCTTCGTCGCGACGGCCTATAC
Source organism: uncultured Hyphomicrobiales bacterium (assembly GCA_964587395.1). GTDB lineage: Bacteria > Pseudomonadota > Alphaproteobacteria > Rhizobiales > Phreatobacteraceae > Phreatobacter. Next base: position 7,547 of record CAZPMD010000120.1, read on the forward strand.
CATCGTCATCGCCTTGCTGATGGTGTCCAAGGTGCCGGTGTTCTCCGGCAAGAAGCTCGGCGCACGCGTTCCCCGCGAAAGTGTCCTTCCACTCTTCGTGGCGGCAATCGCCTTCGTGGCCCTTCTGTTCAGCTATCCCTGGGAAGTTCTGTCGCTGGGTTCGATCGCCTACCTGATCTCGCTGCCGATCGTCGCGGTACAGGCCCGCCGGATGGCGCAGGCTGAGGAACGTCCGGCCGCAGCACCGGAAACACCGGCCGATGGCCAGAACACGCCGACCCCCTGATCCGTCAGGAGCCCATCCGCCAGCGCGCCACGGCCGCCACGCGCTCGCAGAGCGCGGTCTGCGGGAACCGCTGGCGGAGGATGGAAAAGGCCTGCGAATCGGACATGTCGCCGGGCAGGCCGAGTGCGGAGACCATCTGATCAGCGGCATCCGCCGGGCGCTTGCGTCGCTCCGGGGACGCGGTTGGAAGGTCCTGCATCATGGTGGTCTCCAGGTCGGTCCATCACGGCCAGGGTGGGGCGGTGATCGGACAACGGGTCCGCACGCGATACGATGCACGTCTCGGACGGATGGTCCCCGATCAAGGTTAAGACGCGGTAACTTTTGGTCCGGCTTCGTGATCTCACCATGCGGAACCGCGGTGATTCTGGCAGGCCTTGTTTTTGGGTCGATTGCATCTCCGGACTGCACAATTTCTGAGCTTGCGACCCCGGTGGCGCCTCTCCAAGATCGTCGTCTCAGGGAGAATTCATCTTGGCGGCGGCAGCGGCTCCAGCACCCGACATTGCGGAAGCGGCATGGCGCAGGCCGGGGCCGCGGATGCAACGCGCCCACGGGGTCGGGCGGCTCGCATTCGGGCTGCGGGACGGCCAGACCGTCGTCAGGCAATGTTACCAGGAGGCCGGGCTCAGGGTGCGGATGCCCCGCGTCGAGCCGGGCGAGGCCCTCGAGGCTGTGGTCATCAATACGGCCGGGGGAATCACCGGCGGCGACAGCTTCTCCCTCGACATTGCCGCTTCCGCAGGCACCCGCGCGGTGGTGACGACCCAGGCTGCCGAGAAGGTTTACTGTTCCTCCGGCGGCGTCGGCGTGTTCGACACGACCATCCGCGTGGAAGAGGGGGCCGATCTCGCCTGGCTGCCGCAGGAGGCGATCCTGTTCGATGGCTCCGCGCTCGAGCGCAGGCTGACCATCGACATGGCCGCGGACGCGACGGTGCTCGCCGTCGAGGCTGTCGTGTTCGGCCGCCTGGCACGCGGCGAACGCATCGACAGCGGCTACCTGTTCGACCGCTGGCGCATCCGCCGTGGCGGACGGCTCGTCTATGCCGAGGGCCTGAGGTTCGAGGGCGACATGGCGGGCGCACTGGCCGCGAGGGCCTGCGGCGGAGGGGCGGTGGCCTCGGCCAGCCTCATTCTCGCCGCAGCTGATGCGGAATCACGCGTTGAGGCGGTCAGGCTGTTTCTCGATAACCTGGATGCGCAGGGCGTCGAGGCCGGAGTCAGCGGATTCGACGGCATGCTCACGCTGCGACTCCTCGCGGCCAACCCCTTTGCACTGCGCACAGCGCTGGTGAACATTCTGGAACGGCTGCGTGGGCCTGTCCCGCGCGTCTGGTCCTGCTGAGGAAGGCTCATGAATCTCTCGCCGCGCGAAAAGGACAAGCTCCTCATCTCCATGGCCGCCATGGTGGCCCGCCGGCGGCTGGAGAGGGGGGTCAAGCTCAACTACCCTGAAGCGATCGCGCTGATCACCGATTTCGTCGTCGAGGGCGCGCGCGACGGGCGCACTGTCGCCGATCTGATGGAGGCGGGCGCCCATGTCGTCGCGCGCGACCAGGTGATGGATGGCATCGCCGAGATGATCCACGACATCCAGGTCGAGGCGACATTCCCCGACGGGACCAAGCTCGTCACCGTCCACGATCCCATCCGTTGATCCAGCAGCAGGCCCCGCCCATGCGCACGCTCCGCCTCCTCCCGTCCGCCGCGGTCCTGACCGTCCTCGCCACCGCCGCCGAGGCTCACCCCGGCCATGGCGCGACCCATGCCTTAACGGCCGGTTTCGCCCATCCCCTTGGCGGGTTCGACCACCTGCTCGCCATGGTCGCTGTCGGCCTCTGGGCGGGGCTCGCCGGCGGCCGGGCGCTCTGGCTCTGGCCGGCGGGCTTCGTCGGCGCGATGGTGATCGGGGGCGCCCTCGGCATGGCGGGCATGCCGATGCCACTGGTCGAGCAGGGGATCGTCGGTTCGGTCATCGTCATCGGCCTTGCGGCGGCGCTCGCCTTCAGCCCCAACGTGATGGTCGGCTTGGCCATCGCCGCTCTCGCCGGGCTGTTCCACGGTCACGCTCACGGCACCGAGGTGCCCGTCGATGCTTCGGGTCTCGCCTACGCGGCCGGGTTCGCCGTCGCCACGACGCTGCTCCACGCGGTGGCTATCGCTTCGACCGTCGCCGCGACACGGTTCTCGCTGCCCATCGCGGCGCGGGCAGCCGGTGGCCTCACGGCCGTCGCCGGCGTCGTGCTGGCCGCCCGCCTCTTCTGAGCCAGAGCGACGGGAGTTTCCCCCATGCTGGATATGCGCCCGAACTGCGAATGCTGCGACCGCGACCTGCCGCCGGACGCATCCAATGCGATGATCTGTACCTTCGAGTGCACCTTCTGCGCCGATTGCGCGTCGCAGAAGCTCGGCGGCACCTGCCCCAACTGCGGTGGCGAACTGGTGCGCCGGCCGATCCGACCGGCTGCGAAGCTCGCCCGCTTTCCGGCCTCGACCACTCGCATTCTCAAACCGCAGGGCTGCGCGGGAGCAACACCATGAAACCCGGTGAGATCATTCCGGCCGAAGGCACGGTCGAACTCAACCAGGGCCAGAACAGCGTGGTGCTGACGGTCTCCAACACCGGCGACCGGCCTGTGCAGGTCGGCTCACACTACCATTTCTACGAGACCAACCCTGGCCTCGCCTTCGACCGCGAGCAGGCCCGCGGCATGCGCCTCGACATCCCGCCGGGCACGGCCGTCCGCTTCGAACCGGGGCAGACCCGCGAGGTGACGCTCGTGCCCTATCGCGGCTCGCGCACCGTCTACGGCTTCCGGCAGTCCGTCATGGGCAAGCTCTGAGCGCTCCGAGGAGAATTCCATGCCCTACAGGATGACGCGCGGCGCCTATGCCGACATGTTCGGGCCGACGGTCGGGGACCGGGTGCGCCTCGCCGACACCGAGCTCCTCGTCCAGGTGGAGAAGGACTTCACCACCTATGGGGAGGAGGTGAAGTTCGGCGGCGGCAAGGTGATCCGCGACGGCATGGGCCAGAGCCAGGTGACCAACCGGGCAGGGGCCGTCGATACCGTCATCACCAATGTCCTGATCATCGACCACTGGGGAATCGTGAAGGCCGACGTGGGTCTCAAGGAGGGCCGCATTGCCGCGATCGGCAAGGCCGGCAATCCCGACGTCCAGCCGGACGTCAACATCATCATCGGGCCCGGCACGGAGGCGATCGGCGGCGAGGGCAAGATCCTCACCGCCGGCGGCATCGACACCCACATCCACTTCATCTGCCCGCAGCAGATCGACGACGCGCTGATGAGCGGGCTGACGACCATGCTCGGAGGCGGCACGGGGCCGGCGTCCGGCACCACCGCGACCACCTGCACGCCCGGTCCCTGGCACATCACCCGGATGCTGCAGGCGGCAGAAGCCTTCCCCATGAACCTCGCCTTCGCCGGCAAGGGCAATGCCGCGCTGCCCGATGCCCTCGTCGAGCAGATCGAGGCCGGCGCCTGCGCGCTCAAGCTGCACGAGGACTGGGGCACGACGCCGGCCGCCATCGACAACTGCCTGTCGGTGGCCGACGACCACGACATCCAGGTGATGATCCACACCGACACGCTGAACGAGAGCGGCTTCGTCGATGACACCATCGCGGCGCTGAAGGGCCGCACCATCCACGCCTTCCACACGGAGGGCGCCGGCGGCGGCCACGCACCCGACATCATCAAGGTGGCGATGGTGGAGAACGTGCTGCCGTCCTCGACCAACCCGACCATGCCCTACACCGTGAACACGATCGAGGAACACCTCGACATGCTCATGGTCTGCCACCACCTGTCGCCCTCGATCCCGGAGGATGTCGCCTTCGCCGAGAGCCGCATCCGCAAGGAGACCATCGCCGCAGAGGACATCCTCCACGACATGGGCGCACTCTCCATCATGGCCTCCGACAGCCAGGCCATGGGGCGCATCGGCGAGGTGATCATCCGCACCTTCCAGACAGCCCACAAGATGAAGGTGCAGCGCGGACCGCTTGCCGAGGACGTCGGCACCGGCGCCGACAACTTCCGCGTCAAGCGCTACATCGCCAAGGTGACGATCAACCCGGCCATCGCCCACGGCCTGTCGAAGCACATCGGCTCGGTCGAGGTCGGCAAGCTCGCCGATCTGGTGCTGTGGGAGCCGAAGTTCTTCGGCGTGAAGCCGGCGCTCGTCATCAAGTGCGGCACCATCGCCGCGGCGCCCATGGGCGACCCCAACGCCTCGATCCCGACGCCGCAGCCGATGCACTACCGGCCGATGTTCGGTGCCTTCGGCAAGGCGATGACGGCTTCCTCGGTGACCTTCGTGTCGCGGGCGGCCTATGAGCGCGGCGTGCATGAGAAGCTCGGCCTCGACCGCATCGTGCTGCCGGTGGAAAACGTCCGCGGCGGCATCTCCAAGAAGAGCCTCATCCACAACGGCGCGACGCCGCACATCGAGGTCCATCCGGAGACTTACGAGGTGAGGGCCGACGGGGAACTGTTGACCTGCGAGCCGGCGAAAGAGCTGCCCATGGCGCAGAGGTATTTCCTGTTCTGACGT
>CAZPMD010000121.1:0-12256 GCA_964587395.1 uncultured Hyphomicrobiales bacterium
GCCGGGGTCGCGCAGCGCCATGCGCAGCACCATGCCGCGCGGCGCGAGGGTGTAGTCGGCAAGCCAGTCGCAGAGCTGCCGGACCGCATGCGGCACGGCCGGCACGTCGAAACGCTCGGCGACATCCTTCAGGCGGTTGTGCGAGACACCGCCGGCCTCGTCGCGCAGGGTCCAGACGGCGCCGAGCGTGGTCCGGTTGCCGAGCGGCACGGCGACGACGTCGCCGGGGCTCAGCGCCATCCCCTCCGGGATGCGGTAGCTGTAGGGCCGGTCGACGGCGACCGGAATCAGCACGTCGGCATAGCGGGGCGGGCTCATGGCGCTGGCCTAGCGCGACAGCAGCGCGAAGGGAATGGGCTGCATCTCGCCCCGGTCGCGGCGTGACGGGAGCACGGCCCCGGAAGGGCATCCTTCGGCGAAGGATCGGCCGGCCTTGAACGCCGCCCCGCCCGTTCACGAGGCGTGAACCGGCGTCGTGGCAAGCTTTCGCCATGGCGCCCCCCGCAACCGCGACGAACCTCCTCATCCCCGGCGCCGCCGACGATACGGCGGCGGCCATCGGTCAATGGCTGCGGCACCTGTCGGCCGAGCGCGGTCTGTCGCCGAAAACGCTGGAGGCCTATGGGCGGGATACGAGGTTCTTCCTCACGTTCCTCGCCGAGCATCTGGGCGGACCCGTGTCCCTCGGCGCCCTCGACGGACTGCAGCCCCGCGACGTCCGTGCCTTCATGGCGCGCCGGCGGGGAGACGGGCTCGACGGCCGCTCCATCGCCCGCGCCCTGGCCGCGGCGCGCTCCTTCGCGCGATTTCTCGAACGCGAGGGCCGCGGCCGGATGGCGGCCTTCGCCGCCGTGCGCACACCCAAGGTCGGACGTCGCCTGCCCCGCCCACTGGCCGTCGCGGCGGCGCGCAGCGTCTCGTCCGTCGAGGCACGGTCGGGGGATGACGCGGCCGAATGGGTCATCGCCCGCGATACCGCGGTGCTGGCCCTGCTCTACGGTTCAGGTCTGCGCATCTCCGAGGCGCTGGGACTGACACAGAGGGATGCCCCGACGGCAGGAGCCAACGGCCAGATCACCGTGCTGGGCAAGGGCGGCAAGATGCGGCAGGTGCCGGTCATCGCCCGCGTCGCGGACGCCATCGACCACTACCGGCGTCTGTGCCCCTGGGCTCCCGGCCCTGACGGACCGCTCTTCGTCGGCGTCAGGGGCGGCCCCCTGTCGCCGCGGATCATCCAGCTCGCCATGGAGCGCCTGCGGGGTGCGCTGGGGCTGCCCGAGACGGCGACGCCGCATGCGCTGCGGCATTCCTTCGCGACCCACCTGCTGGGACGCGGCGGCGATCTCCGGTCAATTCAGGAACTGCTCGGGCACGCCTCGCTGTCGACGACGCAGATCTACACGGAGGTCGACACGGCGGCGCTGCTCCGGGTCTATGAGAGCACCCATCCGCGGGCGTGAGCCGTCAGAGTCGCGACGCTCGGGGACCTTTGCCCGGTTCAGGCCGGCGCCGGTCCGGCGCGCTCGCGTTTCAACCGGCGGAAACGCGTGAGCAGCCGGAAGGCACGGCCCGACCGGCCGCCGCGCAGCAGGCGCGTGTAGCCGCGGATGCGCGACTTCACGGGGTCGATGTAGTGGTGCGCCCAGACGACCCAGGCGTTCCACAGCGTGTAGAGCCTGACGAAGAGCGGAATCTGCATCAGCTTCGGCTTGCAGGCGTCGAAGAGGAAGGCGGCGACGCCGACACCGACCACCTTGGCGAGGCAGAAGATGAGGAAGCCGAGGACAACGTGTCCGGCCGCGATCAGTGCCAGCGCCGCCAGCTTGAACGGGAACAGCACCGCCGCCGGCACCGCGAAGACGGCGAGCGTGGCATAGGGCGGAAGACGCAGGATGCCGTCGAGGATGGCCTGCTTCAGCGCCTTGAACGGCAGGATCTCGACGAAGCGACGGACCCAGGGGCCGACATGCTCCCAGATCCAGGTCTCGACGAGAATGACGATCGCCGCGAGAACGATGATCGGGCGGAGGAGATAGCGGCGCATCGGCAGTCCATGGCCAGACAATGCGGCCATCAGGCCCGATCAATATGTCTGGACGGCGGCGCCAAGCGTGGTGGTCGCGTTTCGACGGGCCTGGATCAGGCCAGCGACCAGACCGCCTGCTGCGACAGCAGGTGGTCGACCCGACCCTCCTTCAGCGCCCGAAGGGCTTCCTCCGGCTTGTTGATGATCGGCTCCTCGTGGACGTTGAACGAGGTGTTGATCAGGGCGGGAATGCCGGTCTTCTGCTCGTAGGCGGCGAGCACGTCGTAGTAGACCGGGTTCTGCTCGCGATGGATGAGCTGGGGACGGGCGGTGCCGTCGACATGGACGCAGGCCGGGATGCGGTCGCGCCACTCCGGCTTCACGTCGCAGGTCACCGTCATGAAGTTGGCGGTGTAGTGCAGCTCAGGCGGCAGCTTGAACAGGTCGGCCGCCCGTTCGGCGCGGACCACCGGCGCGAACGGCATGAAGTCGGTGCGATCGAGGCGCTTGTTGAGCCAGTCGTTGATCGAGCGGTCGGTGGCCGCCGCCATGATGGAGCGCGCCCCGAGCGCCCGAGGGCCGTATTCCATGCGGCCGAGATAGGTGCCGACGATGCCGCCGCCCGCGATGAGGGAGGCCGCCTCCTCCACCGCATCGGCCGCCGGGCGCTTCACCGCGCCGCCGGCGGCGAACACCCGCTCGACATCTGCGGAATAGTCGCGGCCACGATAGACGGTCGACAGCCGGTGCCGATGCTTGAGCCAGGTGTCGATGCCGTCGCGCTTCAACAGGTACTCGAGCACCCCGCCATCCGCCTCGCCCTGGTCGGACATGGCGGGATAGACGAAGACCTCGTCGAGATCGAAGCGCTCGGCGATGCGCTGGGTGAGCTTCACATTGGCGAAGACGCCGCCGGAGAGGCCGAGATGGCGCACCGGTGCGCGACGCAGCAGCTTGTCGAGAGCCTTGAGCGTGACAGTCTCCAGCGTCTGCTGGACGCTCGCCGCCATGTCCTCGCGCGAGCAGCTCTTTGCCAGGCTGTTGACCAGCATACGGACGCGCCAGCGTGGCAGGGCGCAGTGGATCTGGCCGTCGTCGGAGACGGTGTAGAGCGCCGTCAGCCGGTCCGCATGGACCGGCTTGCCGAAGGCGGCGAGGCCCAGGACCTTGCCCTCGTGGCGCAGCGAGCGGAACCCGAGCGCCTCGGTCACATAGGCGTAGAGCTTGCCGAGGCTGTCGCCGGGGCGCTGCGGCACGGGTCGCGACAGCGTATCCGCCTCGCCTCCGAAAAGGTCCGTCAGGCGGCCGTCGCGCAGCAGGCGGGCGGAATAGAAGACGTCGTCGCCGCCGCCGTCGGAGGTGTAGAGCAGCACGTCGTCGGCCGGCATATGGGCGAGGACGGCGAGCGCATGGGCCTTGTGGTGGTTGTAGAAGAAGGTCTCGGCCCCGGCCGGCCAGCCGTGGCGCCCGGCGAAAGCCTGGGTATCGACGATCTCCGACAGGTCGCGCACGCGGCCGGAGCGCAGGGGCGCGATGGGATCGATCTTGCCGGTAGCGAAGAGGCCGCCGAAGGGCCTGGCACTCTTGCGCACGTCGTCCGCAGGATAGCGCATGCGCGGGAAGCAGACCGCGCCGATGTCCGAGGGCTTCAGGCCGGCCTCGGCCAGGCACTCGGCGACCGCCTCGGCGGGAAAGCGATAGCCGTCAGTCTTGATGCGGGTCACGCGCTCCAGCGCGACGGAGGCGATGCAGCGGTAATCGTCATAGAGCGCCGCGCAGGCATCGTGGGACTGGTAGAAACCGAGGATGATCACAATCGGGCTTTCCGCTGTCGACGCGGCCCGTGATTAGACGCTTGAAGCCCTCGATGCAACGCGACGCCCTCCCCGACCGGCGGACGGCGGCGATCCGGACGACAGGCTCCCGGGGCGAGGCAGGCAGTGCCCCGCAGGGCGCAAGGAGGGCGGTGATGAACCGCCCTCCCTCGCCGCCAAGTCGATCCGTTCGGCCGAAGGCTCAGTACACGCGGGCCTTGGGCTCGATGTACTGGATCTCGTTGGTCATGGTGTAGGTGTGGACCGGCCGGTCGTCGAGCGTCACCGTCTTCTTCGCGTCGTCAGCGAAGGCGAGGGTGTGCTTCATCCAGTCCTTGTCGTTGCGGTCGGGGAAGTCCTCGCGCGCATGGGCGCCGCGGCTCTCCTGCCGGCTCGCCGCCGATTCCATCGTCACGACGGCCTGGGCGATGAGGTTGTCGAACTCCAGCGTCTCGATGAGATCGGAGTTCCAGACCAGCGAGCGGTCGGTGGTCTTGACGTCGGAGGAACCGCGCCAGACGTCGCCGATCAGCTTGCGACCCTCCTCCAGCACCTCGCCGGTGCGGAACACGGCGCAGTTCGACTGCATGACGCGCTGCATGCTGTTGCGCAGCTCGGCTGTGGCCGTCGAGCCGGAGGCGTGGCGGAAACCATCGAGCCGCGACAGGGCGAGGTCGGAGGCGTTCGCCGGAAGGTCCTCGTGCTTCTCGCCCGGGGTGACCGTCTCGGCCGCGCGCAGGCCGGCGGCGCGGCCGAAGACGACGAGGTCGATGAGCGAGTTGGAGCCGAGGCGGTTGGCACCGTGCACGGAGACGCAGGCAGCCTCGCCGATGGCCATGAGGCCCGGAACCACCGAATCGGCGTTGCCGTTCTTCTTGGTGAGCACCTCGCCGTGATAATTCGTCGGGATGCCGCCCATGTTGTAGTGGACCGTCGGAATGACCGGGATCGGCTCCTTGGTCACGTCGACGCCGGCGAAGATCTTGGCGCTCTCGGAGATGCCCGGCAGGCGTTCTGCGAGAATCTTCGGATCGAGATGGTCGAGGTGCAGGAAGATGTGGTCCTTGTTCTTGCCGACACCCCGGCCCTCGCGGATCTCGATGGTCATCGAGCGCGAGACGACATCGCGCGAGGCGAGGTCCTTGGCGGAGGGCGCATAGCGCTCCATGAAGCGCTCGCCCTCGGAATTGGTGAGGTAGCCGCCCTCGCCGCGCGACCCTTCCGTGATCAGGCAGCCCGAACCGTAGATGCCGGTCGGGTGGAACTGCACGAACTCCATGTCCTGCAGCGGCAGGCCGGCACGCAGCACCATGGCGTTGCCGTCGCCGGTGCAGGTGTGGGCCGAGGTCGCCGAGAAATAGGCGCGGCCATAGCCGCCGGTCGCGAGGATGGTCTGGCGACCGCGGAAGCGGTGGATGGTGCCGTCGTCCATCTTCAGGGCGACGACGCCGAGGCAGCGACCGTCCTCGGACATCATCAGGTCGATGGCGAAGTACTCGATGAAGAACTCGGCATTGTTCTTCAGCGCCTGGCCATAGAGCGTGTGCAGCATGGCATGGCCGGTGCGGTCGGCGGCCGCGCAGGTGCGCTGGGCCGTGCCCTTGCCGAAGTGGGTGGTCATGCCGCCGAAGGGGCGCTGGTAGATCTTGCCGCTCTCGGTGCGCGAGAAGGGCACGCCCCAGTGCTCGAGCTCATAGACGGCGGCCGGCGCGTTGCGCACCAGATACTCGATGGCGTCCTGGTCGCCGAGCCAGTCGGAGCCCTTGACGGTGTCGTACATGTGCCACTGCCACTGGTCCTCGCCCATGTTGCCGAGGGAAGCGGCGACGCCGCCCTGGGCGGCCACCGTGTGGGAGCGGGTCGGGAAGACCTTGGAGATGCAGGCGGTCTTGAGACCGGCCTGGGCGCAACCGACAACGGCGCGAAGGCCGGCGCCGCCGGCCCCCACGATCACCACGTCATAGGTATGGTCGGTCACGTCATAGGCACGGCCGTTGGCGGCAGGTGCGGCGGCTTCAGCCATGGGGCGAGCTCCCGGAATGTCAGGTTGCGACGCTTATACGCCGAAGGAGAGTTTCAGGATCGCAAAGACCGAGCCGAGCCCGACCGCGACGGAGAAAAAGGTGTTGGCGAGCAGCAGGACGACCTTGGTGCCTTCAGCCGGCACGTAGTCCTCGATGATCATCTGCATGCCGAGCCGCATGTGGTAGGTCGCCGAGATCACGAACAGGATCAGGGGGATGGCGACGAGCGGCGAGCCGAGCGTCGCCTTGACGGCGGCATAGTTGGCGCCAGCCGTGGTGATGATCAGCCCGATGACGAAGAGCGACAGCGGCACGTTGGCGACGGCGGTCAGGCGCTGCATCCAGAAGTGCTCTGTGCCGGACTTGGCCGAACCGAGGCCGCGGACGCGGCCGAGCGGGGTGCGCATGGACGAGTTGGAATGCGACATGGTGCCTGTCCCTCCTCAGAAGCCGCCGCGGACGGCGTAGGCGACGATCCAGGTCAGGATGGTCAGGACGATGGAGCCGATGAGATTGGCGCGAACCAGCCACTCGCGTTCGGCCGGACCGAAGCCCCGCCCGGTATCCCAGATGAAATGGCGGATGCCGCCGAGCATGTGGTGGAAGAGCGCCCAAGTATATCCGAACAGGATCAGACGGCCGATGATCGAGCCGGCGAACCACTGGAAGGTGGCGTAGGCCGTCGGTCCGGAGGCCGCGGCGATCAGCCACCACAGCATCAGCAGCGTGCCGAAGAACAGCGCACCGCCGGTGATGCGGTGGACGATGGACATCATCATCGTCAGCATCGGCCGGTAGATCTGCAGGTGCGGCGAGAGCGGTCGCTCGACGACGGGCTTTGAATCGGCCATCCGGGGCATTCCTTAGGGGACGGCGAGGCGCATGCTGTCAGGCCTGCCGGAAATCACCGGTCTGTTTAAGGGACAGGGCGCGCCGACGCAACGAGTCTGGAATGAGACAAAGGAGGGACGAACGCCGCGAATTCGCATGGCGGCCGGGTTCGCGCTTGCGCTTGCCCCTTCTCCGCCCGCCCGCTAATGGCTGGTCTTCATGCCCGACACCCTCTCCCGCTATCAGGCGCTGGTCGATTCCGGCGAGATTTCCTTCGATGCCGCCCAGGCGGCCGTGGCCCGTCGTCTGTCGGCGTTGAACGACCGCCTTGCCGACTACCGGCTGGCGAGGCGCAAATCCTCCGCGCTCGCATGGCTGTTCTCGCGCGGGCAGAAGCCGGAGCCGGTGCGCGGCCTCTACATCTGGGGCGATGTGGGCCGCGGCAAGACCATGCTCATGGACCTGTTCATGGAGGCGAGCCCGGTGCGCCACAAGCGCCGGGCCCATTTCCATGAGTTCATGGCCGATGTGCACGAGCGCATCCACGCCTGGCGGCAGAAGCTGAAGGCCGGCGAGGTCAAGGGTGACGATCCCATCGCCCCCGTCGCGGCTGAGCTCGCCGAAGAGACCTGGCTGCTCTGCTTCGACGAGTTCTCGGTGACCGACATTGCCGACGCCATGATCCTCGGCCGCCTGTTCGGCAAGCTGTTCGAGGAGGGGGTCGTCGTGGTCGCGACCTCCAACGTGGTGCCGGACCAGCTCTATCGGGACGGCCTGAACCGGGCGCTGTTCCTGCCGTTCATCAGGCTGCTGCAGGAGCGGATGGATGTGCTGAAGCTCGAATCGCGCACCGATTTCCGACTGGAAAAGCTGGCGGGACAGCCAGTCTGGCTGACCCCGCCCGGTGCGGATGCGGATCGCGCCATGGACGCCTTCTGGTCGCGGCTGACGGGCGGCGTCGAGGGCGAGGCCACGACGCTGCAGGTGAAGGGACGCCAGGTGCCCGTGCCGCGCCAGGCTCATGGCGTCGCGCGTTTTGCCTTTGCCGATCTGTGCGAAAGGCCGCTGGGCGCCTCCGACTATCTCGCGATCGCCCACACTTTCCATACGGTGATGCTCGACCGCATCCCGGTGATGAAGGGGCTGGAGAAGCGCAACGAGGCCAAGCGCTTCATCACGCTGATCGATGCCCTCTACGACAACCAGGTGAAGCTGGTCGCCAGCGCCGGGGCCGAGCCGACCCGGCTCTACCTGTCCGACTCCGGCACCGAGGAATTCGAGTTTCACCGCACGGCCTCGCGGCTGATAGAGATGCGATCCGACGAATACCTCGCGCTGCCGCACGAGCGGCGCAACGACCGCGCCGGTGACACGGGCGGCATCGTCGAGACGTGACGCCGCGGCGCCCCTCTGGCGTCGGGACCGGGGAGGACGAGATGCGGGCACCGCGTTCCAGGGATGATGACCATAGGCCCCTCTGCGCCCTGAGCGGCCGACCGATTCCGCCCGGAAACGAGGTTCGCCTGTCGTCCGTCCGACCCGGCCTCGCCGATCTCATCCGGAAGGACTTCCCCGCCCTGCAACCCACCGACGTGATCGACCGGGCCGTCGTCGCCGACTATCGCGGCCGCTATGTCGAGGACCTCCTCAAGGCCGAACGCGGAGAGATCACCGCCCTCGAGCGCGACGTGGTGGAGAGCCTGCGCAGCCAGGAGATTCTTGCCACCAATGTCGAGGACGCGATCGACACCGGTCGCACCGCCGGCGAGAGGCTGGCCGACAAGGTCGCCGAGTTCGGCGGGTCGTGGACGTTCATCATGGCGTTCTTCCTGCTGCTTGCCTTGTGGATGGGGGCAAACGTCCTGACTGCGGCGCGTGCCTTCGACCCCTACCCCTTCATCCTCCTCAACCTCATCCTGTCCTGCATCGCGGCGATTCAGGCGCCCATCATCATGATGAGCCAGAAGCGCCAGGAGGCGAAGGATCGCCGGCGCTCCGAGAACGACTTCCGCGTCAACCTCAAGGCCGAGCTCGAGATCCGCCATCTGCACGAGAAGATCGACCACCTGCTGAACCGGCAATGGGAACGACTGGCCGAGATCCAGACCCTGCAAATCGAGCTTCTCCAGGATCTGAGGGCGTCCCGTGGCCCGACCGCCTGATCGTCCGTCCAGCCTTGCGGCAGTCAGCGACGACAGGGTCGAGGCGCGCCTCCTGGCAATCGCCGCAGACCACATCCGCCGGTTCGGCCCGGAGCGGGTGACGGTGGTGTCGGTGGCGCGCGAGGCCGGCATGAGCCACGCCAACGTCTACCGCTTCTTTCCCTCGAAGGCGGGGTTGATCGAGGCGGTCGTGGTCGCCTGGGCACGGACTGTGGAACTCGCGCTCGGCGACATCGCCAACGCCCCCGACCCGGCCGACGACAAGCTCGAACGGTTCCTGACCGCCTGGGCGAAGGCGCAGCGCGAAGGGCTGGACCGGGACCCGCCGATCTACGCGACTTTCGCCAGCCTGTGGGAAGCCCGCCGCGACACGATCATGGCCCACCGCGCCCGCATCCGTGCCTTCCTCGCCTCGATCGTCGACGAGGGGCTGGAGCCCGGCCCCTTCCGCATCAGGGACGAGGACCGCGCGGCGTCCTTCGTCGCGGATGCGATGCAGCGCTTCGTCCACCCCACCCTCGTCACGGAGATGCGCGACCTGTCGCGCAGCCAGATGGAGCAGAGGCTCGCCGTCATGACGCGCACCATCGTGCGGACACTGGTCAATGGCGGCGTGTGACAGCGTCGACATGCCTTTAATTACACATTACAATTTTTGTAATATGTTACCGTGCGCCGTGAGTCGTTTCCTAACGAACCATGAAGCCTGCTTGCCGGCCTTGCCGGCGACGGCGCCGCGCGCGGCAGGCGCGACAGCGCCCTCTTGCCGCTTTAAGGCCTTGAATCGGAGCGGGTTTCCCCCGACTCGCGATACGTTTCCGACAGGGCGTGCGCGACTCGCGGAATTCCGCTAGATGAGATCAAAGCACAGCTTGAAAGACCGCGGATTTTCTGGATTAGAAAGGGCCGCAGGCGGTCGTCCCGCTCCCGCAACACTTTCAGCGAAAGACCTTTCCATGGCGCGCAAGAAACTCGCGATGATCGGCTCAGGCCAGATCGGCGGCACCCTCGCTCTCCTGGCCGGACTCAAGGAGCTCGGCGACATCGTGATGTTCGACATCGCGGAGGGAACCGCCAAGGGCAAGGCCCTGGACATCGCGCAGGCCTCGGCCGTCGAGGGCTTCGACGCCGTCATGAGCGGCACCGGCAGCTACGAGGCCATCGAGGGCGCCGACGTCTGCATCGTCACCGCCGGCGTGCCCCGCAAGCCCGGCATGAGCCGCGACGACCTCCTCGGCATCAACCTCAAGGTGATGGAACAGGTCGGCGCCGGCATCAAGAAGTACGCCCCGAACGCCTTCGTCGTCTGCATCACCAATCCTCTCGACGCCATGGTCTGGGCGCTGCAGA
Organism: uncultured Hyphomicrobiales bacterium; assembly: GCA_964587395.1. GTDB lineage: Bacteria > Pseudomonadota > Alphaproteobacteria > Rhizobiales > Phreatobacteraceae > Phreatobacter. The sequence goes on from CAZPMD010000121.1 coordinate 10,208, forward strand.
AGTTCTCCGGCCTGCCGGCCAGCAAGGTCGTCGGCATGGCCGGCGTGCTCGACTCCTCGCGCTTCGAGCTGTTCCTGGCCGAGGCGACCGGCGTGTCGATCGAGGACATCCATGCCTGGACGCTCGGCGGCCACGGCGACGACATGGTGCCGATGGTGCGCCACTCCACCGTCGGCGGCGTGCCGCTGACCCAGCTCGTGAAGTCCGGCTGGCTGACCCAGGAGAAGCTGGACGCCATCGTCGAGCGCACCCGCAAGGGCGGCGGCGAGATCGTCGGCCTCCTCGGCAACGGCTCGGCCTTCTATGCGCCGGCCGCCTCCGCCATCGCCATGGCCGAGAGCTACCTGAGGGACAAGAAGCGCGTTCTCCCGTCGGCCGCGTACCTCACTGGCCAGTACGGCGTGAAGGACATGTATGTGGGCGTTCCGGTGCTCATCGGCGCCGGCGGTGTCGAGAAGATCGTCGAGTTCGAGCTCGACAAGGGCGAGCAGGAGATGTTCGCGAAGTCCGTCGCTTCGGTGAAGGGCCTCGTCGACGCCTGCAAGACCATCGCTCCCGAGCTCGCGAAGTAAGTCGCGTTCAGTGGAATGAGGAGACCGTCAGGCGCTTCGGCGCCTGTCGGCGCAGCAGCCCAACAACCTGAGAAAGCGGCCACGACCGCAAAACAGAGGGTCTCAGATGAACATCCACGAATATCAGGCGAAAGCCTTGCTGAAGGAATTCGGCGCCCCCGTCTCGAATGGCATCGCCATCTTCAAGTCGTCGGAGGCCAAGGCCGCCGCGAAGAAGCTGGGCGGCCCTCTCTGGGTCGTGAAGTCGCAGATCCATGCCGGCGGTCGCGGCAAGGGCAAGTTCAAGGAGAAGGCGGCGGGCGAGAAGGGTGGCGTGCGCCTCGCCAAGTCGATCGAGGAGGTCGAGGCCTTCGCCAAGCAGATGCTCGGCAACACCCTCGTCACCGTGCAGACCGGCCCCACCGGCAAGCAGGTCAACCGCCTCTACATCGAGGACGGCTCCGACATCGAGAAGGAATTCTACCTGTCGATGCTGGTCGACCGCGAGACCGGCCGCGTCGCCTATGTCGTCTCCACCGAGGGCGGCATGGACATCGAGGCCGTCGCCCATGACACACCCGAGAAGATCAAGACCTTCTCGGTCGATCCGGCGACCGGCTTCATGCCGCATCACGGCCGCACCATCGCCAAGACGCTCGGCCTATCCGGCGACCTCGCCAAGCAGGCCGAGGTGGTGGCGGGCATCCTCTACAAGGCCTTCGTCGCCAAGGACATGGCGATGCTGGAGATCAACCCGCTGATCATCACCAAGCAGGGCCAGCTCAAGGTCCTCGACGCCAAGGTGTCCTTCGATTCCAACGCGCTCTACCGCCATGCCGACGTCGTCGCCCTGCGCGACCTGACGGAGGAGGACGAGAAGGAGATCGAGGCCTCGAAGTATGACCTCGCCTACATCGCGCTCGACGGCACGATCGGCTGCATGGTCAACGGCGCCGGCCTCGCCATGGCGACCCTCGACATCATCCAGCTCTACGGCGAATCGCCCGCCAACTTCCTCGACGTCGGCGGCGGCGCCTCGGAGGAGAAGGTCACGGCGGCGTTCAAGATCATCACCGCCGACCCGAAGGTGAAGGGCATCCTCGTCAACATCTTCGGCGGCATCATGAAGTGCGACGTCATCGCCCGCGGCGTGCTCGCCGCGGTGAAGGCGGTCGGCCTCCAGGTGCCCCTCGTCGTGCGCCTCGAAGGCACGAACGTCGAGGAAGGCAAGAAGATCATCCGCGAGTCCGGCCTCAACGTGATCCCCGCCGATGACCTCGACGACGCCGCGCAGAAGATCGTCAACGCGGTGAAGGGTGGCGGCAAGGCCCCGGCCAAGGCGCCGAAGGCTCCGGCCAAGAAGCCCGACGCCAAGAAGACGGAGAAGAAGCCGGCGAGCAAGGCGGCTGCGAAGTCGACCGGTTCCAAGACCTCGTCGAAGGCCCCCGCCGCCAAGGCTCCGGCTGCGAAGGCTCCGGCCAAGGCCGCCGCTCCGAAG
>CAZPMD010000122.1:0-11884 GCA_964587395.1 uncultured Hyphomicrobiales bacterium
AAACGGGAATCACAACCTGCTGATATCGCTCAACTACTTTTCAATCGGGCTCTCATTCGCGAAGCCCGACTCATGATCAGCAACGCAAAGGTAGGCTTCGGCGATTGTCGGTTGCGGCCTCGCCACCGAATGCGGGATCGTCGTAAGGGTCGCGGCAACGGCTAGTCGAACGGCAATTCGCACGCCAATCCCCCTGTCACGTAAAAATCCTCAGATGTCTGCACTCGGGTGGCTGACAGTCCTCAACGGCTAGAGCCCCTGCCTCGCCACCAATGCCGAAGCCACTTTCTCAACCGGCATCATTTGCTGATTCCGAAGCTCTTCCGCTTCTCGAAGTTGGACCAGGACCAGATAGGTCACGTAAGCATTCCGTTGAATGTGGAACAGCAGGACGGCAAGGGTCGCAGACGAGCCAGCGGCAGCGACCAGCGCAATCGCCATGTAGATGGACTGCATCCTGCCAAGGGGATCTGAATAAGGCTGTGGTGCTGATGTGATCACCATGAGTGCCCCAATTGCCAAGAACGCGGCCGCGACACTGAAGAACGTCACTGCCCCAGAAAACTCCTTGAGTGGCTTCATACTGGTCCCCCAACTTGAGCGGCTGGTTATCGTAGCGGGAGCAGAAGCGTATGCAACCGAAAGGCGAGGTCGTTGCAGTTTCGCACTCGCGTTGTCAGTAATATTACGGATGGCTCATGATTTCCGCGCCGGACGTGTTCGGATCGCTATAGGCGTCGAGGTAGGGCCGAGAACTGCCCTGCACCCCACTTACCCAAAATGGAGGTGCGCCATGACCGCGACCAATTCTCAGCCCGCCCGACGCGAACGGCTAATACCGATCAAGGAGGTGATCCACATCACCGGCCTTGCCCGATCCACAATCTATGCCCGGATGGACCGGGACTCGTTTCCTCGACCCGTCGCCGTGACCCCCTATTGTGTGCGGTGGCGCGAGAGCGACATCGACGGATGGATCAACAGCTTGAAGGTCGCGAACGACCGCAACGCCTAGGCAAGAGACAGGGGCCGCACATGCGGCCCCTTCCCTTGTCACCGGCAACGTCCGGACAGAACCGTCACTGGATCACCAAGCCCCTCGCAGATCAGCGCGCCCCAGAGCGCGGCGAGTTCTCGACGCCGCTCAAGGTGCGCCGCGCGATTGTATGCCGCCTCGACCTTGTTAGTCGGCACATGACCAAGCATCAGGTCGATGATGTGGCGATCCGCAGGGCACATCTCGTTCATGATCGTGCTGAAGGTCGAGCGCCAACCATGGGGCACCATCTTGCCGTGATACCCGGCGCGGTGCAGCAGATAGCCGATCGCATTCTCGGACATCGGCTTGTGCGCCGCGCGTGTCGAAGGGAAGACGTAAGGCCCCCTCCCCGTCAGGTCACGCAACACATCGATGACCGCGACTGCCTCGGGTGCGAGAGGCACCATCAAATCCCTCGTGGCGTCGTCCTTGTGACGCAACGCGAGCTTCAACCGAGAGGCCGGGATGCGCCAGACAGGCTTGTCGGGATCAAGGTGGGCGAACTCGCTCCATGGCGTGCGGATGAGGGAGCCAGGACGAACCGCCGTGATGGCTAGCAACCGCAGCGCCAGCTTAGTTGTATGGTGCGCAGGGACGGCCTCTGCATCGACAATCACCTTCCTAGCGGGCTTCAGGTCGGTCACGGCGGGTTGCCTACCCAAGAGGCGCGGTGCCATGGCCTTCTGGACGATCGCGGCAGGATCAGCGTTGGCCCGGCCACTGGCGATTGCGAAGACGAAGACGGCGGACAACCTCTGGCGAATGCGTCGCGCGGTCTCCTTCGATCCTCGTCCCTCGATACCCCTGAGCAGACCGAGGATTTCCGCAGGCGTCAGATTGCGGACGGAGACTCGTCCAATTACCGGGAAAACGTCGCGCTCGAACGTGCGCATCACTTCCGACCAATGGACCTCTGACCATGCTGGCCTCTGCATGGTGTGCCACTCGCGAGCGATCTCTTCGAAAGTGTCTCCCCCGGCCCCAGCCATGCGAAGTTTCCGAAGTTTCTTCTCGACGGTGGGATCGCGCCCCTCGTGCAACAGAGCCTTAGCCTTGTCTCGTTTTATGCGAGCGTCCCTCAGGCTCACGGCCGGGTATCGCCCGAGCGACAAGATATTTTCCTTGCCCAAATGGCGGAATCGGACCTGCCATAATTTGTTTCCGGCAGGCGTCACAACGCACCGGAGCCCTCCGCTATCGGTGAGATTGACGTTTCGCTTCGCGGCTTGGGCGCTTCGTATCTGGGAGTCGGTGAGCATTTTCGAACCTCGTTCAAAATACCCTCACCCGCAGCTCCCGTTACCCGCAGCGTTACCCGTTCGAGCCATGGAATGGAGTGGATTCAGGCGGAATTGACTGGACACAGTATCCGTCAAAACCCCTTATTTTCCAAACACTTGTATGGATCGATACGGACCGCTGCGGACAGGCCCTTGGCGGATGGGGTGAGATTCGAACTCACGGTGAGCTTGCACCCACGGCGGTTTTCAAGACCGCTGCCTTAAACCACTCGGCCACCCATCCAGACCAGGCGCCAGCGCGAGCCCGGCGCCGCGCGGGTGCGTTGCGGGCCTGATGCCCCGAACGCCCCGGCCGGTCACGGTGTGCCTCTGTATGGCGAGAGACAGGCAGACGTCAACGCGTCACGAACCGCCTGCAGGCGCGGCGGCGGGAGAGGCCCTGGCGGTCATGGGAAGAGCCTCGGCGGCTCCGATCCTGCTCTTTTCGTCCTCCTCCTCGTAGACGATCTTGGCAAGCGCGATCGATCCCTCGGCATGGGCCATGTCGAGCAGGTAGCGCATGGTCTCAAGACCCTCCCCGCTGGCCTGCACGCGCACGGCGTCGAGGCTCCCCAGCAACTGACGCACCTTGTCCGAGCGCTTCATGTTTTCCTCCTCACTCAACTGAGTTCTCCGGCATGTCCCGAACCGCCTGTGGCGGCCGGCTTCTAGAGCCGAGCGGCCGGCACCGTGTGGATGTCCGGCTGCGCCATGATGTGGTCGAGTGCGCGCACCGATTCCTCGGAGATGGTCGCCACGAAGGGCACGACCAGCGACCCGTCGCAGACGGCGCCGAGGCCGATGGGCCTGGTCGGAATGCCGATCCGCTCGAAGGACAGGATCCAGTCGGGGTGGCCCTGCAGGCTCAATTCGTCGACACCGCGGTCCAGCGCATAGGCGATGACGTGTCGCAACATGCTGTGAAAGCCCGATGGCCGCCTGCCGCGGGTGTTCTGTGGCACGCAGAGGCGCGACCATTCGAGCGTGGTCTCGCGCCGTGGCACCTCGGACGCCATGTGAGGGTAGACATCGGCCAGGAGGTGCGGCCCGGTGGTCGGCAGGACGCGGCTGTAGACGAGAAGGCGATCGCCCTCACACAGGGCAAAGTGGACCGTATCGTCGCCGTCAAACTGGTCGACTTCCCGCCCGTCGCGCGCCATCGGCAGGGCCCAGCCGAAGTCGACGACGAAGGTCTGGTAACGAAGCCGCCAGATCTGCTCCATCAGATCCGGATGGCGCGCTGCATCCCGGCCGCGAATGACGTGCAACTGCATGACCGTACCCCCCTAGTCGGGAGGTACCCTCATGCCTTTGGCGCAGAAACGACATCCCACGATCGCGGGATTTACAGCCAGTCGCGCCTCATGCACTCGGCAACGAGGTGGGGCCCGCTGACCGTGCCGGTCTTTTCGCGGGCATGCCGGAGAAAATCCTTCACCGTCTGCTCGCTGACGCCGAGAATCTGGCCAGTTTCCCAGGCGCTCTTGCCGGCCGCCAGCCAGCGTACGCACTCGCGCTCGCGCGGCGTCAGTTCGCTGATCTGTGGCCGGGGCGACAAGGCCTGGAACGCATAGAGGCCGATGAGGTGGATGGCGCTCTCGTCGCGCTTGGAGATCATGTATTTGTCGGTGCCGAAGGACAGCGCGGAGCGGAAGCCTCCGGCGCCGCGAAACGGCACGATGAAGCCGTCGTTGAGCCTGAATTCACATGCCTCGTCGAGGACGATGTTGCTCCGGGTGCGGCCAGGCGCGCGCGTATCGCTCCACCGGAATGGTGCGGGGCTCGAATGGACTCGCTGGAGCGCGCTGTCGAGTGGGCCGTAGTTCTGCTCGTGGTAGCGAAGCGACCAGCCTTCGGGCCAGTCCTGCACCACCACATGGGGCTTGAGGGCATCATCCGGGTTGGGAATGCCCGCCAGGATCATGCTGGTGAAGCCGAAGGTCGACATGAGCCGGGTCAGTTCATCGATGACGCCATGCCGGTTCAGGCCGCGCATGCGGTCGATCACGTCGAAAGCAAAGCTCTCGATGCGGAATTCGCCGTCCCCTTCCATGACGCGCCATCCCTCTCGCGCACCATCTGTCCCAAATGTATTCACGCGCGAAGTTGACGCGCAAGTCAACGCCCCGTTGCCGACGTCGACCGGCGACTGGCTCAAAAAGAAACCCCGCCGCACGCGAGGGCGACGGGGTTTCAGTCACGGGGCGACGCCCCGGGTCAGAAGCGGCAGACGCGCTCGCCCCAGCGGTTGATCCAGCAGCGACGGACCGGCCGGAAGGGACGCGGGCCGTAGAAGCCATAGGGACGATACGGGCGATAGGGACGATAGGGACGATAGAAACGGCGGCGGCGATAGCCGTAGCCATAGCCCCACTGCATCTCCAGGGGAGCGCCGACGGCCGGAGCGGCTGCGGCAGGAGCGGCTGCGGTCGCCGGAGCGGCGGTCGCGGCCGTGGTGCCAAGGGCGCCAATGGCGACAGCGCCACCAGCGAGCGAGAGGAAGAAGCTGCGACGATCCATCTGGAACCTCCTTGGATACGGATGACGGCAGACTGGTCTGCCTTGCTTGAACGAAAGATGAACCGACGCGAGCGGATTCGGTTCATCCCATCAGGACAAATCGCGCGCCCGCCGGGCGCTCATTCGCCCTTGATCGCAATCGTCTTCTTGCCCTCGACGGCCTCGGCGGGCTTGGGAAGATGAATCTTCAGCACGCCCTTGTCGAAGCGCGCCTCGACCTTGGCGGGATCGATGTCGAAGGGAACCGGGATCGACCGCTGGAACGCGCCGTAGCTGCGCTCGGTCACATGCCAGTCCTTGTCCGTCGATTCCGTCTCACTCTTCTTCTCGCCCTTGATCGCCAGGGTCCGGCCTGTGGCAGAAATCTCGACGTCCTTCGCCTCACAGCCAGGCAGTTCGACGGTGACGTCGATCGCCGTGGCGGTCTCGGCAATGTCGAGGGACGGAGCGAAGCCCAACTCCTTGCCGCGCGAAAACACACCGCCAGACTTGCCGAAGGCCTCGAAAAGGCGGTCGATCTCGCCCTGCATGGAGGAGAAGGGATGACGGGACAGTTCACCGCCGCGAGTGAACAGCGAGGGCAGAAAATCATGCTGGGCCATGACTGTCTCCTTTTTGGCCATTGCGATGAAATCAGAAATGGGGGTGGCTCATGCGCTGCGCACTTGATCCATCTCAAGCATCACAGACCAGCCGGTCGTCGCGACTTGCTTGTCGAATGCAGCGCTTTCGCCTATTGGCGGCCCTTGCCTCGCGATGAGCCCCGATGACCGCCACCAGCACCCTGCCCCCTGACGACCGCGCCGCCCCGAAGATCTCCTTCGTCTCGCTCGGTTGCCCCAAGGCGCTTGTCGACTCCGAGCGCATCATCACGCGCCTCCGGGCCGAGGGTTATGAACTGGCGCGCAACCACCAGGGCGCCGACCTCGTCCTGGTCAATACCTGCGGCTTCCTCGATAGCGCCAAGGCCGAGAGCCTCGCCGCCATTGGTGATGCACTGAAGGAGAACGGCCGCGTCATCGTCACGGGGTGCATGGGCGCCGAGCCGGAACAGATCCGGGCCGCCCACCCCTCCGTGCTCGCCATCACCGGACCGCAGCAGTACGAGAGCGTGATGGCGGCCGTGCATCAGGCGGCGCCGCCGAAGCACGATCCCTTCATCGACCTCGTGCCGCCGCAGGGCATCAAGCTGACCCCGCGCCACTACGCCTATCTGAAGATTTCCGAGGGCTGCAACAACCGCTGCACCTTCTGCATCATCCCGAAGCTGCGCGGCGATCTCGTCTCGCGGCCGCTGGCGGAGGTCATGCGCGAGGCGGAGAAGCTCGTCGCCGCAGGGGTGAAGGAAATCCTCGTGGTCAGCCAGGACACCTCGGCCTATGGCATCGACGTGAAATATGCCGAGAGCCAGTGGCGCGACCGCATCTGGCGCACCAAGTTCCTCGACCTCGCGCAGGCGCTTGGCGAACTCGGCGTCTGGGTGCGCATGCAGTATGTCTACCCGTATCCGCATGTCGACGAGGTCATCCCCCTGATGGCCGAGGGGAAGATCCTTCCCTACATCGACATCCCCTTCCAGCACGCCCATCCCGACGTGCTGAAGCGGATGAAGCGTCCCGCCCACCAGGAGAAGACCGCCGAGCGGATCCGCCGCTGGCGCGAGATCTGCCCGGACCTGACGATCCGCTCGACCTTCATCGTCGGCTTTCCCGGCGAGACCGAGGAGGAGTTCGAGTTCCTTCTGGACTGGCTGGACGAGGTCGGCCTCGACCGCGTCGGCTGCTTCAAGTACGAGCCGGTGGCAGGCGCCACCTCCAACGGCCTTGAGGGCCATGTGCCGCCCGAGGTGATGGAGCGGCGCTGGCACCGCTTCATGAAGAAGCAGGCCGAGATCTCCGCCCGGCGCATCAGGAAGAAGGTGGGCACGCGCCAGCAGGTGCTCATCGACGAGGTCGGGCCGACCGTGGTCAAGGCGCGCTCCAAGGGTGATGCCCCGGAGATCGACGGGTCGGTGTTCATCCATACGAAGCGCAAGCTCGCAGTCGGCGAACTGGTCACCGTGAAGATCGACCGGGCCAGCGAGTACGACCTCTTCGCGAGCTTGTGATCGCTGGCCGGCACGGCGCGGTTGCCAAGAGTTAACTCCGTTCTGCCATCGTGCCGCCCGGTTGGCGTGAGGCGTGAGGGTGCCGTGACGGGTCGGTGGTGCAGCGCAGCAACAGTCCGTTGCGCATTCTCCCCGGCTCACGGATTCGTCATGATTGACGCCCCCCGCCGGTGGTAACGAGCCGACCCTGGTTCACGAATCCGGTGCTGGCCGCACTCCTCATCTCGAGGGGTCGGGAACCTGTTCCGCACTGGCATGTTTCGAGGCGTATGATGACAATCGACCGACGTTTCCTTGTCCTGGGTGCCCCCTTCATCCTCGGCGCATGCACCACGCGCCGCGAGGAACTGGCGATCGAGACGCCGCGCATCGATCCCTATTACGCGGCCATGTACGCCGAGGTTCAGGGCGAGCCCTACCCGGTGCCGGCAATCGACCTGAGCAAGGTCGATGACCGCTGGCTGCGCCGTGAGGTGGCCTATCGGGGCCGCGAGCATCCCGGCACGATCGTGGTCGATCCGTCTGCCCGCTACGCCTATCTCGTGATGGAGAATGGCCGCGCCATGCGCTACGGCGTCGGCGTCGGCAAGGAGGAGGGCTTCAACCTCACCGGCATCGCCTCTATCGGCCGCAAGGCGGCCTGGCCACGCTGGACGCCGACGCAGGACATGATCCGTCGCGAGCCCGACCGTTACGGACCCTATGCCGGCGGGCTTCCCCCCGGGCCGGAGAACCCGCTGGGGCCGCGGGCGCTCTATCTCTACCGCGGCAACCGCGACACGCTGTATCGTCTGCATGGCACGGTGGAGCCCTGGACGATCGGCACGCAGGTGTCGTCGGGCTGCATCCGCTTCCTCAACCAGGACATCATCGACCTCTATGGTCGCGTCCCCGTGGGCACGACCGCCATCGTCCTGCCGGCGGGCGAGAGCGTCATGAGCTAAGGCTGCGACTGTCGCACCAGCGGCACCGTCGACGACCCGAAGGCCGGCCTCGCGCCGGCTTTTTTTGCGTGGGTGCGGCGGCAAGCGTCGTCCACGCTACCGTCCGCCAGTCGACTGGTCGCCAGGGTCGCGGAAAGGCATTGTGTCGGCGACTGATCGCGCCCATCGATAGGACTTCTGTCCCACAGGACCACGGTCCTATTCCGTTTCGTGATGAATGGCGCGGGTGGCCTTCACGGGTGGGGTTCTGGTCGGATCGGCAGGCCCGCTACGGGACGAGGGACTAGCGCACCATCCCGGCAAGGGCCCGGACGGAGGGGCCGGCGACGCTGCCGAAGCCGTGGCCGCCGCCGACGATCTCCACGCGTGCATTCCGGCCGGCCGCCCTGGCACGCGCCACGTAATCTTGCGCCAGCGCAGGCCGCGTATTGTCGTCCCTCGCGCCAGTCACGGCCACGATAGACGTGGAGCCCGGCACACCGCTGAGGTAGTCGACCGGTGACAGAGAGGAGAAGCCGCGCCCACCGCCGCGCGACGCCCGCCAGGCCGGGACGTCACACGGACAGGACGCGAGGACCACACCATTCAGTAGGCCGCCGGAGTTGCCGGCGATGACGCCGAGGGCCCCAGCTCCTGCAGAATGGCCGAGCGCGATGACCCGTTGGGCGCCGAACTTCGCCTTGAGCTCGCGGATAGCGCCGGCAAGCGTCTGGATCGATCCAGCATCGAAGGTGTCGCGGCGCCCGCCGTCGGACCCGCTGGAACGATTGCCCGCGCGGTCATAGTAGCCCGGCCGCAGGAGGGACACCGCCGCCACGTCGCGACGCGACGCCGCAAAGGACTGGGCATACCGGTACATGTAGTCCGCCGGGCCGCCTGAAGACACGTCGCCATGAACGAAGACCGCCAGGATGCGGGCCTGAGCGGGCCCATAGGCCTGGTAGGCCAGACCATTGGCACAGTTGGCCGAAGAACAAGCATGGGCCAAGCCGGACATGCCAATCAACAGTACAAACAAGCCCACTGACGCACGCGCTATCAGCGACATCATGTTTCGCCCCCCATCGCTCAAAGACGAAGCCAGACTAGATGGCCGATCCCGACGAAGTCGACTCCGGGCCTATCCGGACCATTCTTGCGCTCACGTATGCACGACCCGCCCATAGGCATCCAGAACACTCTCGTGCATCATTTCCGACAGGGTCGGATGCGGGAAGACCGTGTGAATGAGTTCCTCTTCCGTCGTCTCGCAGTTCATGGCGACGACGAAGCCCTGAATCAATTCCGTCACCTCGGCGCCGATCATGTGCGCACCGATGAGCTTGCCGGTCTTCGCGTCGAAGATGGTCTTCACGAGGCCTTCCGGCTCGCCGAGCGCGATGGCCTTGCCGTTGCCCATGAAGGGGAAGCGACCGACCTTCAGGGTGTAGCCGGCTTCCCTGGCCTTCGCTTCGGTGAGCCCCACGGAGGCGACCTGCGGGTGGCAGTAGGTGCAGCCGGGGATCATGAGCTTGTCCATGGCATGGGTGTGCAGGCCCTTGATCGTCTCGACGCAGATGACGCCCTCGTGCTCGGCCTTGTGGGCGAGCATGGGGGGGCCTGCAACGTCGCCGATGGCATAGATGCCCGAGACATTGGTGCGGCCGAGCCCGTCGGTCTTCACCGTGCCGCGGTCCAGCGTGACGCCGAGCGCCTCGAGACCGAGACCCTCGACATTGCCGACGACACCGACGGCGGAGATGAGGCGTTCGGCGGTCAGTGTCTGCTTCTGCCCCTTCTCGTCCTCCACCGTCGCGGTGACGGAGCTCGCGCCCTTCTCGACCTTCGTCACCTTGGTGGAGGTGAGGATCCTGATGCCCTGCTTCTCGAAGCGCTTGCGGGCATGGGCGGCGATCTCGGCATCCTCGACCGGCATGATCTGCGGCAGCACCTCGACCACCGTCACCTCGGCGCCCATGGTGCGGTAGAAGGAGGCGAACTCGATGCCGATGGCGCCGGATCCCATCACGATGAGGCTCTTCGGCATGGCCTCGGGCTTCATGGCTTCGAAATAGGTCCAGATCAGCTTGCCGTCCGGCTCGATGCCCGGCAGGACGCGCGGACGCGCCCCGGTCGCGACGATGATGTGCTTGGCCTGGTAGGTGCCCGCACCCAGCGTGCCCTTGGGCGGCGGCACCTGCGGCTGCACGGCGGGCTTGGCGCTGGCCGAGACGACCACCTGCCCCACCTTCGCGATCTTCGCCTCGCCCCAGATGACATCGATCTTGTTCTTCTTCATCAGGAAGCCGATGCCGCCGTTGAGCTGGGCGGAGACGCCGCGCGAGCGCTTCACCACGGCCGCCATATCGACGGTCATCGTACCGTTGAGCGTCAGCCCGTAATCCTTGGCGTGGGTCGCGTAGTGGTAGATCTCGGCCGATCGCAGCAGCGCCTTGGTGGGAATGCAGCCCCAGTTGAGACAGATGCCGCCGAGATGCTCGCGTTCCACAACGGCCGTCTTGAAGCCGAGCTGGGCGGCGCGGATGGCAGCGACATAGCCGCCGGGGCCGCCGCCGATGACGATGATGTCGTAATTGGACATGGGTGACGCCTTTCGTGGGCTCTCGGTCACAGGAACGACAGGCGCGCCGTGCGGGCGCAGTCCTCGTTCATTTCTCCAAACAGGGTGTCGGCCCCGGCGAAGGCCTTGTCGAAGGCCTCGCGCGGCTGCTTGTAGGTGTCGCGGGCGATCGCCAGCAGCTTCCACGAGAGCTGCGTGTAGCGCTCGCGGATGGCGTCATCGCGGAAATTGGCGAGGAAGGTGCCGAGCGCGCCGAACCTGAACACGCTGGCCTCGACCTCGCGCTGGATCAGCGGATCGACGACCTCCGGACCGCGGCCATGGGCAGTCGTCGCCTCATGCATGGCATAGGTCCGCATCTTGATCTGGAAATAGGCGTCGATGATGTCGCGACAGGTGCGCAGATACTCGCCGCGAATGACGTTGCGCTGCACGACGTCGAGGTTGCGCGAGTAATTGTAGCTCTGGAAGAACGACGAGGCCATGGCAAGGGTCGCCACCACGATCGACACCAGCGTCCACCGGGCGCCGCTCATGGCCCGCTCACACCAGCATGCCGATCGGGTTCTCGATGTAGCCCCTGAACGCCGCCATCAGCTCGGCCCCCAATGCCCCGTCGACGGCGCGGTGGTCTGTGGAGAGCGTCACGCTCATGACGGTCGCCACCGCCGGCGCATCGTTCTTCACAACCACACGCTTTTCGCCGGCGCCGACGGCGAGGATCGTCGCGTGGGGCGGGTTGATCACGGCGGCGAAGTCCTTGATGCCGAACATACCGAGGTTGGACACTGCCGAAGACCCGCCCTGGTACTCCTCGGGCTTGAGCTTGCGGTTGCGGGCGCGGGCCGCGAGGTCCTTCATCTCGTTGGAGATGACCGAAACCGGCTTGTGGCAGGCATCGCGGATGACGGGGGTGATGAGGCCGCCCGGAATGGAGACGGCGACGCCGATGTCGGCATGCTTGTGCTTCAGCATGGCGCCATCGGTCCAGGTGACGTTGGCGTCTGGCACGGCGCGCAGCGACAGGGCCAGCGCCTTGATGACGAGGTCGTTGACCGAGAGCTTGTAGGCCGGCTTGCCGTCGATGACCGGCGCGGCCTTGTTGATCTGCTCGCGCAGCGACAGAAGCGCGTCCAGCTCGCAGTCGATGGTCAGGTAGAAGTGCGGGATGGTCGATTTCGCCTCCGTCAGGCGACGGGCGATGACCTTGCGCATGTTGTCGTGCGGAACCTCCTCGTAGGAGCCGGGCTCGAAGAGCTTGCGGACCTGTTCATCGGAGGGAGTAGCAACCGGAGCAGGCTTTGGAGCCGTGGCCGGGGCCGAAGCCGCAGTCGGCGCAGCCTTGGCCGTACCGCCAGCCGCCGCCGCCTTGACGTCGCGCTCGACGATGCGGCCATGCGGCCCAGTACCGGCGACCCTGGAGAGGTCGATGCC
>CAZPMD010000123.1:0-9582 GCA_964587395.1 uncultured Hyphomicrobiales bacterium
CGGGATTTGGACCGCGGCGCCGCTGCTGGGTCAACCAGTGGGGCGAACTGGTCTGCAGGCGGCGCCGCTACTACTGGTAACAGCCCTTCGCGACTGACAGGAGCCCGGCCCTCGCGGCCGGGCTTCTTCGTCGTCCCGGCATCCGGCGACGGATTGGACTCCCCCTGGCCGGCTTTCAGCCTCGGTCGGGAACGGCCTCGATCTGGCCTCGGCGCTGCAGCCAGAGGGCAACGAGCCAGCAGAACAGCGCCCAGGAAGCACCGAGACACCAGCCGGCCAGCACATCCGTCGGCCAGTGGACACCGAGATAGACGCGGCTCACGCCGATGAGCACCGTCATGGTGACGGCGATCGCCAGAAAATAGGCATGGACCCGCCGCGGCGCCTCCAGGCGGGTGAGCAGGACACCGATCGTCAGGTAGGTGACGGCGGACAGCATGGCGTGGCCACTGGGAAAGCTCGCGGTCAGTTCCATCGGCGCGTTCGGCACCAGATCAGGCCTCGGCCGGCCGACGAGCGCCTTGAGCCCCTGGCTGATCATCGTTCCGCCGACGACGGCGACGAGGACGAAGAGCGCAGCCCCCCGCTTTCCGACCAGCAGGAGATAGATGCTGGTGAACAGGGTGATCAGGCCGAGGACCGCGACCCCTCCGAGGGCCGTGATGTCCCGCATCACTCCCGGCAGCCAGGCGGGACCCGGCGCGACCTCCGGTGCAGCCACATCGCGGAAATGCATCAGCAGGGCACGGTCGAAGGCCTCCGTCTCACCATCGATGACAATGTCGGCGAGCCGCAGGAAGGCGAGCGTCCCGCCCGCGATCACCGCGAGGGCGACGACGAGCCCCGTCTCTTCGCGCACGAGGCGGAGAAAGCGCGAGCCGTGAGTCAGGGGCAGAAGAGGCATACAGACCAGATGGCGCAAGGCGGAGCGGAGAGCAAGACGGCAGGGAGCCGCAGTTCCGCCCCGACCTGCCCGGATCACCCGGAGGGAACCGGACGCCGTGCTGACGCATTGACCCGGGTGCACCCACCAACAGGGAGAAAGCGACATGGATCGCAGGCTGTTCATGACGGCCCTCGCCGGCGGCGTCGCCGCCACGGCGACCATCGGGATCGGCGCGGCCGAGGCGTCGCACGCACGCGCGGCAGTCGATCAGGACGGTGTGCGGGGCGCCCTCGCGCCGAGCACCCCCGCCACCGCCGAAGCCGTCGAGATGCAGCGCCGCTACTGGCGTCGCCGCTGGCGCCGGCGCTGGTTCCGGCCGAGGCGCCGCCGGTGCTGGATCAACCGCCGCGGCTTCCGCGTCTGCCGCTGGTACTGACCTGAGGCGCATGTGAGCTGACGGAGAGCGGATCGGCTGCCCCCTCGGCGAGTCCGCCTCTCCGTCAATGCCGCCGTTCCACATGGCGATACGGCCGGCCCTCGTCCCTTAACGAAGCCTCAAATGTCTCCGGCGAGACTGGGAGTGCCTGGCACGGATCTTCCGCGCATGGGCGTCCACGGAAGGCCGATGGAATTTCTCCACCCCCGCACGTTGCTCCTGTCGGTCGTCGCCATCAGCACGACGACCGGACTTCTGCTGCTTCTCTCGTCGCGCCAGAACCGCGAGGAGCGGAGCCTCGTCTATTGGGGGATCGCCAATCTCGTCGGCGCCTTCGGCTGCGCCCTGCTCGGCCTGCGGAACTGGGCTCCCGACTGGCTGACGATCGATCTGGCAAACGCCGCCATTCTTCTCGGCTATGCCCTCAATTTCACGGGAACACGGAGCTTCTGCCGCCACCGGGTAAGCTTGTCCTGGGCAATGGTGCCCTCCCTGGTCTGGCTGGCGCTATGCCAGTGGCCCGCCTTCTACACCAGCGTCGAATGGCGGCTGACCTTCACCTCCGCCATGGTAATGGCCACCTCTCTGGGAACCGTTGTGACGCTGTGGCGCCTGAGGGATGAACACCTCATCACCCGCTGGCCGGCCATCGGCTGGCATCTGTTCCATGTCGCCGTCTACACGGTTCGGCTCGTCGCGCCGCTGACCAGCGCGGCTCCGGCCAGCAATGAGATCGCGGTCTCCCCGATCATCACCCTCGTCATGTTCGAGGCGCTGATCCACATCACGCTGATCTCCTTCCTGCAGCTCTCCCTCACCAAGGACCGCGCCGAGGACCGCTATCGCCGCGCCGCCGAGACCGACGTGCTGACAGGCCAGCCCAACCGGCGCGCCTTCATGCAGGCGTCGGAGAAGATCATCGCCCGGCAGGACCGCTGGCCGGCCTGCATGGTCCTGATCGACGTCGACCGCTTCAAGACGATCAACGACACCGTCGGCCATGCCGGCGGCGACGCCGTTCTCGTCGCGGTCGCCAGTGCGATCCGCGGCCACCTGCGGACGGACGACACCTTCGGCCGGCTCGGCGGCGAGGAGTTCGGCTGCCTCCTGCCCAACACGTCCCTGCAGGCGGCCATGGTGGTGGCCGAGGGCCTTCGCGCCCGCATCGCCGGGCTCGACATCCATGTCGGCGGCGAGACGGTGCGCGTCTCGGTCTCCATCGGCGTCTCGAGCATCGCCGGCGGCAGGCCGGACCTCGACCATCTCATCGACCGCGCCGATGCCTGCCTCTACGAGGCGAAGCGCACCGGCCGCAACCGGGTGGTCGCGCGCGAGGACGGGCTCAGGCTGGCGGGGTGATCACCCGCTCCGCGCCACCCTCCCCTCCAGCGGATAGGCCGGGTCGGTATAGCCCGGTGTCGAGGGGTGGCCGGCGGGAACGAGCCGGTCGACCAGAGCCTCATCGGCCTTCGTGAACCCGTAGCCCGGCGCGCCGAGATAGTCCTCGAACTGCTCCATGGTGCGCGGCCCCGCGATGGCCGCGGTGACGAAGGCGTTGTTCAGCACCCAGGCGGTGGCGAACTGGCCCGGCGTGATACCGCGCTTTTCGGCATGGGCCTTCAGCTTCTGGGCGATGACCAGCGATTCCTTGCGCCATTCCGTCTGCATCATGCGGCTGTCGGCCCGCCCGGCGCGCGTGCCCTCGGGCGGCGGCGCCTTCGGGTCGTACTTGCCGGAGAGGATGCCGCGGGCGAGCGGCGAATAGGGCACGACGCCGAGGCCGTAGAAGCCGCAGGCCGGTAGATGCTCCACCTCCGGCATGCGGTTCATGGCGTTGTAGTAGGGCTGGCTGACCACCGGCCGGTCGATGCCCATGCGGTCGGCGAGGTTGCAGATCTCGGCGATTCGCCAGGAGCGGTGGTTGGAGACGCCATAGGAGCGGATCTTGCCCTGGCGGATGAGGTCTCCCATCGCCCGCACGGTCTCCTCGAGCGGCGTCGCGTGATCTTCCTTGTGGAGGTAATAGATGTCGATGACATCGGTGCCGAGCCGCTTCAGCGAGGCCTCCACCGCCCGCATCGTGTAGAGGCGCGACAGGCCGCGGTCGTTTGGCCCGGGCCCCGTCGGATTGGCGAGCTTGGTGGCGAGCACCCAGTGCGAGCGGTCGGCCTTGATGGCACGCCCGGTGATCTCCTCCGAGCGCCCCTCGGTATAGACATCCGCCGTGTCGATGAAGTTGACGCCGGCATCCTTCGCCCGGGCGATGATGCGGGCGGAGTCCTTCTCCGTGGTCGGACCGCCGAACATCATGGTGCCGAGGCAGATCGGCGAGACCTTGATGCCGGACCGGCCGAGATTGCGGGGTGTCATGGGGCGCTCCCTGGTTCTGGTTTCGGCACAGTAGGCCGCGACCCCGGGGAAAAGGAAAGCACCGCCCCTGCATGCGAGGCCCCGCGAAAGGAGGCATCCGCCCCGGGCGTCAGGCCGCCTGGGCCAGCGCCGCCTTGAGCAGCTTGGTCGCCTGGTCGGCTGTCATCGGCTCACCGAAGGCGAAGCCCTGCGCATAGTTGCAGCCGAGATGGTAGAGTTCCACGGCATCAGTGTCGCTCTCGGCCCCTTCTGCCACCACCTCCATGCCGAGATCCTGGCCGAGCGCGATGATGGTCCTGAGGATCACCGGGCGGACGCCGCGCTGGTCGGCGCGCACGAAGCTCTTGTCGATCTTGATGGTGTCGAAGGGGAAGCGCTGCAGGTAGGCGAGCGAGGAATAGCCGGTACCGAAGTCGTCCAGGGACAGGCCGGCGCCGAGTTCACGGATGCGGTGCAGCATCTGCGCGGCATACTCCGGATTCTCCATCACCAGACTCTCGGTCAGTTCGAGCTTCAGCGAGCCGCGGGCGACGGTGGAGCGGGCGAGCACGCCCTTGATGTCCTGCAGCAGGTCGTGCCGCAGCAGCTGGCGGCTCGACACGTTGACCGCCGTGAACAGCGGCGGGTCGAGCGGCATCAGCGCCTGCCAGTTGGCGAGCTGGCGCGCGGCGCGATCCATGACGAACAGGCCGAGCTCGACGATGAGGCCGGTTTCCTCGGCGATGGCGATGAACTCGGCCGGCGGCAGGCGGCCGAGGCGGGGATGGTCCCAGCGCACCAGGGCCTCGAAGCCTGCCAGGGTCCGGTCGGAGAGGCGCACCACCGGCTGGTAGACGATGGCGATCTCGCCACGCTCCAGCGCCCGCCGGAGGTCGCTCTCCAGCGCCAGGCGGTCGCTCTTGTGGGCGCGCAGCGCTGGCTTGAACACCTCGATCCGGTCGCCGCCGAGGCGCTTGGCGTGATAGGCGCCAAGCTCGGCGTCCTTCAGGAGGTCCTCGCGCTTGCGCTGCGTGCCGTCGGCAAGGGCAAGGCCGATGGAGCCGGTGAGGAAGATCTCGCGGTCGCCGAAGGCGATGGGCGCCCGCAGCGCCTTGCGGATGGTCTCCGCGAAGCCGGTGATGCGCTCTGGAGCCCGCTCCGACAGGAGGATGATGCCGAAATGGTCGCCGTTGAGGCGGGCCAGCGTGTCCTGGGGTTTCAGCAGGCGCGCGAGGCGGCGCGAGACGGTCAGCAGGATGGAATCGCCGACCGAGATGCCGACCGAATCGTTCACCTGCTTGAACCTGTCGATGTCGAGCACGAGCACGGTCGGCCGGCGCTGCTCGTCGCCCTGCGCGTTCATCAGCGAGGCCTCGAGCCGGTCGAGGAAGAGCTCGCGGTTCGGCAGTCCCGTGAGGTTGTCGTGCACGGCGTCGTGGAGAAGTCGTTCCTCCGACGCCTTGAATTCGGTGATGTCAGCCAGCGTGCCGACGAGGCGCACCACCTCGCCGTCCGATCCCACGACGGGCCGCGCCCGCAGCATGATCCAGACGAAATGCCCGTCGGCGGCGCGCAGCCGGAACTCGTCGACGACGCGGCCGCGGCGATGTTCGACCACCGTGTCGAAGATCGACCGGATGCGGTCGCGGTCGGAGGGGTGGAGCGCCTCGACGAACCTGGTGGCGGCACCCTCCAGCGCCCCGCGCTTCAGGCCGAGCTGCGCCTCGAGCTCCGGACTGACCCAGATGCGGTTCGCGATGACGTCCCAGTCGAAGATGATGTCGCCCGAGCCGGTCAGCGCCAGCGCCTTGCGCTCGGTGTCGGAGACGAGACCTTTCGGCACGCCCGAACCCGAGAAGGCGTGCTGCATCACGGTGAAGCCGATGAGCATGACGAGCAACACCAGGGCCCCGAGCATGGCGGGCGCGGCGATCTCGTTGTTGAGGCGGCCAGACACCATGAGAAGCGCCGCCCCCGACCAGATCATGAACAATGCCCAGGTCGGCAGAAGGTTGATGGCGCGGTCGTAGCGCAGGAAGGAGAGGTAGACGAGGATCACCGTGCCGAGGATCGTCACGGCGCCGATGCCGAGCCGCGCGACGCCTGCGGCGATCGGTGGGTCGAACCAGGCGACGGTGACCATGCCGCCGGCGAAGGCAAGCCAGACCGCCATCAGCACCGTGTAGCGCACGTGCCAGCGGTTGAGATCGAGATAGGCGAAGAGGAAGATCATCAGCGTCGCGGAGAGGATCGCCTCCGCCACGGCCCGCCAGAAGGCGACGGCCTCGGGCGAGAGCTCCATCACCCGCGTCCAGAAGCCGAAGTCGAGGGCCAGCGTCGCCAGCACGGCCCAGGCGAGCAGCGCCGCAGCCGGAAACATCAGCGAGCCCTTGACCACGAACAGGATGGTCAGGAACAGGGCCAGGAGCCCGGCGATGCCGAGGATGATGCCGCGATAGAGCGTGAAGGAGTTCTCGCGGTCCTTGAAGGCATCCGGCTGCCACAGCGTAATCTGCGGAATGCGTGGGTCGCGCAGTTCGGCGACGAAGGTGACCGTGGTGCCGGGATCGAGCGTCACGAGGAAGACGTCCTGGTCGACCGCCGTCTGCCGCTCGGGGCGGAAGCCCTGGCTCGGCGTCAGCGCGACAACACGCTGGGAGCCGAGATCGGGCCTGAGGAGGCCGGAACGGATCAGCCGGTAGTGCGGCACCACGATCAGCCGGTCCACTTGCTCGTCGGTGGCATTGGCCAGTGTGAACACAGCCCATACCGGACTGGAATCGGTTCGCGTCTGGCGGACCTCCATGCGGCGCACGATGCCGTCGCTGCCCGGTGCTGTCGGGACCGAGACGCGGTCACCCTCGCCCTGCACGAAGGTGACGGCGCGGCCGAGGTTGATGGCCGGCGAGGTCGCCGTCACCGCCACGGGATCGGCGGCCTCGGCCCGGTCGCCCGGTGCGAGAAGGCCGAGCACCAGTGCAAGCAGCATGGACAGCAGACGGGGAACGAGAAGGGAATTCCGCACGGGGGACCGATGACGCCTGGCGCTGAGCACTGGTGTTGCAACAGGCGTCACGCCATGAGCCCCGCTTGTGGCGCCAATGCGGCGCTCGTTCTTTCGCATCTTCGTCTGACTTAGCCGGGCGACGGCGCAAGGAGCAAGGGTTGGCCGGTGCTTTCGCCCCTCAGTCCAGCGATTTCGCGTAGTGGTCGAAGGCCTCGGGGCGGATGGCAGTGCCGGCGCCGGGACGCTCGGGACGCACCACGTCACCGTCCCTCACCGTGACCGGCTCCTCGAAGCAGTTGCGGATCCATGGGATGTACTCGAAGGATTGTGTGGCCGGGTGCCAGAACGACAGATGGACATGGACCTGCCCCATGTCCCCGGCATGGGCGACCACCGGCAGCCGCGCCGCATGGGCAGCCTCCGCAACCCGGATGTACTCGGTGATGCCGGCGAGGCGCGCCACGTCCGGCTGGACATAGTGCATCGCGCCACGGTGGATGAAGTCGTGGAAGGCCTCGGCGGTGTAGAGCTGCTCGCCCAGCGCGACGGGGATGCCGCCCTGCGCTGCCAGCGCCACGTGTCCGGCCACGTCATCGTACCAGAGCGGCTCCTCGAACCAGAGGAGGTCGAGTCCTTCCGCCGCCCGGCAGAAGCGCAGGCAGGTGGCAAGGTCCCAGCGGCCATTGGCATCGGTCGCCATCGTGACGCTGTCGCCGATGACCCGCCGGACGGCCGTCAGCCGGGCGATGTCGCGTCCGATCGACGCCGAGCCGACCTTCACCTTGATGCCGCGGAACCCCTCTTCCTCGACCGCACGGCGGGCGCCAGCCAGCAGGTCCTCGTCGGACAGTGACAGCCAGCCGATGTCGGTATTGTAGGCGGTGAGTCGCTCCGATGTGGCCCCGCCGAGGAGCTTCCACAGCGGCAGGCCGGCGGCCTGCGCCTTCAGGTCCCACAAAGCGACGTCGATGGCGCCCAGAGCCAGATGGGCCACACCCGCGCGCCCGATCCACTGCAGCGGCGGATGGCGGGCGACCTTCTGCCAGAGCCGGGTCACGTCGCGCTCGTCCTCGCCGTCGAGCAGGGTCGCAACCGAGGTGCCGATACAGCGGGCGATCAGCCTGTCACCGTCGAGGTCGGCATGGGTGCCGGTGAAGCCGGTGCCGACACGTCCGTCCGTGGTGTGGATGCGGCAGCCGACAACGCCCCAGTGGGACAATGTATGGATCGAGTCGGAAATCGACGACCCGGTCACCGGCACATGCAGGATGAAGGGCTCGACACGGCTGATGGTCATGGCACGTCCCGTGAGGCAAGGGGTGGCCACTGTGCTCGCCGGGGAGGACCGCGGCTCGTCCTGTCCGTCCGACCGTGATCGGGCCCCTCCCCCTTCACTCTCCCCGCCCGCCGAGAGAGGGACGGGTGAGGGGCAAACGCAATGCGAAGGGGGTAAGGCGGCAAGTGGCCAGGCGGTCCGGTCCAATCGGCACAGACAGAAAAGGCGGGCATTGCTGCCCGCCTTTCGCAACTGACAGCCCTCGTCGGCGTCACGCCTGCGGCTGCGGCTCCAGCCCGTCGTCATTGGCCGGACGGCGGCCCTTGCCGGCCGTCGGCACCGCCGAATGGCGCGGCTGGTTCTTGTCCGGCTCGGCGTCCCGCACCGGCGGCTTGCCGGCGAGCAGGTCCTTGATCTCGTCGCCGGTCAGGGTCTCGTACTCGAGCAGCGCCTCGGCCACCTTGATGAACTGCTCGTGGTTCTCGGTGAGGATGCGCTTGGCGACCTCGTAGCCCTCCTGCACCAGGCGCTTCACTTCCTTGTCGATCTTCTGGGCGGTCGATTCGGAGATGCTCTGCTGGCGGCCCATCGACATGCCGAGGAAGACCTCCTCCTGATTGTCGCCATAGGCGACCATGCCGAGTTCCTCGGAGAAGCCCATGCGGGTGACCATGGCGCGTGCCATCTTGGTCGCCTGGTCGATGTCGCCGACGGCGCCGGAGGTAACGTTCTCCTTGCCGAAGGTGATCTCCTCCGCCACGCGCCCGCCCATCGCAACGGCGAGGTGCGACGTGTATTCCTTGTACTTCATCGAGTAGCGGTCGCCCTCGGGCAGGAACTTCACCATGCCAAGCGCACGGCCGCGCGGAATGATCGTCGCCTTGTGGACGGGAAGGCCGGCCGGCACGTTGAGACCGACGACCGCATGCCCCGCCTCGTGATAGGCGGTGAGCTTCTTTTCTTCCTCGCTCATGGCCATGGACCGGCGCTCGGCGCCCATCATGACCTTGTCCTTGGCGTCCTCGAGATCGGCCATGGTGACCATGCGCTTGCCGCGGCGGGCAGCGAGCAGGGCGCTCTCGTTGACGAGGTTCATCAGGTCGGCGCCGGAGAAGCCGGGCGTGCCGCGGGCGATGATCTTGAGATCGACGTCGGGCGCCAGCGGCACCTTGCGGGCATGGACCTTGAGGATCTTCTCGCGACCGTTGACGTCCGGGTTGGGCACGACGATCTGGCGGTCGAAGCGGCCGGGTCGCAGCAGGGCCGGATCGAGCACGTCGGGGCGGTTCGTCGCCGCGATGATGATGATGCCCTCGTTCGGCTCGAAGCCATCCATCTCGACAAGGAGCTGGTTCAGCGTCTGCTCGCGCTCGTCGTTGCCGCCGCCGAGGCCGGCGCCGCGATGACGACCGACCGCGTCGATCTCGTCGATGAAGATGATGCAGGGCGCGTTCTTCTTCGCCTGCTCGAACATGTCGCGCACGCGGGATGCGCCGACACCGACGAACATTTCGACAAAGTCCGAGCCGGAGATGGTGAAGAAGGGGACGTTGGCCTCTCCGGCCACCGCCTTGGCGGTCAGCGTCTTACCGGTGCCGGGCGGGCCGACCAGTAGCACGCCGCGCGGA
>CAZPMD010000123.1:9592-11874 GCA_964587395.1 uncultured Hyphomicrobiales bacterium
GAATGCGCCCGCCGAGCCGCTGGAACTTCTGCGGATCGCGAAGGAACTCGACGATCTCCTGCAGGTCCTGCTTGGCCTCGTCGATGCCCGCCACATCCTCGAAGGTGACACGGCCATGCGCCTCGGTCAGCAACTTGGCCTTGGACTTGCCGAAGCCCATGGCCTTGCCGCCGGCACCCTGGATCTGGCGCGACATGAAGATCCACAGGCCGATCAGCAGCAGGACGGGGAACCACTGGGCGAGGAGCGCCACGAACCACGGCACCTGCTCGCCCGGCGCGCGAGCCTGGACCTGCACGCCCTTTTCAACGAGGCGCTGGGTGAGACCCGGGAACGGCGGCGCGTAGGTCTGGAAGGTACGGCCGTCGGTATAGTGCCCGGTCAGTTCCGGGCCCTGGATCGTGACGTCGCGCACCCGACCGGCGTCGGCCTCGGTGAGGAACTGCGAGAACGGCAGATCCGACGACCCGGCCCTTTGCTGGGGGCTCTGGAACAGCGTGAACAACGCCAGCAACAGCAGGACGATGATCACCCACAGGGCGAGGTTGCGGAAATTGGAGTTCATCGCGTGTCCATCCCCAGGGTATCGCCGCGCGCGGGACGCCGAAATAGCGTCGTATCCATGCTCATGCTCGTTGCGTCATGCGGCATAACCCGTACCGGCCCAATGTAGGAGCGCCGCAGGGTCTTGCCAAGGAGCACGCGGAAACTCCCGCGGCCGGTCTGGTGACAACCGCGCGACGCGGTCAACCGTTCCTTAGTCCGGATTACGGGCCAATTGGCGCGGCGGCTCCCGCGCCACAATGACGCGCCCGTCCGTGATGACGCTGACCAGCGCACCCTGGAGGGTCTTGCGCAGGGCCTCGCCCCCGGCGATGGCCATCAGCACGGAGCCTGCCAGCCCCTCCACAGCCTCCAGCCGCTCGCGAGCGCCTTCCGGGGCCACCTCGGAAAGAACCCGTGACAGGAGCTGCTGGACCACAGCAAAAGGCTCGTCCAGCCAGGCACTGCCGTCCATGACGACCGTGCCGGGCACGATGGACGGGCGGCGGCACCGGTCCATGAGGCCGCCGACCTGATGGGCGAGGGCCTCGTCCAGCATCCGCATCCGGCCCGCCAGGATCGCCAGCCTCTCCGGTCCGAGCCCCTCCCCGGCCATTTGGTGCATCAGGGCCCGGATCCTGACACGCGTGAATCGATCATCGGCATTGGACGGGTCGTCGACCGGTGCGAGACCTGCCTGGGTGGCCGTGGCCGCCAGCCGAGCCTTCGGCACCCAGAGGAAGGGGCGCAGGATGGCGATACCGTGGCGTTCGCTCGTCGCCGCCATGCCCTTGAGCCCGAGTGGACCCGACCCGCGAACGAGGCGCATCAGCACGGTTTCGGCCTGATCCTCGCGATGATGGGCGGTGGCGATGGCGCTGGCGCCCACGGCGCGGGCATGATCTGCGAGCAGGCGGTATCGCGCCTCTCGCGCCGCCTCCTGCAGGCCGGCGGCGGGCTTTTCCCCCTCCCAGCGCAGGGTGGCGGCCGGCAGGCCGAAGCGGCTGGCGGCTTCCATCACGATCGCGCACTCCCGCGCCGCCTCCGGCCTGAGCCCGTGGTCGACGCTCGCCACGCATACGGCCGGCGCCGCTTCACCGAGGTCGCGCCAGCGCGCGAAGGCCGCCAGCATGCCGAAGGAATCGGAACCGCCGGACACCGCGAGCAGGATCGCCGGCTGTCCGGAGAAGGGATCGAGAAGGTCGCGGATCTCGTCGTCGGCGAGGGGCTCGGCCGCCTCGGCGTCAGCAGCTGGCACGGCGCTGCTCGCTCAACACGGCCTGCTTGGTCGACGCGTTGGCGTTGGGGTACTTGCGATTGAACTCGGCATAGGCAGCGCAGGCCGCCTCGCGCTCGCCCAGCGCGTTGAGCGACTGGCCGAGGCGCAGCAGGCTCGACGGCGCGCGCCCGGCGCGCGGATAGTCGGTCGAAACCTTGAGAAACTGCTCGGCCGCCTCGCGATACTGGCGACGCTGATACATCGTCTCGCCGAGCTGGTGGGTGGCATCGCCCACCAGGCGGTCGCGCGGATGGTTCTGCAGGAACCCACGGAAAGCGATTTCCGCCTGTTCGTAATCACGGCGGGTCAGGAAGGCGACGGCCGCGTTGTACTCGTCGCGCGGCGTGCTGGCGACGACCGGCTGCGTGCCCGTGCTGCCGGTGGCCGCGACGGCACCGGGAATGCCCGCCCGCGGCGCGCCCGGCTCGAGTGTCGGATCCGCCGCTGCGCGCCCGGCCAG
>CAZPMD010000124.1:0-11630 GCA_964587395.1 uncultured Hyphomicrobiales bacterium
GCTCGCGCCGTCGCGTCCGAACCATATCTCGCCGATCGGCGCGCCGTCGTCGTTCCGCGGGGTCCATGGCGCGGGATCGACCTGGCCCCAGGGCTTGTTGACGATGGTCCGGGACGCCAGCTCGATTGTCATGATGGGAACTCCGGGTTGAGGGGCAGCCACACGGCTGGGGGACGCCGTCGGCTCAGCGCAGGCACTGATCGGTGGCCTGCGTAGCGTCCAGTTCGGCGGGATCGACGGCGATCACCTGGGTGGCCTGTCCGCGGACCGACAGCGCCGGCAGGTGCGGGAGGGTCGCGCTGCGCCGGAAGGCAACGAAGGACAGGCCGGAGATTTCCTCTTCGTCGATGACGCAGCGATAGCGCCCTGGCGGGAGGGGCCACTCGACCGCCGACAGCGAAAAGGGCCGATGGAAGGTGACCGTCGTCTCGGTGCTGCGACCCGCCATGATTCCCGGCTCCCCATGTCGTCCTTCGGCGGGCGCGCCGTGGCGTCGATCGGCCGAGGGCAGGACGCTGCGCCTCGACGCGCATGGGGAAGAGCTGATCGCGGGGGCGACATTCTTTCGGTAGCGGGGTGCGCAATTCCTCAGGGCTGCCGGGTCGGCAACAGAAAAGCGCATGTTTTTGAAATTTTTGGCGATCAGCGCGACGTCACCGCACGTTCTTTATTCATACGATAGATCGGACGCCCCAAATATCCCATAGTAGCCAAACATAAGAATGCCCCAGACAATATCAAGGTCCACCACGGAAATTGCAGGAGCCGGCGACACAATGCCAACTGAATCGACAGATACTTAAATTCTCTCCCTTTTTCCTAAGAAGATGCGCCACATGACAGAGCGTTCGGAAAACATCCGAAGTTCATCTGAGAAGACCGACTCCACCCGTCACGACTGGCATCGCGCCTTGCCACCTGACGATCGGTCGAGGCGCGGATTCACGCTGCAGGCTGCAGAGCCGCCAGTGGTCGATGAACGATCGGGATTCACGCGCCGGGTTCCGCAACCTCGACCACGACGCCAGCGCCGAGGTGTCTGGCGCGCGCGTGGATAATGCTGGTTCCAAGGCCTGGCTTGGTCTCACCATCACCCATACCCACCATCGTCACCGGCGCCTGGACCAACATGTCCATCCAACACACGGCCCGGACCGGTGCCGACAACGGCTACCGCATGATGGTGCCCGAGGACCGCTGCTCGACGATGAACGCCGGGTGGCACACCGCCTCGGTCAGTGACGCCCTGCAGAACGTGGCGGTTGTGACAGATGCCGATGCGGTCATCAGGGCCCTCGAGTAAGGTACGACCACGGTGTCGCCCGCCCGTCCATACCGGCGGTTTCTGCGGCAACAGGACCGCATCATGGAATCGCAAGGCAACGACCGGGGAGACATCGGGGCGCCGACTTCCGATCGCTGAGGCGGAGTGCGGCATGATGGCCCCCTTGGGGGGAAAGGGATCTTTCAGCCGAAACGAGGCTGGAAAGGATCACCGTCTTCCGCCAAGATCAATGCGTTCCCCGCTGCAGATCGGATCTAACCCACAGTCGAACCGGCCAAGGGCATCGACGGGCGACATCAACACGTGGAGCACGACCTTGCCGGGACTGCGATGAACGCTCTTGTGCCGGGGCCTGAAGCGGGCAACCGCCAGCCCGTTTTCGTCGCCCGCGGTCTGACCAAGGCCTACGGGAGCGGAGACACCCGGGTTCTCGCGCTCCACGATGTCGACCTCGACATCCATGCCGGCGAGTTCGTCGTGCTCCTCGGGCCGTCCGGATCCGGCAAGTCGACGTTGCTCAATATCCTCGGCGGCCTCGATGCACCGACCTCCGGCAAGGCCCAATGGCGCGATCATGTCCTGACAGGGGCGAGCGAGGCCGAACTCACCGCCTATCGTCGCGAGCATGTGGGTTTCGTATTCCAATTCTACAATCTCATTCCCAGCCTGACGGTGCGGGAGAACGTCACTCTGGTCGCCGAGATCGCCAGTGATCCGATGCCGGCGGAGGAGGCGCTCGCCCTCGTCGGCCTCTCCCACCGGATGGACAACTTCCCCTCGCAGCTGTCCGGCGGCGAGCAGCAGCGCGTCGCGGTGGCGCGGGCCATCGTCAAGCGGCCCGACATTCTCCTGTGCGACGAGCCGACCGGCGCCCTCGACTTCGACACCGGCCGGGTCGTGCTGGCGGCCCTGCAGAAGATCAATGCGGAGCTGGGGACGACCACCGTCGTCATCACCCACAATTCGGCGATCTCCGCCATGGCGGACCGGATCCTGCGCATGCGCGACGGACGCATCGTCACCGAGGACCGCAATGCGATCCGCGTAGCCGCCAGCGAGCTGACATGGTGAGCATGCTCGACCGGAAGCTCGGCAGGGACCTGTGGCGGATGCGCTCGCAGGTCCTGGCAATCGTGCTTCTGGTGGCCTCGGGCGTCGCCGTCTTCGGCATGTCGCTGTCGAACTATCTGACGCTCCTCGCCATGCAGCAGCGGCACTATGAACACGAGCGCTTCGGGGATCTGTTCGTCCAGGCCAAGCGTGCTCCACTGCCGTTGGCCAGCCGGCTCGCGGAGGTCGACGGGATCGCCGCCGTCGAAGCCCGCATCGTCCAGCCGGCGCGCGTCGACCGTCCGGATTCGGACCAGGCGATCGGAGCGCGCATCGTCTCGATCCCCGGTCGTCAGCAACCCGAGCTGAACCGTTTGCGGCTCGTCTCCGGCCGCTGGATCGATCCGGGCCGGACCGACGAGGTCATCGTCAACATCGGCTACGCCGAGGCCTGGCACATCCGGCCCGACGATGCGATCGATGTGATCCTCAACGGCCGGCGGCAGCGGTTTCGCGTCGTCGGCACGGCGATGTCGCCGGAGTTCGTCTTCGTCTCGCGACCCGGCCTGCCGCTCCCCGACGACCGGGCCTACGCCATCATCTGGGCCGGCAGGTCCGCGGTCGAGGCCGCCTTCGACATGAGTGGCGCCTTCAACGACCTCGTCGTCCGCCTGACCCCGGAGGCCCATGCGGCGGCCGTGGTCGCGGAGGTCGACCGACTCCTTGCGCCCTATGGCGGCAGTGGCGCCATCATCCGGCGCGACCATGCATCCCACCGCTTCGTCGAGGATGAACTGGCCGAACAGCGCACGATGTCGATTGTGGTGCCGCTGATCTTTCTCGGCATCGCCAGTTTCCTGCTGCACGTGGTCATGGGGCGGCTGGTGGAGGTCCAGCGCGAGCAGATCGCCGCGCTGAAGGCGCTCGGCTATCCGAACGAACCGATCCTGCTGCACTACCTCAAGCTGGCCGCCGTCGTGGTGCTGCTTGGCGCTCTGGCGGGAGCTGGTCTCGGGGCATGGCTCGGGTCACTGATGATCGAGACCTATCGCCCCTTCTTCCGCTTCCCCGACTGGAGCTTCGAGTTCCGGCCGTGGATTCCGCTTGCGGCGGGCGCCCTGGCGCTCGCCGCGGCGGCGGCCGGGATCTGGACGGCCGTGCAGCGGGTGGTCCTTCTGCCGGCAGCCGTCGCCATGCGGCCCGCCGAGCCCGTCGCGGCCCGTGTGGGCCAGCTGACCCGCCTCCTCACCGACCTGGTGCCTGGCCCGCGCTGGCGCATGGTGATGCGCAGTATCGCCGGGCGGCCTCTCCGCTCGCTGATGACCATGGTCGGACTGGCCTTTGCCGTTCCGCTGGTCGTGATGGGCCTGTTCTGGTGGGACGCGATCGGCACGATGATCGAGGTCAACTTCGAGCGCATCGAACGCGGCGACATCCAGGTGACGCTGTCGCAGCCCGCCGGGAGCCGTGCCGTTCGCGAACTGGCGGCGGTCCCCGGTGTCCATCACGCCGAGGGGCAGCGCGTTGTCGCGGTGCGCCTGCGCCACGCGCATCGCAGTTATCGACTCGCGCTGCAGGGCCTGCCCGCCGACGGCGTGCTGAAGCGGCCGCTCGACAGTTCCCTTCAGCCCATCCCGGTTCTGGCGGATGGCCTGGTGCTGTCCCGCCGACTGGCCCAACACCTCGACGTGAAGCCGGGCGAGGATGTTCTCGTCGAGGTGCTGGAGGGTAGCCGCCCGGTGCGGCGAGCTGCGGTCGTGGGTCTCGCCGACGACATCCTCGGGTTCAACGCCTATACGGAGATCGGTTCGCTCAACCGCCTGATGCGGGAACAGGATCTCGTCAATGCCGTCGTGCTCTCCGCTGACCCCGCCGGGACCGATGCCGTGCAGCGCCGCCTTCAGGCCTTTCCACGGATCGAGGCCGTCACGTCGCGGCGCGCCACGCTCGCCGCATTCAACGACAAGATCACCGGCCTCCTGACCATCAGCGCCGTGGTGCTGACCTGCTTCGGCATTCTGATTGCCGTCGGCGTGGTCTACAATGCGGCGCGGGTCGCGTTCCAGGAGCATGCCTGGGAGCTGGCAAGCCTTCGTATCCTCGGGTTTACCCGCCGGGAGGTCTCACAGGTGCTGTTCGCCGAACTGGCGCTGATGACCCTGGTCGCCGTGCCGTTGGGCCTCGTGCTGTCGCGGTGGCTGATCGCCCTCATCTTCGCCCTGCGCGAGAACGAGAGCTTCGATCTGCCGGCGGTCGTCCACCCGGCGACCCTCGGCTATGCGACCATCATTGTCGTGGCCGCGGTGGCGGCCAGCGCGATCGGCGTCAGGCGCCGGGTCGACCGGATGGATCTCGTCGCCGTTCTGAAGACCAGAGACTGACGCATGGGCCGCACCCGCATTCTCGTTTCGCTCCTCTCAGCCATGATCCTCGTCGGCTTCGGCGTCTGGGCCTTCATGCCGCGAGCCATCCAGGTCGAGACGGCGCCGGTGATCTCCGGCCGGTTCACCGCGGCCGTCGAGGAAACCGGACGGACGCGGGTGCGCGAGCGTTATGTCGTGTCCTCTCCGCTCGCCGCCCGGTTGACACGGCCCAGCTTGCGCCCGGGCGATGCGGTGGAGATGGGTCAGGCTATCGCGACCCTCAGGGCCAACGCCTCCTCGCTGCTCGACCCGCGCGCGCGCCAGGAACTCGAAGAGCGGATCGGCATGGCCGAAGCCTCGCTGGAGGAAGCTTCGGCGGCGCAGGAGCGGGCCCGCGTGCTGCTGGCTCGGGCGCGCTCGGATCTTGATCGCACCCGCCAGCTCCGGGCGACAGGCGCTGCCGCGCTCACCCAGTTCGAGCGCGACACCTTTGCCTTCGAGGCGGCAGAACGGGACCTCGTGGCTGCCGACCGGCGCCGGCATGCCGCGGAACATGCCGTGGCCCAGATGCGAGCGCTCATCCGTCCTGGAGGCGAGGGCAACGGCGACACCTTCACGCTGAGCGCTCCCGTGGCCGGCCGGGTTCTGAAGATCACTCAGGAGAGCGAGGGCGTCGTCGCCGCGGGGGCACCGGTGATGGAAATCGGCGATCCCCTGGACATCGAGGTCGCCGTCGACCTCCTGACGACCGTCGCGGTCCTGCTGCGCGAGGGGGCGCCGGTCTCCATCAGCGGCTGGGGCGGGGCGACACGCCTGCCCGGCCGGGTTCGCCGCGTCGAGCCTTCCGGGTTCACCAAGCTGTCGGCCCTCGGTGTCGAGGAGCAGCGGGTCTGGGTGCTGATCGACATCATTGCTCCCCCGGCACAGCGTGCAGGGCTGGCCGACGGCTTCAGGGTCGAGGTGACCATCACGCTCGATGAGATCGAAGGGGCGACGCTGATTCCCGCGGGAGCTCTGTTCCGGCGCGGCGACGACTGGTTCGTCTTCGTTGCCGCCGGAGGCAAGGCCCTGCTGCGCCGTGTCGAACTGCGACAGCGCTCGGGCCGCACTGCGGCCGTCGCGGCAGGGCTGACGCCCGGCGAACGGGTCATCGTCTACCCGCCGTCAGCGGTGGCCGACGGAAAGTCCGTGCGCGACCTCTAGCCTCGCTTCGGCGCAATCCGCCCGGCGGTCCGCCGTGCCCGTATCGAAGACGGACGGGCCGCGCGTCCGCCGCCCGCGGCGGACCAGTGCCGGCTCACTGCGTCGGGCATCGATGTCATTGTTCTGGCTCGGGCGGCTTGCAAAGGGCGCTCCTTGCGCTCATCACAAGCCCCTCCCAGCGGCCCACGATCGGGGGATGGCCGATGCCTGACGGGTTCCACGACCCCGGGAAGCGCAGCAGGACGATCACGGCCCTGCTGGTCGCAGCGGTCCCGCTGTTCCTCTTCGGCCATGTCTTGGCGGTCTGGTACGGCCAGTCGAGGTTTGCGTTGCTCATGGGCCTGCTCGCCGGCGGCATGGCGCTCGGCGCGGCGGGCGTGATCGCGCTCTTCGGTCCGAACGCCCCGACGGCCTTCGCGATCATCGCGGCGGCCGTGACGATCCTGTCCGCCCTGTTCGGCCGGTAGCCGGCCGGAGCCTCCAGCATCCGTCCCCTCATCCACCGCCGATGGCTCGTCCGCGCGGCACCGCCTCAGGCCGGGTCGCGCTCTCCCGGGTCCAGCGTCGCCCACCCTGCGGGTCCGCCCGTATCGGGAAGATCCGCGCGCCCGTCTCTGGCGCGCAGGATATGGGCCTTGGCGAGCATCTGCGCGCTCACCGGGGCCGTCAGGAACAGGAAGAGCGTGATCAGCAGTTCGTGGATGGAGGGACTTCCACGAAGGACCGTGAAATAGACCATCGACGCCACCAGCAGCGCGCCGATGCCCAGCGTGGTCGCCTTGGTCGGCCCGTGCAGACGACGCATCATGTCCGGGAGCTTGGCCAGGCCGAGGGCGCCGACGACCAGGAACAGGGCCCCGATGAGGATGAGCGCTGCGACCAGCGCCTCGATGAGCGGATGCATGGCCGCCTCCTATTCGATCACGTTGCCGCGCAGCAGGAACTTGCAGAAGGCCACCGTGGTCACGAACCCCACCATGGCGAAGAGCAGCGCTGCCTCGAAGGACATCGACGAGCCATAGGCGATCCCGGCCAGCACGATGAGCGCGATGATCTCGATGACCAGCGTGTCGAGGGCGAGGACGCGATCGGTGGCGTCGGGCCCGACGACGAGTCGGTACAAGGTCAGCACGATGGCGAGGCAGGTTGCGCCGAGCGCAATGGTGACGGCGACCGCGATCATGCGAATATCCTCTTCAGCCGGTTCTCGTAGCGGGACTTGATCGCGGCGACCGTGGCCTCTGGGTCGTCGGTGTCGAGGCAGTGCACGAGCAGGACCCTGCCGTCGGCGGAGAGATCGGCGCTCACGGTGCCGGGCGTCATGGTGATGGTCCCGGCGAGAACGGCGATGGCCTCCGGGGTCGTCAGGTCCAGGGGAACGCTGACATAGCGCGTGCGAAGGCTCGCACCCCGGCGGAACAGGATGAGATAGGCCACCTGCACGTTCGACACGACGATGTCCCACAAGACGATGAGGACATACTCGGCGATCGCCAGCGGAGCCTGGATGCGCGGCCGCCCCGGCCAGAAGGGAGCGGTCAGCAGCGGAACGAACAGGCCCAGGACCAGGCCGAGCACGACGACGCCGGGCGTGACCTCGTTGACGAGCAGGATGAAGACGACGGCGACCAGGATCGTCAGAAGGGGGTGGGAAAGAACACGCGCGCGCATGTCACTCTCCCGCCTTGGGGCGCACATCCGGCCCGAGGACCGCACCGACATAGGCCTGGCGGTCGAGGGCCTGCCGCGCCGTGAGCTGAAGCGCGTCGGCGGCGGGGCCGGCCGCCGCCGTCCAGCCGATGATGAGCCCGAGCAGCAGCATCACCGCCGCGAGGGAGGGCGCCGGCATCGGCGGCCGCTCCTCGCTCTTCGGTCCGCTGGCCCAGAACAGGATGGAGCCGGCCCGCGCGAGGCCGAAGGTCATCATCAGGCTGGCGGCAAGGATGAAGGTCCAGACCCATGGCCAGGATGCGGCGGAGCGCGACGCCTGCAGGATCATCACCTTGCCGATGAAGCCCGACAGCGGCGGCAGTCCGACCATGGCGATCGCCGCGAGGAAGAAGAGGCCGCCCATCAGGGTCTCGCCGGCGATGGCCGGGGCGGCGGAGAGACGGTCGCCCGCCGCGCCCCGCTGCTCCTGTACCAGGCCGGCGATCAGGAAGAGCGCTGCGCCGGCCAGCGTTGAATGGACCAGATAGTAGAGACCGGCCGCAAGACCCTGGACGTCGAACAGGCCGACGACAGCCAGCAGCGTCCCCATCGAGGCGACGACGGCGAAGGCGGACAGGTCGCGCAGGGTGCGGCTTCCGAGAAGGCCGACCGTGCCGACGGCGAGGGTCGCCAGCGCCGCCGGGATCACCAGCGGCGCCGCGGCGTGGGCCAGCGGCCCGGCTCCCTCACCGAATGCGAGGCCATAGACCCGGATGATGGCATAGGCGCCAACCTTGGTCATGATCATGAAGAGCGCCGCGGCGGGCGCCGAGGTGCCCGCGTAGGTCGCCGGCAGCCACCAGTGCAGCGGAACGAGCGCGGCCTTGGTGGCGAAGACCAGGAACAGCAGCATGGCCCCGGCCTTGAGCAGGCCTGCGTCCGCGTCGGCCACCTGAGGCACCTTCACCGCGAGGTCTGCGATGTTCAGCGTGCCGGTCACCGCATAGATCAACCCCACGCCGACGAGGAACACCGTGGATGCCAGCAGGTTGATGGCGACGTAGTGGAACCCCGCCTTCAGCCGCGCCGGACCGCCGCCGTGCAGCATCAGCCCGTAGGAGGCGATGAGCATCACCTCGAAGAAGACGAAGAGGTTGAAGACGTCACCGGTCAGGAAGGCGCCGTTGATACCGAGAAGCTGGAACTGGAACAGCGGATGGAAATGCCGCCCGCGCCCGTCCATGCCGCCCGCCGCGAAGATGACGACGCAGAGCGCCAGGACGGCGGTCAGCAGCAGCATGGTCGCCGACAGTCGATCGAGCACAAAGCTGATGCCGAAGGGCGCCGGCCAGTTGCCGAGCTGGTAGGCGCGGACGCCACCGTCCGAGAAGGCGATGGCCAAGAGCACAGTCGCAAGGGCGGCGAGCAGCGCGGTGACCGCGATGGACACGATGCGCTGGCGCGCGAGATCGTGGCGCAGGGCGAGGACGAGGAAGGCCGCCGTCATCGCCGGCAGGATCGCCGGCAGGATGATGAGCTGGTCGATCGCCGGGATCATGCCCCGTCTCCCCGTCTCTGGCGCGGCGCCTCGAGGTCGGAGCGGTCGGAGCCCGTCTCCAGATAGCCACGCAGGGCGAGGACCACGATCAGGGCCGTCATGCCGAAGGAGATGACGATGGCGGTCAGCACGAGTGCCTGCGGCAGCGGGTCCGTGTAGCCGGCGGCGTCCGGCGCGATGACCGGCGGGCGGTCGACGACGAGGCGCCCCATGGAGAACAGGAACAGATTGACCGCATAGGACAGGAAGGTCAGCCCGAGGATCACCGGGAAGGTATGGGCGCGCATCAGCAGATAGACGCCCACCGTCGTGAGGATGCCGATGGCCGCGGCAACGAGGAGTTCCATGGCTCAGCCCTCCTTTGCGCCGGTCGTGGCCGTCCGGGGTTCCAGCGGCGCGTCCATCGGACCGGCGCTGTCGGGGGCGGGGTCGATATGCCGGGAGACGCGCGACAGCTGCGCCAGCGACAGGACGGTCACGCCGACCACGGTCAGGAACACCCCGAGGTCGAAGGCGATGGCCGAGGCCACCTCGAACTTGCCCACCACCGGCCAGTCCAGGTAGCCGAAGGTGGAGGTCAGGAAGGGGCGCCCGAAGGCGAAGGCGGCAAGCCCGGTAAGCCCGGCGATGGCGATTCCGGCGCCGATCATCGCCTGCGCGTCGACCTTCATCCGCTCGGCCGCCCAGCCATAGCCGGAGGCGATGTACTGCATGATCAGGGCGATAGCCACCACAAGGCCGGCGACGAAGCCGCCGCCCGGCTGGTTGTGGCCGCGCAGGAAGATATAGGCCCCGACCGCCAGCGACAGCGGCAGCAGCACCCGCGTCGCCGCGACGAGAAGCAGCGGATGGGCATCGCCTGATTCCTCGGCCGGGCGGAGCGCCCTGATGCGCCGGATCGCCGCCCCCTTCAGGGCGGGGTCGAGCAGGGCATAGATCGCGAGGGCGGCGATGCCGAGCACGATGATCTCGGCGAAGGTATCGAAGCCGCGGAAGTCGACGAGGATGACGTTGACGACGTTCGTGCCGCCGCCTCCCGGCTTCGACTGGGCGAGGAAGTAGTCGGATATGGAGGGTCCGTTGCGCGTCATCACACCGTAGGCGAGGACGGCGACACCGAGGCCCGCAAGGCCGGCGATGACCCCGTCACGCAGTCTCACCGCGCCGCTCTCGCCCTGCGGCGTCGTCTTCGGCAGGAGGTTCAGGGCGAGCAGCAGCAGGATGGTGGTGACGACGTCGACCGAGATCTGCGTCAGCGCGAGGTCTGGCGCCGAGAACTGCAGGAAGGCGAGCGCCACGACGACGCCGACGACACCGGTGAGGATCAGCGCCATCAGCCGCTCGGCGTGGAAGATGAGAACCACGCCGCTCGCCAGGACGAGAGCGAGGAACGCCGTCGCCGCGGCCAGGCTCACCGGCAGGAGAGGCCGGGCGCCGGGCAGATGGCTCGCCGTCCAGTAGCCGTAGGTTCCTGCGGCAACGAGTGTCGCCAGCATCACCGCCATGTAGCGGGGGAGCGATCCGTTCTGGAGGGTCTCGCTGATCTTCCGGCTGGCGGCCAGAAGCGCCATGGTGGTCCGCTCGAACATGGCGCGCGCATCCGGATGCGGCAGTCCCGCACGCACGGCCTCCGCCCGCCCATAGGCGATGATGAGCAGGGCGCCGCCGGCGAAGGCGACGAGGCTCATGGCGAGCGCCGGCGTGAACCCGTGCCACAGGGCGAAGTGATAGTCCGGCAGCGGCCCGCCGACGACGGCCCCTGCCACCAGGCGCACCAGGGGCCCTGCGACCTGCTCCGGGAAGAGGCCGATGGCGATCACCGGCGCGGTGAGCACCGCCACGGGCAGCCACATGCCGGCCGGCGGATCATGCGGATGGTGCGGATAGTCGTGGCGCTGCGGGCCGAGGAAGGTGCCGATGGCGAAGCGGACGGAGTAGGCGACGGAGAAGACCGCCGCGAGGGTCGCGAGCACGGGGAAGAGGAGCGGCAGACCGGCATATCGCGTGTGCGCCGCCTCCTCGAGCATCATCTCCTTCGACAGGAAGCCGTTGAGCAGCGGCACGCCGGCCATGGACGCAGCGGCGAGGAGGGCCAGCGTCCCCGTGACCGGCATCAGGACAAGAAGACCGCCAAGGCGGCGGACGTCGCGGGTGCCAGCCTCATGATCGACGATGCCCGCGCTCATGAAGAGCGCGGCCTTGAAGGTCGCGTGATTGATGATGTGGAACACCGCCGCCATGGCCGCCATGGGCGTGCCGAGGCCGAGCAGCATGGTCATGAGGCCGAGATGGCTGACGGTCGAGAAGGCGAGAAGGCCCTTCAGATCGTCCCTGAACAGGGCGATGACCGCCGCGATCAGCATGGTGGCGAGCCCGACCGGCGCGACGATGAGGAACCAGATCTCCGTGCCGGCGAGCACCGGCCACAGCCGCGCCAGCAGGAAGACGCCGGCCTTCACCATGGTCGCGGAATGGAGATAGGCCGACACCGGCGTCGGTGCCGCCATGGCGTGCGGCAGCC
>CAZPMD010000125.1:0-11324 GCA_964587395.1 uncultured Hyphomicrobiales bacterium
AGGCGGCAGGACCAGACGCAGCTCGCCGCCTCGCTGCGCTCGACCGACATCGCGGCGCTGATGCCCCTCATCGGCGTGCCGGCCGAACTCGCCGGCGCGCTGCCCGCGACATTCGACCTCAGGGTCTCTGCCAGGGGCGCCGACTGGAAGACGGAGCGCGCCGACGGCCGTCTCGGCGCGACCACCGTCTCTGCCGACCTCTCCGGCCGCGGCACCGCCGCCCGCGGCGAGGTGAGGCTCGGGGCCCTGTCCGGCGAGGCCGCCATGGCCTTCCTGTCCGGGCCGGCCTGGCTGGTCGAGACGGGAGCCGGGGAGTTCGCCACAGCCGCCCTCGGCGGCACGGTCTTCGACCGCATCGACACCGAAATCGGCTTCACCATCGCCCGCATCGGGCTCGGCGGCTATCCGGCCCTGGAGGGGGTCACGGGGCGTCTCGTCAGGCAGGGACAGGGGGTGGCCCTGAGCAAGGTCGAGGGCCGGATCGGCGCCGCGCTTCTCTCCGCTGAAGCAAGGCTCGACAGGTCGCCGCTGCGCTCGCTCCTGTCGACGAGGCTGCAGCTGGACAAGGTGCCGGCGGGTCTTGCCTGGCCCGGAGCCACCGGGGAACTGGGCCTGTCGGCGGAACTGGCGGCCGAAGGCGCATCTCCGGCAGCGCTGGTGGCGAGCCTCAACGGCACCGGCCGTCTCGCCTGGTCGGCCGGGGCTGTCCCCGGCGCCGAGCCCGGCGCGCTGGCGCGCGTCACGCGGCAGGCCGAACTGGCCCAGGACATCGGCAGGCCGATGACCGACATGGCCTTCGGTGCGGCCCTGGCCCAGGCCCTGGACCGGGAGGTCTCGCGATCGTCGGCCGAGGCCTCCCTCACCTGGTCCGGGCTCACCCTTCGGTCGGGGATCGCGACGTTCGCCGTGCCGGGAGGCCGCCTGACCGTGTCGGGGACCGCCGACCTGGCCGAGGGCACGATCGGCACTGCCATCCGGATTGCTCCGGAGCCGATTCCCGACGCCGAGACCATGCCGGTCATCGCCATGCGCTTCGATGGGACGATAGGGGCGGCGAAGCGGACCATCGACACGGACGACGTCTCCGGCTGGCTCGGCCTCAGGCTCGTCGATCGCGCGACGCTGCGAATCCGCATGACCGAGAGCGACCGGCTGGAGCGGGTGCGCCAGCGGGCCTTCTCGCGCTACACCATGACGCCGCCGCCCCAGGTCGAGATTCCGCTGCCGCCGATGCCGGGGCCAATGTCGACGGACCTTTTCCTGCGGCCCGATGCACCTGCCGCGGAGACACCGCGCGAGGCCACCCCCGTGCCGGCACCTCGGCCCGTGGCCCGGCCTGCCGCGCCGCCACCGGGCGATCTCCCCTCCGTGGTGCGCCGCGCCCTCGACGGTGTCAGGCCCGCTACTCCCCCCGCCGGCGCGCCGCTCTCCATCCTGCCCCCGCTGCCGCCGCCGGTCGAAGTGGGGCCGGCCCCGGGCATGCGTCGCTGAGGGCCTTTCGCCGGCGCCAAGGCTCCCCTATATTCGTCGTGCCGGGGCAACCCGGATATGGCGATAAACGGCCATCGCAATAAACCTTTCGGACCCGGGGGCAGTACCCGGCGCCTCCACCAGAAGGGCCCGGACAGGGCGTTTCTGATGGGGGCGAAATAGGATCGACGAGGGTGTAAAGGGTGGGCTTTTGCTCGGCATGGTTCCGCCGTTATCGGGCCGTCTCAATAGTTGCCAACGACAACTATGCTCCGGTGGCCGTTGCCGCGTAATGCGGTAATAGTACCGAAATCAAGTCCTTGCGGGTAGCACTGTAAGGCGGGGTTCGGAGGCACCTGGCAACAGAAGCCTCCACTTCCCCTGTTCATCGCGCGACGGGCGGGAGATCTTGTCCCGGGCCGCGCGACAGAGGGTGTCCGGTCGCATTGCGCGATCGTCCAGCACATGCCGACAGACCATATCCGTTACGATCTTCTGGCCCAGGAAGCCCTGCGCGGCGTCGTCCGCCGCGTCCTCGTCGATGCCGCCCGCGACGGGCTGCCCGGCGAGCACCATTTCTACATCACCTTCGATACGCGGGCCCCCGGCGTCCGGCTGTCCAGCCGCATGCGCGAGAAGTACCCGCTGGAGATGACGGTCGTCCTCCAGCATCAGTATTGGGACCTCGTCGTCACCGACTACGCCTTCGAGGTGGGCCTGTCCTTCGGCGGCATTCCGGAGCGGCTCTTCGTTCCGTTCGAGGCCATCAAGGGCTTCTTCGATCCATCGGTCCAGTTCGGTCTGCAGTTCGAGGTTGCCGGCGCCGAGGGCGAGCGAGCCGATCTCGGCGTGAGGGAAGTCTCTCCCTCCGCTCCTAGTGGCCCGGCCGAAACGCCCGCTGCGGTGCCCGTGGCCCCGGCAAAGGCGGGTTCGTCGGCAGCGCCCGTTGCCGGCGATGCGGAGGCGACGGCCGAAGGCGCCGATGGTCGTACCTCGGGCGCCGAGGTCGTGAGCCTCGACAAGTTTCGCAAGAAATAGGCCGCCGGACGGCACTGGCGTCGTGCGATTGGCCATTCCGGCAGGGCATGCCATTGTCCGGCGGGCTGGTTGATCCCACCGGATGAAGGCCTGTCATCGGTGATGGCGGGCCTCAGGCTGGTTTCGCGGCGATGGCGGTACCGAGGGAAGGTTTCCATCGACGCGGGGGCCCGATAGAAAGTTCACGGCCTCAATTGCGTCGCGAAATGTTTGTCCGATTTTGCGGTCGCCGGGGTTCGCGTCAGGGAACCCCGCTCGGCCTGATGCATTTTGGAATAATGCCATGGGTGATGTCGTTAATTTGAAGCGCGAGCGCAAACGCAAGGTCCGCCGGGACGACGACCGTCTCGCCGAGGCCAATCGTCTGCGCTTCGGCCGTCCTGCCGCTGACCGGAAACTCGAAGAGGCGCGCGAAGCGCTGGAGTTGAAGCGGCTGGATGGTCACAAGCGCTCGGAGT
The DNA here is from genome assembly GCA_964587395.1 of uncultured Hyphomicrobiales bacterium. Lineage (GTDB taxonomy): Bacteria > Pseudomonadota > Alphaproteobacteria > Rhizobiales > Phreatobacteraceae > Phreatobacter. The sequence goes on from CAZPMD010000125.1 coordinate 2,967, forward strand.
GAGAATTCATGAAGAGCCATGTCGTCAAGCGTTCGATCGTGGTCGAGGGCCACAAGACCAGCGTCAGTCTCGAAGACGAGTTCTGGAACGCTCTGAAGGAGATCGCGGCCGAAAGGCGGGAGACACTGTCGGAACTCGTCGGCCGCATCGACGGGGACCGTGCTCACGGCAATCTGTCATCCTCCATCCGGCTGTTCGTGCTGAACCACTATCGCGCGCTGAAGGCGCCGGCAGCCTGAACAGGTGGTTCTACGGACCCTGGTTACCCGCTTTTTCTGCTGAACCGACGTCCCGCTGCGCTTGTGTTCCCGCAGTTGACATGATGTCATCCGCGCGCAACAGCACCAGGGCCGGAACGGTCAACGTGAACGGTGTGCTGGAGTGGGGAGACGATGCAGGAAGACAACGGTAGTGTGGCTGCGGAAACGCGTGGTCTGGTCAAGAGTCCGCAGGATATGTTCGCCGGGCTCTTCATCATCGCCTTCGGGCTGTTCTGCCTGTGGGCGTCGTCGAACCTGACCGGCGGCCGCGGCGCGAATCTCGGTCCGGGTTCCTTCCCGCGCGGCTTGTCCTTCCTGCTGATGGCCGTTGGCGTCATCATCATCGTTCAGGCGCTCACCGTGGTCGGACCGCGCCTCGAGGCCTGGGCGATCCGTGGTCCCATCTTCGTCCTCGGCGCCGTGCTGCTGTTCGCCATGACCATCCGTGGCACCACCCTCAACATTCCCGGCGTCGGCCGCACCGACATCCTGCCGCCGCTCGGCCTGATGGTCGCCGGTCCCCTGACCCTTGTCGTCGCGAGCCTCGCCTCCACGGAGCGCAACTGGAAGCAGACGATCATCTTCGCGGCCGCGATGACGGCCTTCTGCATCCTGTTGTTCAAGGTTGCGCTGCGGCTGCCGATTCCGGTCGCCCCCTGGGCCGGTTGGTAAGGCGCGTCACATGGATATGTTCACCAATCTGGCGCTCGGCTTCGGCGTCGCCCTCACGATCAAGAATCTCGGCCTCTGTTTCCTCGGCTGCATGATCGGCACGCTGATCGGAGTGCTGCCGGGCGTCGGCCCGATCGCCACCATCGCCATGCTGCTGCCGATCACCTTCGGTCTCGATCCGGTCGGCGCACTCATCATGCTCGCCGGCATCTATTACGGCGCGCAGTACGGCGGCTCGACCACGGCGATCCTCGTCAACATCCCCGGTGAGGCGACCTCGGTCGTCACCGTGCTCGACGGTCACCAGATGGCCCGCAACGGCCGCGCCGGCGCTGCCCTCGGAATCGCGGCCATCGGCTCGTTCTTCGCCGGATCGGTCGCGACCATCGTCATCGCTGCGCTTGCCGCGCCGCTGACCCGCGTCGCGCTCCTGTTCGGCCCGGCGGAATATTTCTCGCTGATGGTCATGGGCCTCATCTTCGCCGTCGTGCTCGCCCGCGGTTCGGTGGTCAAGGCCATCGCCATGGTGCTCTGCGGCCTCATGCTGTCCACCGTCGGCCAGGACCTCGAGACCGGCGCCGACCGCATGACCTTCTCCTGGCCCGAGCTGTCGGACGGCATCGACTTCGCCACCATCGCCATGGGCATGTTCGGCTTCGCCGAGATTCTCCGGAACCTGGAGAGCCCTGAGACGCGCGACGTCCTGAAGAACAAGATCGGCAGCCTCCTGCCGAACTGGGCGGAGATGAAGCAGTCGATGTTGCCTGTGCTGCGCGGCACCGGCATCGGTGCGGCCCTCGGCATCCTGCCGGGCAACGGCGCCGTTCTCGGCCCCTTCGCCAGCTACACGATCGAGAAGAAGATGGCCAAGGATCCGTCCCGCTTCGGCAAGGGCGCGATCGAAGGCGTCGCCGGTCCGGAAAGCGCCAACAATGCCGGCGCCCAGACCTCCTTCATCCCGCTGCTGACGCTGGGCATCCCGCCCAATGCCGTCATGGCCCTGATGGTCGGCGCCATGACCATCCACGGCATCGTGCCGGGTCCGCAGGTGATGGAGAAGCGTCCCGATCTCTTCTGGGGCATGATCGCCTCGATGTGGATCGGCAACCTCATGCTGCTCGTCATCAACCTGCCGATGATCGGCATCTGGGTGAAGCTGCTCAAGGTGCCCTACCGCATGCTGTTCCCCTCGATCCTGATGTTCTGCTGCATCGGCATCTACTCGGTGAACAACAACCCCTTCGACGTCATGATCACCGCCTTCTTCGGCCTGGTCGGCTACGCCTTCATCAAGATGGGCTTCGAGGTCGCACCTCTGCTGCTCGGTTTCGTGCTCGGCAAGCTGATGGAGGAGTATCTGCGCCGTTCGATCCTGATGTCGCGTGGCGACTGGTCGGTCTTCGTCGACGTGGTCAACCGCCCGATCTCGGCGGCGCTGATCGCCATCGCGGTGATCCTGATGCTGATCTCCTTCCTGCCCTCGATCACCAAGAAGCGCGAGACCGTCTTCGTCGAGTGATCGTCGCCCGCCTCGCGCGCGGACCATCTCCTGCCGGCGGCGTCCCCTGGGCGCCGCCGGTTGCGTTTCGGCGAGGCGTAACACCCCGGCATCAGGAGCCGTAGGTGCTGTCGGAGGGCAAGACCTGCCCTCGTCCGCAGCGAAGGTTCGCCCATGTCGACCCATGCCAGCCTCTCCCGTCGCGCCTTCGGCCCGCTCCTCGCGGCGGCTTGCGTCGCGCTTTCCGTCGTCTCTGCCGTGGCCGGTCCCGAGGTCTATACGGGCACCCTGTCGAACGTCGCGGCAGAGGGCTTCGACGTGGTCGCCTTTCACCGCGAGGGGCGCCCCGTTCAGGGCGATGCCCGCTTCACCCACCGCTGGAAGGATGCCACCTGGCGCTTTGCCAGTGCGGAGGCGCGCGACGCCTTCGCCACCGATCCGGCCCGCTACGCTCCGGCCTATGGCGGCCATTGCTCCTGGGCCGCCTCGCAGGGCTACCGAGCTTCGGGCGATCCCCGGCACTGGCGTATCGTCGAGGGGCGGCTGTTCTTCAACTACGATGCCCGCGTCCATCGCACCTGGCTGACGGACGTGCCGGGCTTCGTCGCCGCTGCCGACCGGAACTGGCCGCGCATCCTGCGCTGATCCTCCGCTTTCATGTGGGGATCGCGGCGCCGCGAGGCTTGTCCTGCTGCCAGGGGACCGCTTTCCGCGCTATAAGCTCCGTTCTCGGATTCGCCCCGCCGGAGGCCGCGATGCGCCAGTACCACGACCTGATGGAGCATGTGCTCAGGCACGGCGCGCGCAAGGACGACCGCACGGGAACCGGGACGCTGTCGGTCTTCGGCCACCAGATGCGCTTCGACCTGTCGGAGGGCTTTCCGATGGTCACCACCAAGAAGCTGCACCTGAAGTCGATCGTCCACGAACTGCTGTGGTTCCTCAAGGGCGATACCAACATCGCCTATCTCAAGGCCAACGGCGTCAGCATCTGGGACGAATGGGCCGATGCCGAGGGCAATCTCGGCCCGGTTTACGGCAAGCAGTGGCGCTCCTGGGCCGCCCCCGACGGCCGCACCATCGACCAGATCTCCAACCTCGTCGCCATGCTGCGCAAGAACCCGGACTCCCGCCGCCTCATCGTCTCGGCCTGGAACCCCGCCGACGTCGAGGCCATGGCGCTGCCGCCCTGCCATTGCCTGTTCCAGTTCTACGTCGCGGAGGGCCGGCTCTCCTGCCAGCTCTACCAGCGCTCTGCCGACATCTTCCTCGGCGTGCCCTTCAACATCGCCTCCTACGCGCTGCTGACCCTCATGCTGGCGCAGGTCAGCGGCCTGAAGCCGGGCGACTTCGTCCACACGCTGGGCGACGCTCACCTCTACACGAACCATGTCGAGCAGGCCGAGCTGCAGCTCACCCGGCCTTTGCGGGCCCTGCCGGTCATGCAGTTGAATCCGGCCGTGACGGACCTCTTCGCCTTCACCTTCGAGGATTTCACGCTGAGCGGCTATGACCCGCATCCCGCCATCAAGGCGCCGGTGGCGGTGTGACAGCCGAGCTGAAGGCCCTCCAGCTTCGGGTCGAGCGGGTCAGCCGGCTCTATGAGACGCAGTTCGCGATCGAGCCCGGCGAGGACTGGATCATGTTCAAGCTGCAGGAGGAGCTTGGCGAACTGACCCAGGCCTATCTCGCCGGCACGGGCCGCTCCCGCCACAGGCTTCACGGGGATGAGGCACGCGAAGCGCTGGCACGCGAATTGGCCGACGTTCTCGGCTTCACGCTGGCGCTCGCGGAGCGAATGGGCATCGATGCCGGTTCTGCCCTCGGCGCCAAGTGGCTGCGATATGAGACGGGCGACTGACGTCCGGTTGCCCTGGAAGGCTGGCCTCGTCGATCCCGGCTGAACCCGCATCGACCGACCATGGCGGTCGGTCTTATTGAGGCGAGGCCTCCACATCGCCGTTGCGGGCGGGCCGCAACGTCATTCCGACGCCATCCGGTCCCCTAGAGGGCCCGCGCGGCCCTGGCGGCCTCGCTGATGGCGAGCACGGCGGGGTGTGTCAGCTTCCGCTCGACGGAGATGGCGAAATACTCGGTCGACAGGCCTTCGGCCCGGCCGATCTGCACGGCACCGAACTGCGCTTCGATCTCCTCGGCCAGGATCGTCGGCGCCGGGAAGAGGCCGATGCCGGCCTTGCCGAAGGCCTTCATGAGGGCGCTGTCCTCGAACTCGCCGACGATTTGCGGCTCGATCGCATGGTCGCTGAACCAGCGCGTCAACCCCATCTGCATGGTCGAGCCCTCGCCGGCGATCAGCATCGGGGCGCCGCTCAGCGACTGCGGGAAGCCCGGGCGATAGCGCGCGGCCAGTTCCGGGATCGCGAAGAACGCGAGGCCGGTGCGGCCAAGGGAGTGGCTGTGGCCCTTGACCCCGAGCGCCGCAGGCAGTGGCCGGTCGGCAATGACGAGATCGAGCCGGTGCACCGCGATCTCCGCGAACAGCCGCTCCAGCTTGTCTTCGCGGCAGACGAGGCGCACGCGTCCGCCGCATGTCAGACCCGGCGAGAGCAGCCGATAGGCGATGGACTTGGGCACCACGTCCGCGACCCCCACCCGGAACAAGATGTCCCTGCTGTCAGCCTGGTTGCGCAGGTTGGCTTCCAGTTCGCGACCGATCTGGAAGATCTCCTCGGCGTAGGACAACGTCAGTTCTCCTGCCGCCGTCAGTTCCAGCCTGCGCCCCACCCGACGGAACAGTTCGGCCCCCAGTGCCCCCTCCAGCGTGCCGATCTGCGCACTGATGGTCTGTGGCGCGAGTCTGAGCTGGCCCGCCGCCCGGGCGATGCTCCCGGCCTTCGCGACCCGCCAGAAGTAGTGGAGCTGCTTGAAGTTGAGCACGGCCTGATCGTCCTACTCGCAGTTTTTTCCGATCATATGAGCACGAATTATCTGCTTTTTTCGACGGACGTTCAAGGTCATGTTCTGCCGCCTTCCCATCCTTGCCAGCCACCATCCGCAGTGGCCGCGGCGCGAGGGAGAACCGGCAAGACGAGGATTAGTGATGGCCTTCAAGGATGTCCTGTTGCATCTGAACAGCTACCCCGAGGCGACGCCGGCCTCCACCATCGCGTGGGCCGTGAACATGGCCCGGTCGCTCGAGGCGTCGCTTACGGCGCTGGCCGTCAACATCGAGTTGCCGCATGTCGGCAACCCCCTGGCCAATCGGCTGCTCGACGTGCCGGCCATGGTCGCCGCCGAACGCCAGAAGAGCGAGGCCAGCACCCGTGCACTTGTCGCCGACTTCGCGGCCGCCGCCGCCGGGCACGGCGTCCAGCACGGCCATGTGATTGCCTCCTGCCAGAGTTCGCAACTCGGCGGCGTCGTCACCGACCATGCCCGGACGCGGGACCTCACGCTGATCCCGATCAGCGAGGAGATGGGGATGCAGCAGTTCATCGCCGAGTCCGTCATCTTCGGTTCGGGCCGGCCGACGCTGATCTTCCCCGAGATGCCCGGGAGAGTGTCGCCGCCCGTCCTGGATACGGTCGGCATCGCCTGGGACTTCAGCCGTCCGGCGTCCCGCGCGGTTGCCGATGCCATGCCGATCCTGAGGCGGGCGAAGACCGTCAGGGTGCTGACGGTGACGCATGAGAAGCGGCTGTCGTCGGGGCTCTCCGGAGCGGAACTGGCCCGCCATCTCGCCTGTCACGGCGTTGAGGCGGTACTCGACGAGGAGGCCGCTGCCGGCCGTCCGATCGGCCAGGTATTCGACGACTACGCAGTGCAGCAGGGCCTCGGTCTTCTCGTCATGGGTGCCTACGGCCATTCGCGCCTGCGTGACTTCGTCCTCGGTGGGGCGACGAAGACTGTCGTCTCCCATCCGCGCCTGCCGGTCCTGCTCTCCCACTGAGGCCGGCGCGTTGCCGACGACCGGCGACGACCATGACGCCGGGGGCGGTCCCCCGGACGTGTCGATTACCCCTCGCGCAAAGAGATCACGATGGACCTTCTCGTCGCATTCCTGACCAGCGACTTCCTCGGCAAGCCGGCTTGGCTCTGGCTGGTCTTCCTCGTGATCGTCGGGGCCCTGCTGGTCTTCGATCTCGGTGTCCTGCACAAGGAGGACAAGGAACTGGGCGTCGGCGAGAGTCTCGTCCTGTCCGCCTTCTACATCGCGATTGCCGTAGCCTTCGGCGTGTGGATCTGGTGGTCGATGGGGCCAACCTCGGGCATCGAGTACTTCACCGGCTATGCCCTGGAGAAGGCGCTGTCGATCGACAACGTCTTCGTCATCTCGATCATCTTCGGCTATTTCGCCATTCCCGCGAGATATCAGTACCGGGCGCTGCTCTGGGGCATCCTCGCCGTGCTGGTGCTACGCGGCATCATGATCGCTCTCGGTGCGGCCCTGGTGCAGCAGTACGAGTGGGTGCTCTACATCTTCGGCGCCTTCCTCATCGCCACCGGCATCAAGATGCTTGTCGTCGGCGAGGCCTCGCAGGACGTCTCCGCCAATCCGGTCGTCCGCTTCCTGTCGTCGCGCATGCGCGTCACCCAGGAATTGCATGGCCCCAACTTCTTCGTCATGAAGACCGATCCGGAGACCGGCAAACTGGCGCGCTATGCCACGCCGCTGTTCCTCGCGCTGGTCGTCATCAACCTCGCCGATCTCGTCTTCGCGGTGGACTCGGTGCCAGCCATCTTCGCCATCACCACCGACACCTACATCGTCTTCACCGCCAACATCATGGCCATCCTCGGACTCAGGGCGCTCTACTTCGCCCTCGCCGCGATGGTGCATCGCTTCGAGTACCTGAAGTTCGCCTTGGCCATCGTCCTCGTCTTCATCGGCGGCAAGATCTTCTGGAACCAGATCGTCGGCAAGGTCGACCCCGCCATCTCGCTGGGTGTGACCCTGTTGCTCATTGCCGGTGGTGTTGTCTTCTCGCTGTGGAAGACCCGCGGTCACACCTCGGCCCGGTCGCCGGGCCACGGCTGACCGATGGCGCGTCGGCGCTGATGGTGTCCCTTGTCGCGCCTCTCGGCGATCCATGCTAGCGATCCGGCGCGCCGGTCCCGGGGGGCGACCGCCGCCCGGAGGCAGCGTGACACCCATCCTGATGATCGCCGCGATCGCCGCCAACGGCGCCATCGGCCGCGACAACCGCCTGCTGTGGCGGCTGAAAGCCGACATGGCCCATTTCCGGGCCGCGACGGCAGGCCTGCCGCTTGTCATGGGCCGCAAGACCTTCGAGAGTTTCGGAGGCAGGCCCCTGCCGAAGCGGCTCAACATCGTCGCCTCGCGCCAGCCCGGCCTGTCGCTGCCCGGAGCCGTGGTCACGAGTTCGCTGGATCAGGCCCTCGCGATCGCCCATGCCGAGGCGCTGCGGTCGGGTGCCCCCGAGATCGCGGTCCTCGGCGGCGCCGACATCTACGCTCAGGCGCTGCCGCGCGCCGCGAGGCTGGTCATCACCCATGTCGATGCATCGCCCGAGGCCGATGCCTTCTTCCCCGCCATCGATGCTGCGCACTGGCGGAGCAGGGAGCTCTCTGCCCATCCCGCCGACCCCGGGAACGACCACGCCTTCCGCATCGTGGAGTATCGCCGAACCAGCGGCTGAACGCCGCAGGGTGCGCGTTTCCGGCCAAATGGCGTCCTGGAGCCGTTAGCCGCGGCGCGGAAGGTTCACCAATCCGCCATCACGCCGGCTCCTCATCAGTATGCCGCGTTGAAAGCAGCGTGGTGGTCTTCTATATCCGATCATACCTTTCGGCGCCTCGAGGCGCCAGTACGGCTGTGGCCGTGCACCTGAGCGAGGACAGTTCATGCCGTGGAACAATCAAGGCGGCGGCGGCCCATGGGGCGGCGGCAGCAGCGGTGGCGGTGGCGGCGGCGGACCCCGCGGTCCGTGGGGCCAGGGCCCCCAG